>VFYY01000064.1 GCA_016871375.1 Acidimicrobiia bacterium
CGGCGCCGGGGCGCCAGGGCCAGGCGCAGCCGTCGAACCTGCCGCAGAGCCCGGTGGTGTCACCGCTCGCGAAGGCGTCGGCCGAAGTGACCGCGCCGGGAAAGATGTTCTCGTCGCTGATGTCGCTGTCGCCGGGGAACGACCTCGCGCGGCACCGCTACGTCGAGCAGGAGTACTTCGTCACCGGCACCGCTAACGGCCAGCCGTACAAGACGCGCATCGTCGTGCGCCGCCCGTCGGACAACGCACGGTTCAGCGGGTTCGTGCTCGCCGAGTCGATGCACCCGAGCGGCAATGCGTGGATGTTCCACTTCACGCATCTCTACACGATGACGTCGGGGCACATCGGGCTGGACATCCTGACGAGCAACCCCGCGCAGCTCGCCGAGTTCAACGCGGAGCGCTACAAGGACCTGCAGATCCAGCAGGGGCAGGCGAGCGAGATCATCGCGCAGGTCGGCGCGCTCGTCCGCTCGAACGACCCGGCGAACCCGCTCGCGGGGCTGCCGCTTCGCAGGATGATCCTGGCCGGGACGTCGGCCTCGGCAGGCGTGCTCGTCAACTACCTGCCGGCGCACATGGTGCTGCGCCTCGCCGACATGAAGCCGATCTACGACGGCTTCCTGCCTACGAGCAACGGCGCCAACATCCGGCAGATCGACGTGCCGATGATCCAGGTGCCGACGACGACAGAGGCGATGCGCGGCAACGTGCCGAACCGGCAGGACGGCGACATGCCGGGGGATCAGTTCCGCGTCTACGAGTTCCCGGGCATGCCGCACCTCGACACGCGCGACGTGGCGGCGTTCCGGCCGAACCCCTGCAAGAACCCGATCATGATGTACCCGATGAGCGCCTACATGTCGGTGGCGTTCAACCACCTGCTGCAGTGGGTGGACAAGGGATCGGTGCCGCCGCGCGCGGACCGGATCCTCATGGACCGCAACGAGCACAACGACGGATCCCTCATGGCGCTCGACGAGCACGGCAACCCGCGGGGCGGCATCCGCTCGCCGTACGTGGACGTGCCGGTCGCGCGCTACGGCGTGCCCAACACCGGCGCCGTGCCGCCGACGCCGAACACGGTGCCGTGGGTCGCGCTGCGCGGCGAGCAGGGCATCAACCAGCTGTGCGGGCTGACCGGCTACGAGCTCGCGTTCTCGCCCGAGCAGCTCCGCAAGATGTACGGCAGCAAGCCGGCCTACGTCGGCAAGGTTCGAGCGCGCGTCGACGAGCTCACGACGCAGGGCTGGTCGCTACCCGTCTATCGCGACCAGATCCTCGCCGACGCCGAGAAGGTCACGTTCTAGCGTGTGAGCCTGCTCTCGCGGCGGGCGATGCTCCAGGCGTTCGCGGCGCAGCTCCTCGCGGGGCGCGCCGCGGACGCGCAGACCCGCGTCCTCGGCAAGCCGAAGCCTCTTCCCGCCGGCGCGGTCACGCACGACTGGACCTCGTTCCTCGGCCCCACGCACAACGGCGTCTCCACGGAGACGCGGCTCCGCCGCACGCTGCCGCCGCCGCTCGTCTGGGAGTTCCAGAAGGGCACCAGCTACGCGTCGCCGGCGATCGCCGGCGCCCGCCTGGCGTTCATTCACCGAGTCGGCGGCGAGGAAGTCGTCGAGTGCCTGCACGCGGAGACCGGCGCGCGGCAGTGGCGCTTCGGCTATCCCACCGCATTCGAGGATCGCTACGGCTACAACAACGGGCCGCGGGCGAGTCCCGTCATCGACGGCACGCGTGTGTTCACCGTCGGCGCCGAAGGGAAGCTGCACGCGTTCGATCTCGGATCGGGCAAGGTGCTGTGGCGCCGCGATCTGCGCGCCGAGTACCGCGTGCCGCAGGACTTCTTCGGCACCGCGTCCACCCCGCTCGTCGAAGGCCGCCTGCTCATCGTCAACGTCGGCGCCCCCGGCGGTCCCTGCGTCGTCGGCCTCGACAAGACGACGGGCAAGGACGTGTGGCGCGCCGGTACGGAATGGGGCCCGAGCTACGCGTCGCCGGTGCCGGCCGTGATGCACGGCAGGCGGCGCGTGTTCGTGTTCGCGGGCGGCGAGTCGATGCCGCCGACCGGCGGCCTGCTGTCGATCGATGCGGAGACCGGCGCCGTGGACTTCTCGTTCCCGTGGCGGAGCCGCACGTACGAGTCGGTGAACGCGTCGTGCCCGGTGGTCTTCGACAACAAGGTGTTCGTCAGCGCAAGCTACCGCGCCGGCGGCGCGCTCGTGGAGGTCCGGCCCGACTTCACGCACCGCGTCGTCTGGACGACGCAGGAGTTCGCGCTGCACTGGAACACGCCGATCCATCGCGACGGGTACCTGTACGGCTTCGACGGGCGCAACGAGCCGGACGCGTCGCTGGCGTGCGTGGAAGCGGCGACGGGCAAGGTGGTGTGGCGCGAAGTGCCGGAGTGGACGGAAACGGTCGGCGCGCGCCAGCAGGTGCTCGGACCGTACCGCGGATCGCTGCTCGCCGTGGACGGGCACTTCCTGTGCCTCGGGGAGCTCGGCCACCTGATGTGGCTCGACCTGACGCCGAAGGGCTACCGCGAGATGTCGCGCGCGTGGCTGTTCGCCGCACGCGAGTCGTGGGCGCTGCCCGTTCTGAGCCGGGGGCTGCTGTACGTCGTCCAGAACACGCGGGACACGTTGAACCGGACCGGGCCGCGGCTGCTCTGCTACGACCTCAGGGGGTAGTGGTGAAGGTCGATCCGCCGGAGACCGACGAGGGCCGCGAGCCTCCCGGCGACCCGAGGTTCAGCTCCATCGTGTCGCTGAGGATGTCGTAGACGCCAAGACGCGCGGCGCCGGACGAGGGCCGCACGTCCACGCGAGCCGGCCTCGGGGTCGAATCAACTCTCCACACCCCGGATTCCACGACCGAGCCGTCCGCGCTCCGCATCGTGTACTCGTAGTCCACGCTGTTGTCGGAGACGCAGCGGACGTCGATTCGCGCGGGCAGCGACCCGCTGCGCAGCGTCCACGTCCGCGTCAGCGGAAACGTCCGCAGGCGCGAGTTGGTCGGAAACGGCTCGCAGATTTCCGTGTTGTACGCCGACGTGCGCCAGATCGCGTCGAAGACGCTGCGTCCGGCCGCAGTCAGATACGCCTCGGGGCTCACGGCGTTCGGGTTGGTCAGCCCCTCGTTGCGCGAGAAGTCGTTGACCTGGAAGTGGGTCATCGCCCACGTCACCTGCGAGGAGCCGAGGAACTGCGTCTGCGTCCCGGCGGCGCCGAGCGGCTGGCCGCGCGTGACCGCCGCGCCAGGCGTGATCCCGGACGTCACGTTGGCGACGTTCGTGTAGTCGGTCGCGTAGCGGCCGGAGGCGGCGACGTGATCGATCCGGATCGTGAAGCGGCCCGCCGACTGCGTGTCCGCGCTGACGTTGAGGATCGTTCCGTCCGCGGCTGCCCGGACGAGCGCGCCCGGCCGGAACTCGACGTCGAACCCGGGATGGCCGTCGGCCGCATGTGAGCTGCCGTGCACGCCGAAGGGCCAGATGCCGTAGGCGTTGCTCCCCGTATCGCCCGCGGCCACGGGCAAATCCACTTGAAAGGCCTGCGCCGGAGGCCCGGGAGAAGGCGAGGGCGAAGGTGCCGGGGCCGGTGATGGTGAGGGCGTCGGCGAAGACGAGGGCGTGGGCGTCGGCGACGTCGGCGCCGACGAGCCGGAGCATCCCGCGAGCCCGACACAGACGACGAGCAGGTATAGTCTGCGCATGCGAGCGCTCCTTGTCATGGCGACAGCCGTCAGTCTAGTAATCGGCGCGGCGCGTGGCCAGGCACAGATCGTCCGCACGGCCGACGCCACCGTCCGTGGCTTCAGCGAAAGCGACTTCCCGCGGCTGAAGAAGCTGGCGGAGAACGTCTACGCCTACGAGGACTTGAACGGCTCAATCGACGGCAACCTCGCGTTCACGACCAACAGCCTGATTGTCGTCACCACCGACGGCGTCCTGGTGGCCGACGGCCAGGGCAGCGTGGCCAAGACCAAGCGCCTGGTGGATGCGATCGGCCGGCTGACGACACAGCCGATCCGGTACGTGGTCGTCTGCGCGGATCACGGCGACCACATCGCCGGCAACAGCGCGTTCCCGCCGAGCGTCACGTTCATCGCGCACCCGACGTCGAAGGCGGCGATCGAGCGGCAGAAGGGAACGATCCCGGTCCCGCAGGAAACGGTGTCGGGCCGCCGCACGCTCCGTATGGGCGACACCGAGATTCAGATCCTCTTCCTTGGCCGCGCGCACACGGGCGGCGACCTCCAGGTCTATCTCCCGCGCGAGGGCATCCTCTTCATGGGCGAGGTGTTCTTCAACCGCCTGTATCCGTCCGTCGGCGGCAACCGCAGCGGCCGTCCGATCGAGTGGCTCGAGACGGTGAAGAAGGCCGAGGCGATGAAGGCGAAGATGTACGTGCCCGACCACGGGTTCGTGGACAGCGCCGAGGTCCTCAACGAGGAGCTCGTGAACTTCCGCCGCGCGCTGGAGAACCTCGTGTCGGAGGGACGGCGGCTGCACGCCGCGAAGACGCCGCTCGAAACCGCCTACCGGAACATCAACCTCGGCGAGTTCCAGTACTGGTATCGAGCGGCCAACAACATGCCGGACGCGCTGCGGCAGGTGTACCTGGAGATCGAGGGCAAGCTTCCGTAGGGGCACGGCGGCGCCGTGCCCCTACCCTACGTTAGAACGCGAACTCCGCGTTGAGCCGGGCGACCCGCGGATTCATGTACGAGGTCGGCGACTGCCAGCCGCGAACATTCGGTGCGAACGTCGGGTTGAACCCGAGCGTGACGTTGTTGTTCATCAGGTTGTAGAGATCCACGCCCAGCGTCAGCCGCTGCGATCCGAAGCGCACGATCTTCTTCGCCGCGAAATCCCACTGCCGGATGCGCGGCCCGTACAGCTCCCCGAACTCGAGCAGGTTGACCGTGAACGCCCCCGTTGTCGTCAGCGGCCGGCCGACCTGCGCCGCCGCCGACGCCAGATCTGCCGGCGTGAGCGTGTAGTTGGCGGGCAGCGACACGAGCTGGTCGGTGCCGACGTTCGCTTTGTCCTGGTACACCGAGCTGACGATGACGTCGAGGCGCGGGATCGTGTAGGTCACGAGGCCGCGGAACGCCGTCTGCCACGGCGACTCGACATG
The DNA here is from genome assembly GCA_016871375.1 of Acidimicrobiia bacterium. Classification (GTDB taxonomy): domain Bacteria; phylum Acidobacteriota; class Vicinamibacteria; order Vicinamibacterales; family UBA2999; genus VFYY01. The sequence continues at coordinate 5,145 of VFYY01000064.1, forward strand.
GCAGTACGGATTCAATAGCCCGCTCACGCCGTTGTACGTCCCTTCCGGAACTGCGGCGCGGATGTCGCACCAGTCGTTGACCACTTTGCCGGTGCTGGTGCCGCCCGAGAACGTCACGCCCCTCGCGCCGCGCAGGGTGAACGTCACGTTGACGCCGTTGAACACCCGCGTGTCGTCGCCCACCTTGTCCGTCGACATGATGAGCTGATCGACCCGGCCGAAGACATTCGGGTTCATGTTGAACAGCGGGCCTACGGTGCCGCCGCGCGGGAGGCGCGAATCGGCGGGCACGGCCAGCGTGAAGGTGGCGAGGTCATTGGGCGACACGGCGCGGTTGTCGGTGACGGTGCCGCCGGTCGTGAACATCGTGAACATCCGCCGGTGATAGGCCACCTCGACCGAGGCGCGCGGGAAGAGCTCCTGCTGCACCGACACCCCGAGCGCCCAGTCCGATGGGCGGCGCCCCCACCCTTCGAGCAGGTCGGGATCGAACTGTGCGCCAATGAGCTGGTTGCTGCCGAACCGCAGGTCGCTGATTTGGCCGCACTCGTCGTTGGCCAGCGGGTTGTTCAAGTTGCAGTCCGGGACGAAGTTGCGGTTGGCATCGACCCACGAACGGTTGACCGACGGCGGGAAGATGCCGCCGCCGCCCCCGGGGATCCGCAGCGACGGGTTCGCGGCGTACGCGAGGTTACTGACGCTGGCGCCCTGGAGGTACTTGCCCAGGTTCACCTTGAGCGCGGTCCTGCCGTTGCCGAACACGTCATAGGCCACGCCCATCCGCGGCGTGATGTCGTTGTACCCCTTCACGCCGTCGGTGCGCGGGAACGTGGCGCCGGGGAAGAAGCGGCTCGCGGGCTGGACCTGTTCTGGAAACCAGCTCCATGGATGGTCCCAGCGGAGCGCACCCTGGAGCGTCCACCGGCCGGTCGTCCACTGGTCCTGCACGTACAGCGACGCCTGCATGGCTCGCGCGTTCACGTTGTAGGGGGCCGCATACTGCGTGATGGTCGCCGGGTTGCCGAAGATGAACGTGTACTGCAGTCTCTGGCTGTTGGTGTGCATCTCGCGGTCGTCGCGCCAGAAGTTGCCCTGGTACCCGAACTTGAGGCTGTGCGAGCCGGTCACGTACGAGGCTGTTCCGTTCCAGGTCGTACCCCTCGTCCGGTTGTTCAGCCAGCTTTGCGACCGGTACCGCATGTTGGTCACGACGCCTGGCACGATCGTCTGGCCGATATTCACCACCTGCACCAGATCTGGCGCCGGATTCGGGTCGAGCTCGCGGCCGCCCCACTGGTAATACGTGGTGCCGAGTCCGGCTTCGAGGAGCAGGCGATTGGTCCGCGGGGACGTCCAGCGCGCGGTCTGCACGCGCTGCGGACTGAATTCGCCGGTGCCATCCGCCTCGGGCGACGTTGGGAAGATGAAGTTCGGCGTGCCGGTGAGCGACGTCGTGCCCGTGCACGTGCGGCAGACCGGCTGTTCGTCCCACGAGAACGAGAACTTGTCGCGCGTCGTCGCCTGCCACGTGATGCGGGGTGTGTAGTTCTCCCACAGGCGATCGGAGAAGGCCGGCCGGCTCAGATCCGGCACGTACGTCCAGGCGGTCGCGTTCCCCGCATTCTGGTTGTAATAGACATTCAGCGTGTTCTGCCGCTGACCCTGGACGCGGACGCTCATGTAATACCAGAGCCTGTCCCTCGCAATCGGGCCGCCCACCGCCGTGTTGACGTCGTAGACACGGTACACAGGGGTCGGCTGCGTGGCGCCGCGCGCCCGCAGCTCGTTGGTGAAGTTGTCCGACTGCATGCGCCTCGAGAACCCGGACATGAAGAACAGGCCGGACATCTGGTTGCCGCCCTGCTTTGGCACGATGTTCATCGTGAGGCCGGCCGTTTCGGCCTCGCCCAGGCCCCCGGACGTCGTCATCGTGACCTCGGCCGCGTTGCCGATGTCGGCGGTGTAGTTCGGCGGCTGGTTGCCTCCGGGTGGGTTGCTGATGTTCAGGCCCTCGACGGTCACTCGCGACTCGACGCCGCGGCCGCCGTGGATCGGAAAAATCGCGAAGACCGGACCGGTGCTGACGTTGTTGACGTTGGTCTGCAGTCCGGGCACGGTGGTGAGGAGGTAGCTGTAGCTGCGCACGCTCGGCAGGCTCCGCATCGTCTCGTTGTCGAGCGTGATCTCGCGTTTCGTGCTGGTGACGTCGACCACCGACGCTTCGCCGGTCACCGTGACCGTTTCCTGCACGCCGCCGACCCGCAGTTCCGCATCCACCGTCGTGACGCCGGTGCCGCTGATGGAGAGACCTTCGCGCCGCACGCCGGCGAAGCCGGGCAGCGAGAAGGCGAGGGTGTATGCGCCGGGCTGAAGCGCTTCGATCCGGTACCGCCCGTTGCCGTCGGTAACGGCCGTGCGCACCTTTTCGATCAGCGCCGGACTGGAGGCTTCCACGGTGACACCCGGCAGCACGGCGCCGGATGCGTCTCTGACTTCGCCTGCCAGGGTGGCCTGCGCCCACACCGCGACCGGCAGGAACAGGCTGAAGGCGACCACGGACAGCGTCGTGACGGCTCGTCGCATTCGCTCCTCCTCATAGAGGTGTAAACGGCTGCGAGCGTTCTAACCCCCGGCGGGCCGACGGGTCAAGTTTTCGATGATGCGTCCTGTGAAACCAAGCTCGGCAAGAATCGCGCGCGTGTGCTCGCCGAGCGCGGGCACCGCGCCGACGACGGGTTCGACGCCGTCGGTGTGCACGGGCGGCAGCAGCGTGCGCAGCGTGCCTGCTTCGGACGCGGTGTCGCGCCACCGATTGCGCGCGGTGAGCTGCGGATGCGTGAGGAACTCCTCCACCGAGTGCATCCGCGCGTGGGCGATCCGTGCGTCGTCGAGCCGCGCGGCGATCGTGTCGGGCGGAAGCGCCGCGAAGATCGCCTCGATCTCCGCGCGCAGCGCGTCGCGGTTCTGCAGGCGCTGCGCGTTGGTGCGAAAGCGCGGGTCCTCTGCCATGTCAGGGCGCTCGAGCACGCGCGCGCAGAACGCGGTCCACTCGCGCGCGTTCTGGACGGCGAGAAAGAGCTCGCCCCCGTCGGCGCCGCGGAACGGCCCGTACGGCGCGATCGACACGTGGTTGGGGCCGCTGCGCGGCAGCGTGGATCCGCCCGCGGTGTAGTACGCGGGAAACGACATCCACTCGGCCAGCGCGTCGAAGAGCGAGACGTCGAGCGTCGCGCCCTCCCCGCTGCGCTCGCGGGCGAGGAGCGCGGCCAGGATGCCGGAGTATGCATACGTCCCCGCCGCGATGTCCGCCACGGAAATGCCGACGCGGCTCGGCGTCTGCCCGGTGCCGGTGATCGACAGCAGACCGGTTTCGGCCTGCAGGAGCAGGTCGTACGCTTTCTTTCCTGCATACGGTCCGCCCTCGCCGAAGCCGGAGATCGTGCAGGTGATGAGGCGCGGATCGCGCGCGCGCAGCGCGGCGGCGCCGAGCCCCAGACGCTCCGCTGCGCCGGGCGCGAGATTCTGGACGAAGACGTCCGCCTTCGCGAGCAGCCGATCGACCACCTCGCGCGCGCCGGGATTCTTCAGATCGAGCGCCAGCGACTCCTTCGAGCGGTTCAACCAGACGAAGTGCGCGGACAGGCCCTTGACGGCGGTGTCGTAGGCGCGCGAGAAATCGCCGCCGTCGGGCCGCTCGATCTTGATCACGCGCGCGCCGAGGTCCGCGAGGTGCCGCGTGGCCAGCGGCCCCGACACCGCCTGCTCGAGCGCAACGACGGTGATGCCGGTCAGAGGAGGGTCAGACCCCATGAGTCGACCCGTATCAACGATGGGCGCCGCGCGCGAGCACGCGGCGGGCGCGCTCGACGATCGGCAGCTCGATCATCTCGTCGCCGAGCAGCGCAATCGCGTTGCCCACCGCCTGCGCGCGGTCCCACACCTCGACGATCCGCCGCGCGCGGTCGAGGTCCGCGGCCGTCGGGCTGAATACCTCGTTGATGACGGACACCTGCGCCGGGTGAATGGCCATCTTGCCGCGGAAGCCGAAGCCCCGCGCGCGCTCCGCGTCCTGCCGCAGCGACGCGAGGTCCTTGATGTTGGCGAAGATGGCGTCGATGGCGTCCGCGCCCACCGATGCGGCGGCCATCGCGAGCTGACCGCGGGCGAACGCCAGCTCGTCGCCCTCCACGGTGCGCGTCGCGCCGAGACGGGCGGTCAGGTCCTCGGCGCCGAAGAGGAGCGCCGGCACGGTCGCCTTCGCGGCCATGATCTGCGCCGAGCGCAGCACCCCGAGCGGCGTCTCGATGAGCGGAATGATCGGGACGGGCGTGGTCCGCCCCACCGCCGTCGCCGCGCGCTCGACCATCGCCGCGTCCTCGACCTTCGGGATGACGACCGCGTCGAACCCCGACGTGTCCGCAAAGTACTCCAGGTCGCGCTCGCCATGCGCCGAGTTCACCGCGTTGAAGCGGACGATCCGCGCGGCGGGAGCGGTGGCGGGCGTCGCCAGATACTGCGCGATCGCCTCGCGCGCCGCGTCCTTCTGCGACGCGTCCACGCTGTCTTCGAGGTCGAACACGACCGCGTCCGCGCCGGCCGCCATGGCCTTCGCAAACCGGTCGGGACGCGCGCCGGGGACGAATAGAATCGAACGGATGGGCCCAACCATGCCCGCTAGCTTACCGTGCGCCGCGGCCGCCGCTCTGCTCGCCGCCACCGTCGCGTGCACGGGAAGCGCACCCGAGCCCGAGCCCGGTGCGCGTGCGGTGAGGACGACGTACACGACGATGGGCTCCCAGCTGCAGCTCACGGCGTGGACGGGCGATCCGCAAGGCGCAGAAGCGGCGTTCGAGGACGTCTTCCGCGAGTTCGATCGCCTCGACGGCCTCATGAGCGTATGGCGCGAGGGCAGCGACGTCGTCCGCCTGAACGGCGCCGCGGGACAGCATCCCGTGCCGGTGAGCGCCGAGGTGCGCGAGACCATCGCCGCGGCGCGGCAGATCAGCGACTGGACGGGCGGCAAGTTCGACGTCACCTTCGGTGCGCTGTCGGGTCTCTGGAAGTTCGATCACGATCAGGACAACCGCATCCCCGATCCCGCCGCGGTGCGCGCGCGGCTGCCGCTCATCGACTATCAGCAGCTGGTCGTGGACGAGCGCGCGGGCACGGCGTTCCTGAAGACGCCGGGCATGAGCGTGCACCTCGGTGGCATCGGCAAGGGATACGCGGTGGACCGCGGCGCGGCGATCCTCCGGCGGCGCGGCATCACCGACTTCATGATTCAGGCAGGCGGCGACTTCTATGCCGGCGGGCGGCGCGGCGACCGCCCGTGGCGGGTCGGCCTGCGCGATCCGCGCGGGCCCGCCGATCGCAGCTTCGCGGCGATCGACGTCAGCGACGAGACGGTGAGCACGTCAGGCGACTACGAGCGCGCGTTCGTCAGCGGCGGCCGGCGCTACCACCACATCATCGACCCGGACCTCGGCGAGCCGACGCGCGACACGCGCAGCGTGACGATCATCGCCTCGCGCGCCACGTTCGCCGACGCGCTCGACACGGGCGTGTTCCTGCTCGGTCCGCAGGCGGGGATGGCGCTCATCGAAAAGCTGCCGGACGTCGAGGGCGTCATCGTGACGGCCGGCAACGAGGTGCTGGTGTCGTCGGGGCTCAGAGAGAGGCTGGTCCGGCTGGCGCCGCCGACTGACGCGCCATGAGGTCCGCTTTCCGGTAGAGGATGATCCAGTGCGGGCACTTCTTCTCGTTCGCGTAGAGCCGCTCGCAGTCGTCGCAGCGCACGCACTCCGACCGCACGATCTCCGGCCCCCGGATCGCGCCCCACTCGCACGCCTTCTCGCAGATGCGGCACGTGCTGCACTCCGACCACCGCTTGATCCTGAACACGGTCGTCGCCTGCGCGATGACCCCGAGGAAGGCGCCAACCGGGCAGAGGAAGCGGCAATACAGGTTGCGGACCAAGACGCTGGCGACGAGCAGCACGCCGATGCCGGTCCAGAACAGCGCCGTCTCGCGCAGGCTGAACATCGAGAACGGCTCGACGTAGCGCCGGATGCCGATGTCGCGCGTCGCCAGATAGTAGGCGATCGCCGCCACCAGGACGCCGTACTTGACGTAGCCCGCGCGGCGCTCGAGCACGCGCGGCACCTTCCACTGCAGCCGCGCCGGCACGACGCGATCGATGAGCTGCGTCAGCGCGCCGAACGCGCACACGCGCCCGCAGTAGACGCGGCCCCACAGGATGGTCGTCCCCAGCGTGAACACCGCGAAGGCGTACCACTCCATGTTGTAGGCGAAGATCGGCAGGTTCAGCGTGAAGATCGAGAAGACGTTGACGATCGAGATGATCTCGCTCTTGTAGAGCCCGAGATACGCGACGGCCGCGACGAGCGTCGCGAGGTGCAGGCGGTCGTCCTTGCGGAGGAACCCCGCCATCGCGAGCACCGAGAATCCGGCGAACAACGCCACATCCACCCACTGATCGGCGAAGTGTTCGGCGAGCGTGGGCTCGGCTTCCTCGTCCTCGGCAAAGCCCCAGGGATCCGGCTCGGGCTCCGGCTGCGCGGCGGCGACCGGGGCGAGCACGGCGATGAGGACAAGGGCGATCGTGCAGCGTGCCAGCGCACGCCGGATCACTGAGTGGCTCCCGGCGGCGTCAGGAAGGTCCGCGCGACACGGCGCGCGCTGTTGCGGACGGCGCGCGTCGCGCTGGTCACCGTGATCGTGGCGCGCGACACCGCGTCGATGTCACCACCCACCTTGAACGGGTCGCGGATGTCCTTCCCCCGGAACTGCTGCGGGAATGACGGCGGGTCGATCGAGAAGTCCCCGTACGGCTCGTGGTGCTCGACGACGATGATGTTGGTGAGGACGCCCTTGGTATCCATGCCGACGAGGATCCGGATGGGCCCGTCATAGGCGCGCTCGAGCGGCTGCAGCTCCGTCGTCCAGAAGGCGTAGCCGACGGTCTGGCCGCCCGCCATCGCCTTGAAGTGCGGCGGCTCGCCGCCCTTGGGCGAGAACGACTGCGCGCCCGGGAAGAGCTGCTTGAGCTGGGCCTGGAGCTTCGCGTCGATCGTCTGACCCTGGACCACGATGACAGCGGCGCACGCGGCGACGAGCCCGGATATGAAGAGTCTGACGACGAGTCTCATGAATCCCGATAACTCCTTGGAGCCGTTGATTATACTATCCGCCCATGCGCAACCGTTTACTCGTCGCGGCCGCTGTCGTCGGGTTTGTCGTGGGCGTCGCAGATGCGGCGCGCGCGCAGAACACGGCACCCAACGTGCTCACCGGCATCAAGAACCTGAAGTGCAGCTTTGCGGTGTCGGCGTCGGGGCGCTGGGTCAACGGCGAGCCGGAGGCGGCGATCAAGAAGGGGCCGCTGACCACGTTCGAGTACCGCGACATCGACACCACCGAAAGCACCGCCAACGTCGTCGGGCTGGCGTCGTCGGGGCACGTGGTGGCGCAGCTCTTCGGCGCCAACCTGCACTTCCTCGAGATGCGGTCCACCGGCAGCCTGATGCTGACCACCGTGTTCACGCAGGAGAGCCGCGACAAGAAGCTCAAGGCGGTCTACACGCGGGCCGATTACCTGCCCCTGTCGATCCCCGGGTTCGCCAACGCGCCGGAGGTCTCTCAGCACTACGGCGAGTGCGAAATCGTTCCGTAACGTAATCGGTTCGCTCGATGTTCGCGGCCCGAATTCTGTTATTGCAGTGGGCCCTTTGGGGCTAGAATGAGCCGCCCGGAGCGTCTCTCCGGACGAAGGGGACTCATGAGGAGAGGTCTGCCCGTTTTCATCGCGTTGTGGTTGCTGGCGATCTCCGCGACCGTGGGCCGTCCGCAGGTCAGCGCACTTGCCCTGAGCCACGTCGAAGGGCAGCAACCCGCAGCCGCTCCCGCCACTGCCGCGGCGTCGCATCGGGCGATGGTCGACAAGTACTGCGTCACGTGCCACAACCAGCGCACGAAGGCCGGGGGGCTGCTGCTCGACACCGCGGACGTGAACAACATTCCGGCCGGCGCTGAAGTCTGGGAGAAGGTGATCCGCAAGGTGCGCGGCGGCATGATGCCGCCGGTCGGCATGCCGCGGCCCGACCAGGCCTCGCTCGACGGGTTCGTCACGCACCTCGAGACGACGATCGACCGGGCGGCGATGGCGGCGCCGACGCTGCGCAGGCCGATCATGCACCGGCTGACGCGCGTCGAGTACGCGAACGCCGTGCGCGACATTCTCGACTTCGAGATCGACGGCGCCTCGCTCCTGCCCGCCGACGAAGAGGCGTTCGGCTTCGACAACATCGCCGACGTGCAGGGCGTCTCGCCCGCGCTGATGGACCGCTACCTCGCGGCGGCGTGGCGGATCAGCGCCCTCGCCGTGGGCAGCCCGAAGATCCTGCCGTCGCTCGAGACGTACCGCATCCGCGGCGACACCTCGCAGCACGATCACATCGAGGGGCTGCCGGTCGGGACGCGCGGCGGCATCCTCATCGAGCACTACTTCCCGGTGGACGGCGAGTACGTCCTCGCGCCGCGCCTCTACCGCAACACGGTGGACACGATCCGCGGCCTGGAGCGGCCGACCACGCTCGAGATCACGGTCGATGGCGCGCGCGTGCACCTGGCGAAGTTCGGCGGCCTCGTCGACGAGCGCGAGAGCTACGACCGGCCGCGCGCGGCCGGCGACGAGCTCGAGCAGCGCTTCCGCATCCGCATGCCGTTCAAGGCCGGCCCGCACACCATCGGCGTGGCGTTCGTGAAGTACAACTCGGCGCCGACGATCGAGCTGCTGCAGCCGTTCGGCCGCGAGCGCGTGGATCCCATCACGCCGGTCGGCATCGTGGAGCTGGATCGCGTCACGCTCGAAGGGCCGTTCAACGTCACCGCGGCGGGCAATTCGCCGAGCCGCCAGCGCATCTTCACGTGCCGCCCGGCGTCGGAGCGCGAGGCCCTCCCCTGCGCGACGCGCATCCTGACGACGCTGGCGCGGCGGGCGTACCGCGGCACCGTGACCGCCGAGGAGCAGAAGCGGCTGGTCGGCTTCTACGAGAAGGAGCGGGCGAAGGGCGGCGACTTCGACGCCGGGATCGAGGCGGCGCTGACCTACATGCTCGTCAGCCCGCAGTTCCTGTTCCGCATCGAGCGCGACCCGGCGGCGCTGCGCGCGCAGACGGCGTATCGCATCGACGACGTCGAGCTCGCCTCGCGGCTGTCGTTCTTCCTGTGGAGCACGGTGCCGGACGACGAGCTGCTGGCGCTCGCCGCGAAGGACCAGTTGCACCAGCCCGCGGTGCTGGAGCGGCAGGTGAAGCGGATGCTCGCCGACCAGCGCGCCCGCACGCTGGGCACGAACTTCGCCGGCCAGTGGCTGTTCCTGCGCAACATCCGCGGCCTGGTGCCGGACCCGGACATCTTCCCGGACTTCGACAACAACCTGCGGCAGGCGATGCAGCGTGAGACGGAGATGCTGTTCGAGAGCATCATCCTCGAGGACCGCAGCGCCATCGACCTGCTCACCGCGGACTACACGTTCCTCAACGAGCGGCTGGCGAAGCACTACGGCGTGACGAACATCTACGGGACGCAGTTCCGCCGCGTCCCGGTGGCCAACGACGCCCGCCGCGGCATGCTGGGCCACGCCAGCATCCTGACGCTCAGCTCCTATCCGAACCGCACCTCGCCGGTGACGCGCGGCAAGTACGTGCTGTCGAACATCCTCGGCACGCCGCCGCCGCCGCCGCCGCCGGACGTGCCGCCGTTCAACGAGACGCCGCAGAAGGGCATGTCGATGCGCGACCGCATGGCCGCGCACCGCAAGAGCCCGGCGTGCGCCGCGTGCCACCAGGTGATGGATCCGATCGGGCTGGCGCTCGAGAACTTCGACGGCATCGGCAAGTGGCGCACGAGCGACAACGGCGCCGCCATCGACTCGACCGCCGTGCTGTGGAACGGCGCCAAGGTCGACGGCCCCGCCGCGCTGCGCCAGGCGATCGTCAGCCGTCCCCAGCCGTTCATCCGCAACATGACCGAGATGCTGTTCATGTACGGCCTCGGCCGCGGCATCGAGCACTACGACATGCCGTTCATCCGCCAGATCCTCAGGGAATCATCGAGCGCGAATTACAGGTTTTCTTCACTGGTTCTTGGCATCGTGAACAGCGCACCGTTTCAGATGAGGAGATCGGAGTCATGATGATCACCAGGAAGGCCCTTTCCCGACGCACGGTCCTGCGCGGCATCGGCGCGACGATTGCGCTGCCGTTGCTCGACGGCATGGTGCCGGCCCTGTCGGCTCAGGCCAGAACCGCGGCCGCCCCGAAAGCGCGTTTCGGGTTCGTCTACGTGCCGCACGGCTCCATCATGAATCAGTGGACGCCGGCGCAGGAGGGCGCGGGCTTCGAGTTCTCCACCATCCTCAAGCCGCTGGAGCGGTTCCGGGAGGACGTGAACGTCTACACGAACCTCGACAACCGCGGCGAGAACGGGCACTCCCCCAGCACGGCGATGTTCCTCAGCGGCGTGTTCCCGCCGAAGGGCACCGTCATCAAGCTGGGCACGACCGTCGACCAGTACATCGCGCAGCACATCGGGCGCGAGACGGCGTTCCCGTCGCTCGAGTTCGCGACCGAGGATCACTCCACGCACCTCGGGAGCTGCGCCGGCGACTTCCTCTGCGCCTACATGAGCACCATCTCGTGGGCGTCGCCGACCCAGCCGCTGCCGATGGAGATCAACCCGCGCGTGGTGTTCGAGCGCCTGTTCGGCAGCGACCGCTCGTCGGTCGAGGAGCGGAAGGCGCGGCTGGAGGCCAACACCAGCATCCTCGACGCGGTCACCGAGAGCGCCAACGAGCTGAAGCGGGTGCTCGGCGCCACCGACCGCACGCGCGTCACCGAGTACCTGGACAACGTGCGCGAGATCGAGCGCCGCATCGTCGCCGCCGAGAAGCAGCGCGAGCTGAGCGGCGTCGAGGTGCCGCCCACGCCGGTGGGCATCCCCGAGAACTGGACCGAGCACGCGACGCTGATGTTCGACCTGCAGGCCATCGCACTGCAGGCGGACCTCACGCGCGTCATCTCCTTCATGCTCTCGCGCGAGCTGAGCACGCTGAGCTACCCGGAAATCGGCGTCGCCGACGGCCACCACCCGATCTCGCACAACAACGGCGTGCCGGAGCAGGTGGCGAAGAAGATCGCGGTGGACATGTATCACCTGGTGCTGTTCAGCAACTTCCTGGACAAGCTCAAGGCGATGCCGGAAGGCGACAGCAACGTCTTCGAGAACTCGCTGTTCTTCTACGGCAGCGGCATGAGCAACGGCAACCAGCACACGCACGACAACCTGCCCGTCCTGACGGTGGGCGGCGCGGCCGGGAAGATGAAGAGCGGCACGCACTACAAGACGCCGAAGGGCACGCCGCTCGCGAACCTGCACCTGGCGCTGCTCGAGAAGGCCGGCGCGCCGATCGAGAAGTTCGGGATCGGCGAGGTCGGCAACAACGGCATGCTGTCCATCTGATCGGGGGCCGTCATGAGCCGTATTACTGCCCTGTGTCTGGTGGCCCTGCTGGGCGCCGGCGGCTCCGCCGCCGCCCAGTCGGCCCGCCTGGCCGACGCCGCCAAGCGCGGTGACGTCGCCACGGCCCGTTCGCTGCTGCGCCAGCGCGCGGACGTCAACGCCCCCGATGCGGAGGGCATGACCGCCCTCCACTGGGCCGCGCACCGCAACAGCCTGGAGCTCGCGCAGCTGCTGCTGGCGGCGGGCGCGAACCCGAACGCCGCGAACCGCTACGGCGTGCGGCCGCTCCACGAGGCGGCCACGGTGGGCAATGCCGCGCTCGCCGAGGCGCTGCTCAAGGCCGGCGCCGACGCGAACGCGACGTACGGCGAGGGTGAGACGCCGCTCATGACGGCCTCACGCGCCGGCAGCGTCGCCACGGTGCGCACGCTGCTCGCGCACGGGGCCAACGCCAACGCGCGCGAGACCTGGCAGGGCCAGAGCGCGCTGATGTGGGCAACGGCCGAGAACCACGCCGACGTCGCGCGCGTCCTCATCGAGGCCGGCGCCGACGTCAACGCCCGCTCCACCACGCTGAACTTCGAGAACATCACCACCGGCGGCGGCGGCGTGCTCCTGGACCGGCACATGGGCGGGCTCACGGCCCTCCACTTTGCCGCGCGCCAGGGCTCCGTCCAGACCGCCGACGTGCTGCTGTCGAAGGGCGCGGCGATCAACCTGACCGAGCCGCAGTACAGCATGTCGCCGATGCAGATCGCGCTCTTCAACGGGCACTACCGCTTCGCGAAGATGCTGATCGACAAGGGGGCGCAGGTGAACGACGGCTCCCTCTACACCGCCGTCGAGATGCGCAACCTGGCGACCTACAACAACCGGCCGAACCCGCCGGACGTCGAAGACGGGCTCAGCGCGCTCGACATCGTGAACCTCCTGCTCGAGAAGGGCGCGGATCCGAACCTGCCGATGACCAAGCGCATCCCGCCGCGGCAGGCGCAGGGCAACATTACGGTGCCGCCCGGCGCCACGCCGCTCTATCGCGCGACGCGGGCCACCGACCTCCCGACGATCAGGGCGCTGCTCGACAGGGGCGCCAACCCGGCACAGCCCGCCAGGGACGGCTCCACGCCGCTCATGGTGGCGGCCGGCTTCGGCCAGCGCGCCGCGGCCGATGACGAAGAGTTCACGGACCTCGGTCCACGCGCCGACCCGGTGGACGTCGCGAAGCTGTTCGTCGACAAGGGCGCGGACGTGAACGCCGTGAACAACACGGGCAGCGCCGCGCTGCACTACGCCGCGCAGCAGGGCAACGAGCGGATGGTGCAGTACCTGATGAGCCAGGGCGCCAAGTCGGACATCAAGAACAAGCAGGGCCGCACGCCCGCCGAACTGGCCCGCGGCCGCGCCTCGGAGCTCTTCATCAAGATCACCGGCGCGCCCAGCACGCCGGCCGCTCAGCAGCAGCAGTAAGCGTTCATGCCAGGGGCACGGCAGCCGCCGTGCCCCTGCGCAGCAACTAATCCCCATCTTCCCGCGTCTAATCCCCCGGTGCGCGCCGCTCCGCGTCGCTCGTCCGCCTTCGCGCGAAGCGCTACGGCGAGACCTCGCCGAAGCTTTCGCGTAGGCGGGCCGTTCACCGCGCTGGGCGCCATCGTGGGCCTGCTGCTCCCTGTACCCGCCAGAGCCCAGTCCGACAACGAGCCCGCGAAAGCCCTCAAGGAGGGCAAGGTCGTCCGCGCGTTCCGCATCGTCGGCACCCCGCCCACCATCGACGGGCGCCTGAACGACGAGGCCTGGATGGCCGCCGACACGCTGACCGACCTCGTGCAGCGAGACCCCGACAACGGCAAGGCGATGACGGAGGCGACGCGCTATCAGGTGGCCTACGACGACCGGTTCGTCTACGTCGCCGTGGCCGCTGACGATTCCGCGCCGGCGTCGATTGCCGCCGGCCTCGGCCGGCGCGACGAGCTTCCGTCGTCCGACAACATCACCATCGGCTTCGACCCGCGGCACGACCATCTGACCGCGTTCGTCTTCCGCACGAATCCGTCCTCGGTCCAGTTCGATTTCGCGCTCACCGATGACGACCGGATGGATCGCGACTACAACGCGGTGTGGGAGGTGCAATCACAGATCACCGAGGGCGGATGGACGGCGGAGTTCCGCATCCCGTTCTCGCAGATGCGGTTCAGCGCGTCGGCGCAGCCCGGCCAGGTGTGGGGCTTCCAGGCGCAGCGCTACATCAGGCGCAAGAACGAGGAAGGAACGTGGGTGAGCAAGCCGCGCGGCGAGCGCGGCGAGGTCTCGCTCTTCGGTCACCTCGTCTTCGATCAGCCGCTCGCGCCGCCGGGGCGCATGGAGATCCTCCCCTACGTGCTCACGCGCTCGGAGTCGTTTGCGGACGAGGACAGGCCGGCGTCGGCGCTCGGCGCGGCGTTTGGCGCGGACCTGCGTGTCGGCCTTGGCCCCTCGACGACCCTGTCCGCCGCGGTGAACCCCGACTTCGGGCAGGTGGAACAGGACCCCGCCGTGCTCAACCTGAGCGTGTTCGAGACGTTCTTCCCCGAGAAGCGCCCCTTCTTCCTCGAGGACAGCCGCACTTTCGTGCCGCCGTACGGCATGTTCCAGCTGTTTCACTCGCGGCGCATCGGGCGCGCACCGAAACGCATCGGTCTCGCCAGTGGTGACGACGAGATCGATCGGCCCGACGAGACGACGATTCTCGGCGCCGCCAAGGTCACGGGGAAGAACTCGGGCTGGACGTACGGCGGCCTGACCGCAGCCACCGGCCGCGAGTACGCCATCGTCGACGATACGAACCTGCGGCGCACGGAGCGGCTCGTCGAGCCGGCAACCTCGTACAACGTGTTCCGGCTGCAACGCGACGTCATGGGCGGGTCGTCGAACGTCGGGGTGCTCGGCACGGGTGTGCTGCGGCCAGGCGTGGACGACGCGTTCACCGGCGGCATCGACTACAACCTGCGGTGGGACCAGAACCGGACGAGATGGGACGGGCACTGGGTGGCGACGCGGGCGCCGGGCGACGGCGGGCTGAAGACGGGCGGGGGCGGCGTGACCAACTTCAGCTTCAACCGCAAACACGGCGAGATCTACGCGCACTACGACCAGTTCTCGCGTGACTTCCGCGTCAACGACATCGGCTTCTTCCGCAACCGCGCCAACCGGTACTCGTACGAGGCCGCCGCGGCGCTCTTCCAACCAGACCCCGGAACCCGCGTCCGCAGCTTCGGGGGCAATGTCTACACGGGCCGCGCCTGGAACGACGAGGGGATCGTCTTCGGTCAGTGGGTCGGCTTCAACACCTGGTGGACGCTGCTGAATTACTGGAACGTGAACGGAGGCAGCAACTACAACCCGGAAACGCTCGACGACGTGGACACGCGTGGAGGTCCGCCCATCGTCAATCCCGCTGGACGGTTCTTCTACTTCAACCTGAACAGCGATTCGCGCAAGAGCTGGCGGTTCTTCTTCCACCTCGACGGCTACCGGAACGTGAAAGGCAGCACGAACTTCAATTTCCACCCCACGCTGCAGCTACAACCGTCCAGCCGGTTGCAGGTGTCCGTGTCGCCGCGGTTCGAAAAGGGCTACACCGTCGCCCAGTGGATCGAGAACCGCGACAACAACGACGACGACAAGGACGACGACTTCATCTACGGCACGCTGCGCCGCGACGTCATCGACATCACCGTGCGGGGCACCTACTCGATCAACCGCGACCTGACGTTCCAGGCGTACCTGCAGCCGTTTGTCGCCGTCGGCGACTACTCCGACATCCGCAAGCTGGCGCGGCCGCGGTCCTTTGATTTCGATCCCACGGCGGTCGAGGACGACCCGGACTTCAGCAACCGGTCGCTGCGCGGCAACATGGTGCTGCGCTGGGAGTACCTGCGCGGCAGCACGCTGTTCGCGGTGTGGGACCTCTCGCAGAAGGACGAGACCCGGCCAGGCTCGTTCCGCGGGCTCCGCGACATCGGCGACGCCTTCGGCGCCGACGCCAACCATGTCTTCATGGTCAAAGTGAGCTACTGGCTCAACCGCTGAGTCCGGGCGACGCGGTCGCCCCTGCGACTCATCCGTTTCACGCCGGTCGAATTCTTGCGTACACGTTCGCCGGTGACACTGCCGAAGCCGAAACCGTTCTCGCGGGAATCCTCGTCGTGGCAGCGGCCCTGGTTGCGGGCCTCGCGGTCGCACAGGATCAGGAGACGCTACGGGTGCGGACGTCGCCCGCCGCGAGCGACCCGCGCTTTCCGGAATATCTGGCCCGCCTGCTCGGTGCGCCGGTCACCCGCGGGGGCTCGTACGTCGTGCTGACTGAACTACCGCACGCACCGCAAGTCTTCGGAAGGCGGCGCGAGCCGGATGAAGCTGCTCTACCTGCTCGCCATCGCGGCGGCGCGGAAGACGCTCGACATCCAGTCGCCCTGCGTGGTGCTCGACGAGTCCACGCAGTGGAGCCTGGCGGACGCGCGCACGCGCGGCGTCAGGGTCCGCATCCTGATGGAAGGCGACATCACGGACGCGAAGCCCGTGAAGTTCGCCGCCGCGCCAACTACGAGCGCGTGCTCGAGCTGCGGTCGAAGAAAATTCAACGGGATGAGTGGCGCTCGCGCCCGCTGCACATCCGCGGACGCGAGAAGCTCTGGAGCTATTTCGGCGAAGTGTTCTAGAGCGGTTTCTGAAACGTCGTAGTGTCCGCCTTGAGCCGGACCAAGTTGATCGGCACCGCCGTGTGTGGTCCGGCTAGCACTACTTTGTCAGATTCATTGATTCGTACATCGTGATCCAAAACTTCGTACTGTACTTTCCGATCGACGTTTCTTACGCTGTGGTGCGTGGAGGTCCGCGGCGCGGGAGCGCTGCTCGATCGGCTC
>VFYY01000065.1 GCA_016871375.1 Acidimicrobiia bacterium
GACCACCGGATCGACTACGACGTCTTTGCGATTCCCTACCCGGGGGAGTTCGACTTGATCGTCGCCAACCACATGTTCACGCATGTGGTCCGGCCCCGCGAGTTCTTCGCGACCGTCCTCGCGCGGCTGAGGCGCGGTGGCCACCTGTACCTGTACAACGAACCGGACGAGAGCGACTTCACCCGCAACGGGAAGTCGATGTTCAACACGCTCAACGCCTTCCACCTCCAGACCTTCGACGGCCCGTCGTTGACGCGCGCGCTGCGCCTGTCGGGATTCGAGCCGGTGTTCGTCACTCATCACCGCGGAAACCTGATCGCGCTGGCACGCGCCGGCTCGACCGGCGAAGGGTGGCCGCGCATGTCGACCGACGAGCGCGTTCGTCGCCTGGCCGCGTACCGAAAGGCACGCGACCTTGCCATCCTGCGGCTGCCCGACCCCTTGCGAGGGCGCTTCGCGAGCGAGTGGGACGAGGTTGTCGAGCGTTCGTTCGCTGCCGGTCTCATCGATTTCGATGCCGCCGGGCACCTGCGGTTCGTCAAGACGGCAGAATCAGAGGTCGCCCGCAGCAGGGGCTGAGAGCGTGAATCGCCGACGCCGCCAGTGCGCGCGGCGGCCAGCGAGCCACATCGATCCGCACCGTCCAGATCGTCGTCGGCGCCAGATAGGTCGCGATGCCGAAGTCCAGTGCGTCGCCGGGCGCGATTTCGGATCCACTGCCAAGTCCGCGTCCGAAGAAGGCCAGGTAGCACGCGCCGTAAAAAGCGAGCGCCGTGCCGAAGGCACGCGGCTCAGAGGAGAAGAAGCGGCGGATCATGGAATCGCGTGGAGTGTAGATCGACTACCATGAGGCGACACAGCCACGTTCGGCCTCCATGCAGCCATTTCTTTTCGTCCTCGGTGTGCCCAATTTCGCGAACTACGAGGCCACGGCGGCGCTCATTCGCGTGCCGCGCGACGGCGGAGCGATCGAGTACGTGACCACCGCGGAAGAGCGGTTCTCGCGCGTCAAGCACGCCTATGCGTTTCCGCTGCGCGGCATTCATCACTGCCTGCGGGCGTTCGGCCTCGAGTCGCTCGAGCAGGTCGACTACGTCTACACCGACTACGCGCGAGTCCCGCGCTGGATGAACAGCGGGCCCGGCTACCGCAAGCTGGAACACGACTACCTCAAGCTGCGCCTGCACTATCCCCGCGAGCGCATTCGCATCGTCGATCACCACGATGCCCACGCGGCCAGCGCGTTCTACCCGTCGCCGTTCGACGAGGCGGCGGTGCTCGTGGTGGACGGCCTGGGCTCCCGCGGCAACGTGCAGACGCTCTATCACTTCACGCGGGCCGGCGGAGCGACCGAGATCGAGCGGGGCGACTACTGGGGCATCGGACGCCTCTATGCGCTGATCACGAGCGCGGTCCTGCCGTACGGACCCGAGAAGGGCTACGGCAAGACGATGGGTCTTGCGCCGTACGGGCGGGTGCATCCGGGTCCGGTGCTGCAGTTCGATGCGCGCGACGCGGGCATGACCACCGACTACAGCGCGTTCGCCACGCGCGCGCCGCTGCCGCGGATCGTCGCGCCCGGCGTCCGCAAGTGCGACGACCGCGAAGCGGTGCTCGATCCGTACTTCGCCCGCGCCGCCTACGACGTGCAGCAGGAGTGCGAGCGCCAGATGGTGCGCATGGCGCGCTACGCGTACGAGCGGACCGGGGCGCGGCACCTGTGCCTTGCAGGGGGTGTCGGCCTGAACGGTCTGTCGAACGCGCGCATCCTGCGGGAGACGCCGTTCGAGGACGTCTGGATCACCCCGGGATGCTCCGACACGGGGCTGCCGCTCGGCGCCGCGCTGTGGGGATACTTCGAGGAGCTCCGCGCCCGGAACGCCGCCGCGGTCAGCGTCTCGATGCCGACCGCGTACACCGGCCGTGCCTACCCGCCGGCGGAGATCGCGTCCCTTCTCGAGCGCTACGGCGTCACGCACGAAGCGGCGGAGCCTGAGCGGGTCGCGCACCTGATCGCGGACGGAAAGGTCGTCGGCTGGTATCAGGGCGGATCCGAGTTCGGACCGCGCGCGCTCGGGCACCGTTCGATCCTGGCGGACCCGCGCAACCCGGACATGAAGGACATCCTGAACCGGCGGGTGAAGTTCCGGGAGCCGTACCGCCCGTACGCGCCGAGCATCCTCGAGGAGCACGCGGCGGAATGGCTGCACCTGGACGGGCCGAGTCCGTTCATGCTGCTCGTGGTCGAGGTGCGCGAGGAGAAGCGACCGCTCATCCCGGCGGTGACCCACGTCGATCACACCACGCGCCCGCAGACGGTGACGAAGGCAGCCAATCCGGCGTACTACCGGATGATCGGCGAGTTTCACCGGCTGACCGGCGTGCCGATGGTGTTGAACACCTCGCTCAACATCAACCGTGAGCCAATCGTCGAGACGCCGATCGACGCGCTGATCTGCGCCTTCGGCACCGCGATCGACTACCTGTATCTCGACGGCCGCCTCATTCACTGCCAGCCGTACGCGCGACCCGAGCTGGTGCAGCAGCTCACGGCCGACCGTGCGCATGTGCTGGACGCGGAGTGGGCGGACATAACGTCCCGATACCTCACGCGGTATGACAAGGCCGAGCGGGACGCGTTTCTCGCCGAGGAGAATCGCATCGCCGAGTGGCATCGGGAGTACCGCGCCAAGTACGAGCTCGAGAAAAAGCTCGCGGAGTGGAGAGTACCCGTAGGGGCGACGCATGCGTCGCCCGTAGTCATCGTCGGCACGCGAGGACATACGCGGTGCCTGCATGACTACGTCGACGGGTTCGACCAGTTGAATGTCCGTGCATTCGTACCGCTGGACGATCGTCCCGGCGAGCGCGCGGATTTCAACGCGTATCCCGAGTACGTAGTGTCCGGCTTTAGCCGGACCACACGCTCGGCGCCCGAAGTCGACTGGCCAGGTGTGGCTGCCGTTCTCGTCTCGACGCACGAATACCAGCGCGTCGTGGTCGAGGAGCTTCGCTCCGTCATCCCCGCCGGCGTCGAGATCTTCACGATGTACGACGATGCCGGGGACAGCCTGCTGCACGTGCTGCCTGGCCGGTGGCCCGTCCTGAAGGACGCGGGGCGGCCGGTCGCCGCGCGGCGCGTCGACGTCGTCGACATCGAGTCCGAGCCCGCGCCGTCTGGTGTCGCCGAACGCTACGCGCTCGTGGTGCGCTGTGGGCCGGTGGCGGCCGATGTCCTGGACCGTCAGTTGAAAGCGCTGACGCAGAACTTCGTCTGCACCACGATCGGCGAACTGGTGAACCCGCTGGCCCGGCTGCCCGAATCAGTCGCGGTGGTCACGCTCGATGCCGGATTGCCGGGGCGTCTGGACGACGTGCTGCCGGTCCTCGCGCGCTGGGGCGTGCCGGCCACGATCTACTGTGCGTGGCCGTCGACCACGGTCATCGCCCCGGACGATGTTCGCCGGTGGCAGGACGCCGGGCTCGAGATCGGGATTCTCAGCCGGCACCACATGGTCTACACCCTGGCGTCCCAGGACGAACAGCGGCGCGACCTTCAGGCGGCCGCCGAGCACTTCCAGGCGGCGTTCGGCGTGCGCACGCTGCACTGGGCGCATGCGTACGGCCCGGACGGCGCGTGCGACCTGACGCCGCGCCGGATGCTTCAGGAAGGCGGGTTTTCGAGCGGCGTCACGCGGACGCCGGCCATCGTCAAGCCATCGGATCTGCGAGCGCCGTTCGAGCTGCCGCGGTTCGACGCGTCGGACGTCTTCGACGAATTCGGGAACCTCCTCCCGGACAAGCTTCACGCGCTGTTTGTGGCGGATTGACCTCAGGTGCGACATGAGTCAAGCATTGATCGCACCACTGGTCTGGACGGCGTACATCCTCCTGCCGGTCGCCGGACACGGTTGGCTCGACGGCGTGCCCCTTGGCCCGATCGAGGCTGCCGCACTGGCCTTCGTGTGGTGGGTTTGGGCCGCGGATCGGCGGATCGCCGGCGGAGCCGTCGTCGCGGGGTTGCTGGTGGTGAAGGTCGCGCTGGGCCTCGTGCTCGTCGAACGAGGGCTCGCCGCCTCCTACTACGCCAACGACTCATGGGCGCCACCCCTCGAGCGCAGCCTCGATTTCCGGCGTCGGGACATCACCAGGGTCGACCAGAGCCTGGCGTTCGGCAACGACGGCCGGCCTGACATCCCGCTCCACTTCGTGAACGAGCTCAGGTTCAACTACTTTGCCGAGAATCAGCCCGTCCGTGATAGGTTGGCCTACTCGGTTGTGTGGTCGGGGTATGTCCTCGGCGGCGGCGCGGGTCAGACGTTCTATCTGAACACCGCCGAGGGCACCCGCGCAGACCTGTCCATTGACAGCCGCGCCATGGTGGCCCTCGATGGCGCCACCGATGGCAACGCAGCGGCAACGCTGTCACCCGGCTGGCATGCCGTCACGGTTCGTCTCGCCGGGCCTTACGGCGCTGGCAGGCGCATCGAGGCCGGGGAGATCGTGGACGGAGTGCGTCGTCCGTTCGACGATCGCCGTGTGTATGTGGGTGCGGTTGGCGGCGTGCGGCGCACCCTCGATTGCATCGGCCGCTGGGTTGCGACGATCGTCGATGCCTTCGTGCTCGGGTACCTCGTCGTGCTCGTCGCAGGTCGCGTGCGCACGGCATGGGACGACCGCCGGTCGGGGCGTCTCCTGTTCGGCGCCGCCATCGTAGAGGCCGTGCTGTTCGCGTTGCCGCGCGCCGGGCGCCTGGTGGTGTTGACTGGCGGTGACGACTGGCTGATCTACGAATCCTACGCACGGTCGATCGTCCTCGGCGATGTCATGCTGGGAGAGGCGACGGCTGGCCACGCCTTCTACGCGCAGGTGCTGTATCCGTATTTCCTGGCCTCGGTGCACCTGCTCACCGGTGATGCGTTCTTCGGTCCGCTGTTCGTTCAGCGCCTGCTGCTGGCGGGCGTCGTGGCCGGAATCGGCAGCCTGACCGCGACTTTTTTCGGCGCCAGCGCGCGCTGGATCGCGCTGCTCGCCGGCGGGTTCGTGGTGTACGGCACCGCGGGTCGCTGGGCCGGCATCCTGCTGACGGAGGCGGTGTTCGTTCCGCTGCTGGTTCTGTGGCTCTGGCTGCTCGTGAGGGCGGCGCAGGAACATGGCGCGTCCACTCGGACCGTGGTGCTTGCGGGAATCGTCGGCGGGGTCGCGACGCTGGTTCGCGCGACGCTCATACTGACTTGGGTCGTCGCGCTGCCGGTCTGGTCGGCAGCCCTTCGTGCCCGCCGGCGTCGTGCGGTGGCGCTGATGATCGTCGTGATGGTCGCGATCGTGAGTCTCGCGACCCTCCGGAACTGGATCGTCACCGGAGGGTTCGTCCCGGTCACGAGCAGCGTCGGCATGGCGCTGTACGTCGGCAACACGCCTCCAGTCCCTGTGGCGCCGGCGCCGCCGGCGCGCGCGGCGTGGTACCGCCGGCTCGGTGTCTCCGGCGAGACCGAAACAGTTGTGGAGTATGCGTTCCAGCAGCCGCGAGCATTTGCGGCCAACATCACGCGCAAGGCCGCGTACGCTCTCGGCTTCTTCGAGAGTAGTGGACTCGACGACGGGACGGTCGATGGAACGCAGACGCTGTATGTGGGCACCTGGATCCTGGCGCTGGTCGGCGGCATCGCCGTCTGGCGGCGCCGGCGCGAGTACGACGCGCTCGTGCTGCTTCCGGTACTTGTCGCGCTCAGTCATTTCGCGACCATCGTAGCGTTTTACCCGCAGGTCTACCGGGACCGGCTGCTCCTCGCGATGCATCTGCCGCTCATCCCGTACGCCACGCTTGCCGTCGAGCCCGCGGTTGCCTGGTGCCGGCGCCACGGTGCATGGCTGGCGCCGTTTGCGGGCGTGGCACTGATCGGCTGCATCTTCGTTCCCGTGACGCCGACGACCGCGTACCTCACCGCGGGCGGCGTGGTCGCGATTGCGCTGCTCGCGCTGGATACCGGACCGCCGCCGCGGCTGACGGCGCAGGCGTGGTGGTGCATTGCATACGCGGTGTCGCTGGTTGTCGTTTTCGCGTTGAGTCCCCACCTTGGTGACCGGGCCGATTTCAGGCGCGAGCTGTTGTTTCCCGTTGTCGCGTTCGCGGTCGCGCGCCTGGCACGGCAGCAGAGGTCCGGCGTCGCGATCGCCGCGTCGCTTGGCATCGCGCTACTGGGCAGCGTGATGCTCATCGGCTGGGGGCTCCGCACACCACAATTCGACGGCCCGGATTTCGGCGACATTAGCCGTGACGTCGCGCGGGTGGTCGATGGCGAGGCTGGAGCTCGCGCGGAACTCACGGCAGACCTGGCAGACGGGCTTCGATTCGTCCCTCAGATGCTCGACTCGGCTCGCCAAGTGGTGCAGGCAGCAGAACGCGAGATCGGCGCGATCGCGGCGCTGTGCCTGGTGGGGATGTGGGTTCAGGCGATGCGCGCGGCGGGCCGGCGCGGACGCGGCGGCGCGAGGCTCGCGCTTCGCGGGGCGCTACTGCTGCCGCTCGTGTTGGCGCTCGCCGAGGGGATGCCGCTCGAATGGAGCGGCCAGGGATATCCGCTGCTCGCGCTCGCCGTCCTGTTCGGTCTTGCCGGGACGGTGGCCCCCGGTGCCGCCGATACGCCGGCTGTGGCTGCCGCGTGAAGCCGGGACGGCAGACGGTGCTGCTGGCGGTGGCGCCGCTCGTCCTCGCCATCGCCTTCACGCTCTGGCGCACGCCCTTTCCGCTCAGCGAGGGCGTGGCGTTGCTCGAGGACGTCGCGAACCGCCCGGCGACGTCGTTTCTGACCCCGTCCTTGTCGTACTACCGGCCCGTGTTCCACGTGACGCTCTCCGCGATCTGGAACAGCGATCTGTCCGTGCCGATGCGGCTTGGCGCGATCAAGTTGATCAGCATCGGCGCCGTGGCGGCGCTGGCGGTGTTGTTCGTGTGGTGCATCCGTCCGCGGACGTGGCTCGAGACCGTCCTGGCCATCGTCGCGGCCGCGGTGCTGTTCGGCCATCCGGGCTTCCGCGACAACCTCGAGATCCCGCTCACGTACACGCTCGTCGGCATGCCGATCGCGCTTGCCGTCTGGCTGCTGCTCCAGCGTCCTTCGAGCGGGTGGCGTCTCGCGCTGATCCTCCTGCTGATGGCGGTCGCCGTCGGCTTCAAGGAGCAGGGGCTCGTCCTCGGCCCCGTGATCCTCGCGGCGTTCGTCACCGGCGTGCGTGGCGCCGATCGCCGGCTGGCGATGGCGACGGTCGCCCTCTGCACGCTCTACGTGGCGGTGCGGCTGATCTGGCGCGGGGAGTGGGCGATGTTCGAGCAGGCGGTCGGCTTCGGGTTCGGCGAGATGAGCCCGGACCAAGCCGTCGAACGGTTCGGCGATCGGCCATACCTGATCTACGCCTACAGCAGCCTGAGCACGATCCTGAACGTGCTGCTCTCCGAGCCGACGCGCGGCACGTTCACGTTCGTCGACGGCCTCACCCGCGGCCGGCCGCCGCTGCATGAGTTCGTGCACGTCGCATCGTCGGCGGCGTTGACCCTCGTCATCGCGTGGTGGGGCATTCGCGTGTGGCGCTCGCGGCGAGACGTCGAGCGTGGGCCGGACGTGCAGCTGCTTGCCGTCCTCGCCGCCGCCCTGCTCGCCAGCAGTGTCCTCAGCTTCAACTACTCGCGCGATCGGCTCGGTGGCATGGCTGCGGTGTTCTATGCGGTGGCCGCCTTTCACGCACTGCGGGCCGCATGTGCCGCGCTCCTCGTGCGGCGGCCGTTGCCGTTCGCGTGCGGCGCTGCGCTGCTCGTCCTGCTCGCCGTCACGTGGCAGCTCAGGGCGATTGGTACACTGGAGCGCGCGCGGATCAACGCCGCCAGCAATCAACTGGAGTGGACCATCGCCGCGCCCGCGCGCCGGGTCGAGTTCGCCGACCGCCCGACGTATCTCGACCTGATGACGCTGCTGGCCGCGCAGGGTGTCGATCGGTCCGTGCCGCATCCGACGATGTGGCCGCGCCCGCTGGCGCGGGCGATGGGGACGCCGCTGCAATGACGCATCCGGTACCGCCAAGAGAGGTCCGCCAGCGGGTGTTGACCCGCCTCCTTGTGATTCCATGTGCACTCGGCAGCCTGGCGGCCCTGGTGCCGGACGTGAGCGCGCTCGTCGGGACCCGGCAAACGCCGGCAACCGTGTTCGCTGGCGATGGCGAGATTGCCGGTGTCGTGTTTCTGGACGCGGACGCCAGCCGCACGGTCGATGCCGGCGAGAACGGTGTGCCCGGCCTGTCGGTCGTGCTGATGACGCGATGGGGTGGCCTCCCGCTCGCGGTCGTCGAAACGGCAGCCGACGGACGATTCCGGTTCGATCGCGTCGCGACTGGCGGCTACCGCCTGACGCTGCAGACGCCACCGGGTACGATTCCGACCAGTGACGTGTCGCGGATTGTCGAAGTGACCGGGGCGAACCGGGCGGTGCGCTACGACTTCGGGATCACGACAGAGTCGGGTCGTTGACCGCGAAGGCGGGAGCAGCGCCGCGATATCGTCCCCGCCAGGCATTCCACCGGATGCGCAGCACGTCCGCGAACGCCTTCGCGCCGCGTCCGGGATTCACGCGGCTGCCCGGCTCGTACTGGCACACGACGCCCACTTCCACGACGCGCAGCCCGGCGCGGCGGGCGACGAACAGCATCTCCACGTCGAACGCGAAACCGTCGATGGTCAGCAGGGGCAGGATCCGCTCCGCCGCGGCGGCGCGCAGCATCTTGAAGCCGCACTGCGTGTCGGCAATGCCGGGCAGGGCGACCGTCCGGACGACCGCGTTGAAGAAGCGTCCGAGCGCGTGGCGTGCGGCCGACTCCCCGACGCGCTCCGCCCCCGGGGCTTCGCGCGATCCGATGACGATGTCGACAGCCGCGTCCTCGAGCGCGTGCACGAAGCGAGGCAGCTGATCGAGTGGCACCGCGAGATCGGCGTCGGCCATGAAGCGCCAGCCGCCGCGGGCCTCCAGCAGGCCGCGGCGGACGGCGGCGCCCTTGCCGCGCCGTTCGCCCCTCACGAGTCGGATGCGGCCGTCGCGTCGCGCCTCCTCCTCGACGATGGCCGCCGTCCGGTCCGCGCTGCCGTCGTCGACGACGATCAGCTCCCATGACCACGGCGACGCGGCAAGGTAGGCCCGAACGCGCTCGGCGAGTGTCGGAATCTGCCGCTCCTCGTTCAGTGCGGGGACGACGATCGAGAGGTCCAGGGACGGCAACGACTCAGTATACCGGCGCGGATAGCGGTGCCCCTGTGCGTTTCGGTAAGATGGCGTTTCCATTCGACACGATGCGGGTGTTCGCTCGATGTATCCACGTCGTCGTGGCGCTCCCTGCGATCCTCGGCGCGGTCGCGTTGATCGTGCTCGTCGGGGGCGTGTTGCAGTGGCATCCGTTGTGGAAGGAGCCCGAGCTGACGCTGTCGGAGGCGGCGGCGCTGAAGGACCGCGGCACGATGCTCCGCCTGCTGCGCGACGGCGCCGATCCGAACGCGCGGGCCCAGGTACGCGGCGGCGTCGTCGACGACGATGAGCTCGTGCTGACGCCGCTGGAGGCGTCGGTCGCCACGCGCACCCCTGATGCGATGCGGCTGCTGCTGGCCCACGGCGCACGGCTCGGCGAGCGCGAGCTCGCCGTGGTGTTCTGCCTCGCTCGGCAGGAGGACGCCCGAGAGATTCTCGACTTCCTCAGCACGCGACCCTCTCAGCGCGACCCTGACTGCACGCATGTTGCCACGCCCTGGTGATCTCGACGCACGCGTGTCGTCCCGGCTCGCGTATGCGTATGGCGCGTTGCTGGCGCTTGGGCTTGCGTATTTCCTCATCCGCATGCCGTACCAGGTATCCGACGACCTTGAGCACATCCTGGTGATGCAGTTCCAGTCGTACCGGGGTCTGGTCGAGGACTCGCTGACCGGCGACGGATCGCTGCGCCCGCTCCAATGGGTGCAGCAGAAGGTCCTGTTCCAGCTCGCGCCGGCTGGCGCGTACTGGGACACGTTCAAAGCATTCCATGCGCTCCAGTTGCTGGTCGTCGTGGCCCTGTTCGTGCGGTTACTGCGAATCCGCGCGGCGACCGACCTGATCGCCCTGCCGCTCGCGCTGGCGGCGTTGGTGGGGATGCACACCTTCAACATCACGATGCGCGAGGCGTATCCCGTCAATCACTTCATGACGATTCTGGTGTGCTGCCTGGCGGTCGCGAACCTGGCGATGTCGCGGCCAGCCTGGTGGCGCGACGTGGCGGCCGTGGCGATTCTTGCATACGCGCTGTTGACCCTCGAGACGGGGCTGCTCGTCTGGGTCTGCATGGTCGCCGCGTACCTTGCGCGCTGGCGCGGCCTGTCGTGGAAGGCGCTCGCCGCGGCGACATGTGTCCTGGCAGCGTACCTGGTCGTGCGCTTCGTCGTGCTGGACGTGGGCACGAGGGGGCTTGCGGCCATGAGCTCGGGCTATGGCTTCTCCGTGCGCGGTACCGGAGACCTCGAGGAGCTGTTCGGCGATGCGCCCTGGACGTTCTATCTCTACAACATCGTGTCGTCGGTGCTGACGGTCCTTCTCTCCGAGCCGCGCGCCGGCGTGTTTCAATTCACCTCGTTCGTCGTCCGCGGTGACGTGCCACCATGGTCGATCGTGAACGTCGCCGTCTCGGCAATAGGCACGGCGGTCATCGCGGTGCATATCGTGCGCAGGATTCGGGCCCTGTGGCGCGGAGAGGGTCTCGACGAGTCCGATGGCCTGCTGCTGATCTTCGTCGCGGTGCTCGGAAGCAACGCCGTGATCAGCTACCCGTACACGAAGGACGTCATCGTGAGCCCGGCCGGGATGTTCTATGCTGCGGCCTTGTTCACGGCGGTCAGGAGCCTGGTCGCGTCGCCGCAGGTCCGGCCCCTCGCCGCGGTGGCGCTCCTTGTGCCGCTGCTGGTGCTGTCCGCCGGCTGGACGCTCCGCGCCGGTGGCCTGGTCGCGACGATGCGCGACACCGCGTTCGTCAACCGCGGCGACTGGGCGGTGGCCGAGGACTATCTGGAACGCAATCGTCCACGGTGGCGCGATCGGCATCCCGACGCCGAGCAGCTCTTCGTGGCGTTGCAGGATGACGTCATCCGTACGCCCGTCCCGCAGCTCTACGAGACGCCACGGTGGACGAGGCGCTGGTTCGACCCGTATTGAATTCCGTCGGCCGCGTTCGCCTCTCCGAGTCCGAACAGGACGGCCAGGACCGCGAGCGAATGGCCTCGTCGCCCGCTCGTCGGTGTGCAGGAACCCCTCCCACACGACGGAATAGGCCAGCTGCTCGTCGCGCCGGGTGATGTCGCGGCGGCGGAACTCGACGCTGCGTTCGATGGGCGGCGTCCACGACTCGTTCGCGTCATACCGGGCCGTGAATCCTTCCTTCGAGCGCCAGCGCACCCAGCAGGACCTTGGCGGCGGCCAGGCGATCAGGAGGGTGTTTGCGGGCAACCGGCGATCCGCCGACCATGCCCACCAGACGAACGCGATCGCCGCGGCCTCGAGCGGGCCGAGTGGGACGGCGTTGACGACCGCGCTGCCGCGCGCGGGCACGACGAAGTAGGCGGTCCAGGCGATGGCCGACCACAGATCCGGCTGGGTTGGCCCGGGAGCTGTATTGCCGCTACGATCGCTGCGGGATGCTGCCATCCAGCACCCTGGCTTAATTTGTCCCCGACATTACACGTGAGGACTGCGGCGCTGGCGTTTGTGGGCGCCGCGCTGCTCACGGCCATGATTCTGTGGCTCACGGTTCCCGTTCCCACGGTCGGCATCCGCGTGCGGTGGCAGCCGGGAGCGTCGGGCCCCGAGCGCGAGTCCATGGAACGCCGCTTCGCTCTGCGGGACGGACGAGTCGACGAGGGCGCCACGTGGGTCTATACCCTCGCGGATTATTCCCGCGACAACATCCGTGCGCTCGTGCAGCATCCGGCCGTGTCGGATACACACGGCGTGGATCGCGCGCGATTCCAGCCTGACCCCGTTCCGCCAGGGCGCGCCGGTTCGATCGCCCTGCGGAGCATGCTCGCGGGCGCCGGCGCGCTGCTGCTCGTCGTCGTGGCCCGCCGGCTGCGTCGCGAACATCTGCGCGTCAGGGTCGTGGCTCCCGTGTCCGCGATCGCGGCTGTCGTGACCCTGACGTATCTGCCGGTCCTGACCTCCGGCGACAGGCTGCTGTTCAACGACGACTTCTTCCAGTACGCGTCGCGGCACGAGTCCGTCGCGCAGAGCATCCGCCAGTTCGGCGCCCTGCCGCTGCGGTCCCATTGGCTCGGCGGCGGATTTCACACCATCGCCGACCCAGAGGATCCCACGCTCAACCCGCTGGTGCTGTTCTCGGTCGTGCTCGGAGCCGTCAACGGCATCAAGGCGATTGGCTACCTCTCGATGTTGATTGGCGGGCTGTCGACCTACGCGTTCGCGCGGCGCATCCTTGGCTACACGGAGTGGGGAGCGCTTTTTTCAGCGCTCGTGTTCGGCATCTGCCTCTTCGTACCGGCCCGGATCGCGGGCGGGAACCCGAACGAAGTGTACGGCGCGTGGCTGCCGCTCTGCCTGCTGCTCATCGGCCTGGCGCGTCCCGGACGCCGCTGGCCGGTCATCGTGCTGTCGGTCGTGTTCTACACCATGGTGTCGGACGGGAAGCTCACGGCACTGATGGCCTTCTTCTACATCGGACTGCTCTGTGCGGCGGCGTTGGTGCCGCCGCTGCGGATATTTCCCGGGGACCGCGGCACCGGGGCGCGGTTCGACTACGGGCCACTGACCTGTTTCCTGACGGCGCTGGCCCTGGCCATCGTCATCAGCCTCCCCCGGCTGCTCCCCGCGTTCGAAGTGATCCTCGACAGCGGAGGCATTGCGCCGATGATCGCCGCTCATCCTCAGGTGTACAGCCCGGAGGGCGTCAACGCCTACAGCTTCGACGAACTGTGGAAGGGCGCCGTCGGATGGGATCGCCGCGTCGAGCCGGCGCTGCTGAATCGCGATCTCGTCACCGTCGGCACGTTGCCGGTGGTGCTTGCCGGTATCACGCTGCTCGTCTACTGGCGACAGGCGCTGCCGTGGATGCTGCTCCTGCTGTTGTTCTGCTGGCTGATTCTGGCGCATCACGCGCCGGTCGATCTGCTGGCGGCGCTCTGGAATCTGCCAATCTTCGACACCATCTACCGCCCGTACAAGTATTTCAGCTTTCAGATCGCCTTCACGCTCGCCATCCTTGCCGGGCGCAGCTTCGACCTCCTGCGGGAGATGCAGCCGCGCCGCGTCGAAGCGTTGCTGGCGCTGATCCTCACCGCGTTCAGTGTGGGATTCCTCTATCCACGCGCGAGCGCGATGTTGTCTGGCGCGTTCACCCGGGAGGAACCAGACCTGCCGGCTGCCGAGACGCTGTTCCAGGTGGCGGAACAGGAGCCCGGCGGCGCTCACCCGCGAGGGGCTGTGCCGTACTTCAACCTGCGCCGCGGCATCGGCACGCTGTCCGGGTTCACCCCGGTGCCCGTGCCGACGACGGTGGCGCCGAGATTCCTCGTCAGCGAAGACGATCGCTACGTGGAGAACCCGGCGTATCGGGGCGAGGCGTATGTGCTGGATGAGGGCGCCGGCAACAAGGTGACCGCGGCGGTCTTCGAGTCCAACGCGATGAGCCTCTCGGTCGAACTGACGTCACCGGCCATGATCGTCATCAACCAGAACTATCACCGGGACTGGCACGCCGATCGGGGCATGCTCCTCGCGCACGACGGGCTGCTCGCGGTACGGCTCACGGAGCCCGGCGCCTATGCCGTTCGCTTCAGGTATCACCCCCGCAGTTTCTATGCCGGCGTGGCGCTCACGGCCCTGGCGCTGCTGGCCGCCGTCGTGTTCCGGCGAAGCTGGTACACTGACACGCGTCCCCCCTCTTCCGCATGACAGGCATCCTGACGCGCATCGTCCGCCGGCTGGGACGTCTGGTCGAGCCGCTGATCGACCCTGACGCGGCGGACCGCCGCCGCCGAGAGGAGGCGCTCACGAAGCAGATCGAGGCCGTTGGCGGCTCGTTATCGAGGCTCGCCGGTCAGGTCGAGCGCCTGACGCAGCGCGTGGACAAGATCGACCGCCGGCAGATCGATCACCTGGACAGCGCGGTGGCCGCGCTTCGGCTCAGTACCAAACGGCAGGCGACGCTCGCCGAGCGTGTGGCGCGCGAGGCCCATCGAGGACAGGAACACGAGTTCACCCGCGAGCGCGTCCTGCGCCGGCTGCACCACGTGGCGCGCCGCGGCACGCCGCTGCTCGTGGGTCCGTGGACCGGGGAAGTCGGCTTCGAGCTGCTGTACTGGGCGCCATTCGTGCGCTGGGCGATTCATCGCTTCGGCGTCGACCCCGCGACGGTGACGCTGCTGTCGCGGGGCCGTACGGCGTCGTGGTACGGACTCGACGGCGCCCGGTACATCGACGTGTTCGACCTTCGCTCGCCCGCGGAGTTCCGGGAACAGACCGCGGCGGTGCGCAAGCAGCGGCGACTGCGGCTGTTCGATCGGGCGCTGCTCAGGGAGGTCGCCCGTTCGATGGAGCAGCGGCCGGGCATCGTGCACCCAGCCATGATGTACGCGCTCTTCATGCCGTACTGGAAGCAGCAGCAGTCGAGGCGCTGGGTGGAGGATTTCTCCGAGTTCGCGCGCATCACGCCGCCCGCCGTGCCGGGGCTGCAGCTGCCTCGTGACTACGTGGCGGTCCGCTTCTACTTCAGCGACTGCTTTCCGGACACCGCCGCGAACCGCGCGCTCATCGACGACATGGTGCGGTCGCTCAGCGCGGAGACGCACGTCGTGGTGCTCGGCAGCGGCACGCGGGTGGACGATCACCACGATTTCTCCGCGGCGGCATCCGAGCGCGTGCACACCGTCGACCATCTCATGACGCCGGCGAACAACCTCGCCGTGCAGACGGCCGTGCTCGCCGGCGCCCGGGCGTTTGTCGGCACCTACGGCGGATTCTCGTACCTGGCGCCGCTGTGCGGCGTGAACACGGTCGCGCTCTATTCGCGGCGGACGTTTTTCGTGTATCACATGGATTTTGCGCAGGCGATGTTCGACGCGGTCGGCGGCGGATCGCTGACCGTCGTCGACGCGACGGTCACGCCGCTGATGCGGGCGCTGGCCGCGCGCGGGGTCGAGTCCAAGTGACGCGTCGTGTCCTCATCACCGGCAGCAGCGGCCTCATCGGCTCGGAGGCCGTGGAGTTTTTCGACAGCCGCCGGCAAGCAGGTGCGCGACAACATCCACTCGTTCGACGTCTGCACGGCGCTGCTCGCGTTCTTCGAGCAGCCGGCATCGGCGGCCGTCTACAACCTCGGCGGCGGACGCGGCAACAGCGTCTCGATCCTCGAGGCCATCGCCCGGTTCGAGGAGCTGTTCGGCAAGAAGCTGCAGACCACGTACGTGGACACCCCGCGCGTCGGCGACCACATCTGTTACATCAGCGATCTGCGGCGGCTGAAGGCTGACTATCCGGGCTGGGAGCTGACCCGGCCGCTCGACCACATCTTCGAGGAGCTCGCGGGAGTCAAAGCCGCGCCGGTCACGTAGTCATGCGCACGTATCTGGTGACGGGCGGCGCAGGCTTCATCGGCTCCAGCATTGCGATTGGTCTCAAGCGCGACGTCGAGCACGCGCGGGTGATCGCGCTCGACAACCTCCGCCGGCGCGGATCCGAGCTGAACGTGCCGCGCCTGAGAGCGGCCGGGGTCGAGTTCGTCCACGGCGACGTCCGGCAGAAAGAAGATCTGGAAGTCTCGCCGGCGCTCGATTGCATCATCGAGTGTTCGGCGGAGCCGTCGGTGCTGGCGGGGTACACCAGCGCACCGAGCTATGTCATCGAGACGAACCTGACCGGCGCGCTCAACTGCCTCGAGGTGGCTCGACGCCATGGGGCGACGTTCATCTTCCTGTCGACCAGCCGCGTGTACCCGATTCGCGCGCTCAACGATCTGGCCTTCCGTGAAGTCGAGACGCGCTACGACCTGCTCGACGAGCAGGCCGCCCCCGGTGCCTCGGCCGAGGGCGTATCCGAGGACTTTCCACTCGCCGGCGGCCGATCGATCTACGGCGCGACCAAACTCGCGGCCGAGGTCCTCGTGCAGGAGTACGCCGACGTCTATGGGCTGCGCGCGGTCGTGAACCGCTGCGGCGTCGTCACCGGGCCGTGGCAGATGGGGAAGGAAGACCAGGGTGTCGTCGCGTTCTGGGTGGCCCGTCATGTGTTCGACAGCCCTCTCGCCTACAGCGGCTACGGCGGCACGGGCAAGCAGGTGCGCGATATCCTTCACGTCGATGACCTCTACCGGCTGCTGCAGATGCAGATGCCACGGCTCGACGAGATCAGCGGGCAGGTCTTCAACGTCGGCGGCGGTCGGGCGGTGAGCGTGTCGCTGCGAGAGCTCACCGGTCTGTGCGAGCAGGCCACACGCCGCCACATCGACGTTCGTCCCGTACCCGAGACGCGGCCAGGCGACGTCCGCGCCTACCTGTCCGACTGCCGCAGGATCCGTGAGCTCACCGGCTGGACGCCGCTGGTGCGCGCCGACGCGATCGTCGACGAGCTGGCCCGGTGGATGACCGACCATCGCGCGCAGCTCCAGCCCGTGATGGCCGACGCATGAAGCTCTCGGTCGTCATCCTGGCGCGCAACGAGAAAGGCAACATCGGCCCGGCGGTGGACCAGATCGTCGCGCGGCTTCTCGCCGAGAGCATCGACTACGAGATCCTCGTCGTCGACGACGGCAGCACGGATGGGACCGCGGATGAAGTCGCGGCGCGGTCGGCTGGCAATGAACGCGTGCGGCGGGTGTCGAACGCCGCTCCACACGGATTCGGGTACGCCGTCCGCCGCGGCCTCGATCACTTCACCGGAGACGCCGTCGCGATCATGATGGCGGACGGCTCGGATAGTCCCGACGACCTGATCCGGTACTACGAGATCCTGCGCGACCGCGCCGAGTGCGCCTTCGGTACACGGTTCGTCCCGGGCGCCGTGGTCGTCGACTACCCGAAGGTGAAGCTGGTGGTGAACCGTCTGGCCAACACCTTCATCCGGCTGCTGTTCGGGTTCCAGTACAACGACATCACCAACGCCTTCAAGGCCTACCGGCGGAACGTGATCGAGGGCTGCCGGCCGTTCCTCTCGCCGCACTTCAACCTGACCGTGGAACTGCCGCTGAAGGCCATCGTGCGCGGGTATTCGTATGACGTTCTGCCGATTAGCTGGCATCAGCGGCTGAAAGGTGTGTCGGCGCTACGGATGAAGGAGATGGGCAGCCGCTACCTGTTCATCGTCCTGTACGTGTGGCTCGAGAAGATGCTGAGCAGGGGAGACTACGTGCGTCCGACCGGGGAGCGGTTCAGGCCGTGGAGCGCCACCGACGCCAGCTAACTAGTTGAATTTGCGGAACATCGGCGGGTTGCGCTAAGATGTCGCCTCATCTTTTACGGCAGCGTTCATCGACTGTCTCCCCAGCATGAGTTTGGCTCTGCCTTTCCTCCTCGGGCTCTTTCTGTCGGTCGTGCTCGTACCGGTCTGCCGGTTCGTCGCGTTCCGCCTGGGGTACATCGTCCTTCCGGCCGGCGATCCTGAGTCGGCGAAGCCCAAGGCTGGATTCGGCGGCGTCGCCATCTTCGCGTCGGTCCTGATCGGGGCGGCGGTGATGGGCGTCTTCCCGGCGGTGCCGGTGCTGCTCGCGTGCAGCGCGGCGCTGCTGCTGTTCGGCGCGGCGTCCGACGTCTTCTCCCTGAAGCCGGCGACCAAGGTCGTGGCGCTGACCGTCATCGCCTCTGTCTTCCTGTTCTTCGATTTCCGGCTCCAGTGGACCGAATCGATGACGCTCGACAGCGTCATCACCCTGTTCTGGATCGTCGGCGTCACCAGCGCCTTCAACCTCCTCGACAACATGGACGGCCTCTGCGCCGGCATTGCGCTCATCGCGGGTACCGCCTTTCTGATGACGGTCGTGCCCGTGGAGCCGAACAGCCTGTTGTTCGCGCGTACCGAATACCTGGCCCTGCTGCTCGGCGCGCTGGCGGGGTTCCTCGTCTTCAACGTGCACCCGGCCTCCGTCAGCATGGGCGAAGGCGGCAGTCTCGTCGTCGGCTTGCACATGGCGGCGTTGACGCTGCAGTTCGCGCGCGGCCGCGGCAGCAATCTGCTGTCGGTGGTGGCGGTGCCGCTGCTGCTGCTCATGATCCCGATCGTGGACGCGACGCTCGTCGCCGTGTCGCGGTTCGCCTCGGAGACGCGCGCCCGCACCCACGATCATTCATCGCACCGGCTCGTCGCCATCGGCCTGTCCGAGCGGGCGGCCGTGAACCTGCTGTGGCTGCTGGCGGCCGTCAGCGGGCTGATTGCCGTGATCGCCGAGAACCGCACCACCGGTCCGGCCGGGGTCCTCGCGGCGATGTTCACCATCGCGGTGGCGCTCTTCGCCGTCTACCTGGCGCGCGTGCAGGTGCACGAGGACGTCGCTCCCGACCAGCTGTCCGGCGCCATCGTGCCGCTGGGCATCGACCTCGGCTACCGCCGCCGCCTCGTCGAGGCGACGCTCGACTCGCTGCTCGTCACGGTGGCGTACTACGGCGCGTACCGCCTTCGATTCGAAGGCGTCGAGGCGGCCGACAACTTCGTCTACTTCGTCCGGTCGCTGCCCATCGTGCTCGGCGTGCAGATGATCGCGCTCTTCGTCGTCGGCGCGTATCGCGGCATGTGGCGCTACTTCAGCCTCAGCGACGCGCTGACCTTCGCCAAGGCCGTGTTCGTCGGCGTGGTCACCGCGCAGGCCGTGCTGCTGTTCCTGTACGACTTCCAGGGCTATACCCAGAGCGTCTTCGCCGTCTACGCGATGCTGCTGTTCCTGCTGCTCGGCGGGTCGCGCGCCTCGTTCCGGGTGATTACCGAGTACCTGCAGCGCCGCCGCCACACGGGGCGCCGCCTCGTCGTCTACGGGGCCGCCGACTCCGGATCGATGACGATCCGCCACCTGCTGCACGATTTCCAGCACGGCTACCGGATCCTCGGGTTCATCGACGACGACTGGCAGAAGCAGCACGCGCGGGTGCATGGCTATCCCGTGCTGGGCGGCCACGACCGCCTCGTCGACATGATCATGGCGGGCGAGGTGGACGCCGTCGTGATCACGCACACCTCGGGCGACGTCCACGGCCTCGAGCGTCTCTGCCGGCGCTACGGCGTGGCGCTCTACCACTCCCGTCTGGAGTGGCTCCAGCTCACCGGCCCGACGCGGGTCGACGTGCCGTCCACCGCGGTTGCCGAGACGCCACGGGCGGCGGCCCGCGCGGAGGAGCAGGTCATCCGCCATGCGTTCAGCGTGGACGTCGAGGACTGGTACCACGGCATCCCCGTCGGCCGCGAAATGAAGGAAGCCGCGGCGCCGCGGCTGGAGCGCGGGCTGCACGTGCTGCTCGACCTGCTGGCGGAGCGTGGCGCGCGCGCGACGTTCTTCATCCTCG
This sequence comes from Acidimicrobiia bacterium, assembly GCA_016871375.1. GTDB lineage: Bacteria > Acidobacteriota > Vicinamibacteria > Vicinamibacterales > UBA2999 > VFYY01. The sequence continues at coordinate 19,550 of VFYY01000065.1, forward strand.
GCCCGCTCGTCCACAAGCACGCGCCGGTGCTGCGGCGCATCGCCGCCGAAGGGCACGAGCTCGGCTGCCATGGGTGGTCGCACGACCTCGTCTACACCATGACGCCGGAGCGTTTCGCCGACGACACGCGGCAGGCGCGCGACGCGATCGCCGACCTGACCGGCCGCCGTGTCACCGCGTTCCGCGCGCCGTATTTCTCGATCACGCGCGATTCGATGTGGGCGCTGGACGTGCTCGCGGAGCTGGGGTTTTCCTACGACTCGAGCATCTTTCCCGTCCGCAACTGGCGCTACGGGATCGAGGACTTCAGCCGGGATCCGGTCCTGGTGCAGACCCAGTCCGGCCCGCTGTGGGAGTTTCCGATTTCCGTGATGGAACGGTACGGCCAGACGATCCCGGTATCGGGCGGCGCGTACTTCCGCCTCTATCCGTACGGCCTCACGCGCGCCAACTTCAAGGCACAGGAGCGGCTCGGGCGGAGCGTAATCTTCTATCTGCATCCCTGGGAACTGGATCCTGATCATCCGCAGGTGTCCTTCGCCTGGAAGCCGCGGTTCACGCACTACGCCAACCTGCAGTCCACCAGACCCAAGCTCGTGCGGCTGCTGCGGGAATTCAGCTTTGGATCGATCGGCGACGTGATTGCGGCTCGGACTGCCTGATGTACATCCTCGGCCTCACCACCATGACGGAATCGAGCGCGGTCCTGATGCGCGATGGACGCGTGATCGCGGCGGCGGAGGAAGAGCGCTTCGTCCGTATCAAGCACCGCGGCGGATTCCCGTACCACGCCATTGCCTTCGTGCTCGCGCAGGAAGGCCTGACCCTCGCCGACGTGGACCACGTGGCGGTCTACTGGAACCGGTGGAAGCTGGGCCGCCGCATGCGCGCGGTGATCGAACCGCTGTTCGCCGATCCGGCGCTCTTTCTCGAGAAGCTGCGGCGCGCCGGCACCGTCTGGTCGCGCGACGAGGCGACCGGGCCGAACGCCGGCTGGATGGACCTGTTCCGCACCGCGACGCTGCTGCGCCGGCACATCGGCAGCGCGCCGCGGCGGATTCACTATCTCGATCACCACGCCTGCCACATGGCGAGCTGCTTCTACGGGTCGTCGTTCCCGGAGGCCGCCATCCTGGTGATGGACGGCGCTGGCGAGGCAGCCTGTACCACGACGGCGGCGGGCGAGGGCACGTCGATGCGCACGATCGACCGGCATCTGCTCCCGCACTCGCTCGGGCATTTCTATTCCGCTGTCACTGGTTACCTCGGGTTCCAGATGCTCGACGGCGAATACAAGATGATGGGGCTGAGCCCCTACGGTGATCCGTCCGCCTCGGCCTGGATCCGGCAGCACCATCTGCGTACCCCTGCACCCGGACGGTACGCGCTCGACTATCGCGCGCTGGACTACCACCGCGCGCTCCGCGGCAAGTTCGACGGCGCCTTCTCGTCCTACTTCGGACCGGCGCGTGAGGCGTCTGAGGAAGCGCCGTTCACCGACCGTCATCGCGACATCGCCGCCTCCGCGCAACGGGCGTTCGAGGAGGTCGTCTGCGATCTGGCGTCCTCGCTGCGGCGGACCACGGGACTCGATCGTCTCGTCATTGCGGGCGGGTGCGGCTTGAACTGCACCGCCAACGGCCGCATCCTGCGCGGTGGAGTCTTCGACGAGATCTATGTGCCGCCGGTGCCGCACGACGCAGGGGGGGCGCTCGGCGCCGCGATGCTGCTGCATGCACGGCTGACCGGCCGTCGGCCGGAGCCGCTGAT
>VFYY01000066.1 GCA_016871375.1 Acidimicrobiia bacterium
CCGGCTAAAGCCTGGCTAAAGCCGGACACTACGACGTTTCAGAAACCGCTCCAGTCGGCAGCGGGCAGCGGGCAGCCGGCAGCGACGAAAGAGACTGATGTAGGGGCCGACCTCAGGTCGGCCCCTCTTTTTCTGTACGTGGGGGCCACCGGCTTCAGCCGGCTCATCGCGGCAACTGCTCGACCGTTCACCTCGCGGTAACATCCACCTCCGGACATGACTACGACGCGTGGGCCACTCGATGGGGTCCTCGTTCTCGATCTGAGCCGCGTGCTGTCGGGCCCGTACTGCTCGATGATGCTCGCCGACATGGGCGCGCGGATCATCAAGGTCGAGCATCCGGTGCGCGGCGACGACACGCGGCACTGGGGCCCGCCGTTCCAGCACGGCGAGAGCGTCTACTTCCTGAGCGTCAACCGGAACAAGGAGAGCGTCGCGCTCGACTTCGCGACTCCCGAGGGGCGGAGGCTGCTCGACGCGCTGCTCGCACGCGCGGATGTCTTCATCGAGAACTTCCGGCCCGGCACGCTCGACAAGTTCGGACTGGAGTACGCGTCGCTCTCGAAGACGTACCCCGCGCTCGTCTATTGCTCCATCTCGGGCTACGGTCAGACCGGACGACGGCGGCTCGAGCCTGGCTACGACGCCATCGCGCAGGCGGAAGGCGCGATCATGAGCGTCACCGGGCTGCCGGACGGGCCGCCGCTGCGGCCGGGTCTCCCGATCGCCGACCTCTCCACCGGCATGTTCGCGGCCTCGGGCATCCTCGCCGCGCTGTTCGGGCGCGAGCGGACGGGGCGCGGGCAGCACGTGGACGTGGCGCTGCTGGACTCGGTGGCGGCGCTCCTCACCTACCAGGCCGGCGCGTACTTCGCCACCGGCGCGGCACCAGGCCGGCTGGGCAATCGCCACGCGATGATCGCGCCCTACGATTCGTTCACCGCCTCCGATGGCGACTTCATCCTCGCCGTCGGCAACGACGCGCAGTTCCAGCGCTGCTGCGAGGCCGTCGGCCTGCCGGAGCTCGCGGCGGACCCGCGCTTCACGACCAACGGCGAGCGCGTGAGCCGCTACGTCGAGCTGCGGCCGATACTCGAGGCGAGGTTCCGCACGGCCGATCGACAGACGTGGCTGGCCGCCCTCGCCAGGGCCGGCGTGCCCGCCGGCCCGGTGCGCGACGTCGGCGAGCTGATGACCGATCCGCAGATGCAGGACCGCAACATGGTGCGGACGGTGCCCCATCCGACGGCCGGCGAGGTCAACGTCATCAACAGCCCGGTCAAGCTTTCTGACGTTCCCGACGCGGTCAGGACGGCTCCGCCCGTGCTCGGGCAGCACACCTCCGCGGTGCTGAAGGAGTTCCTGCACGATGACTGAGCCCCGCACGCGTCCGGGAGGGCGCGTCCTCGTTGACGCGCTCCGCCTGCACGGCGTCGATCGTCTCTTCTGCGTCCCCGGCGAAAGCTACCTCGACGTGCTGGACGCCCTGTACGACACGCCCGGGATCGCGGTCGTCGTCGCCAAGCACGAAGGCGCCGCGGCGAACATGGCGGAAGCGGACGGGAAGATGACGGGGCGTCCGGGCATCTGCTTCGTCACGCGCGGGCCCGGCGCGACGCACGCGAGCGTCGGCGTCCATACGGCGTTCCAGGACTCGACGCCGATGATCCTGTTCGTCGGACAGGTGCAGCGCAACGCGCGCGGGCGCGAGGCGTTCCAGGAGGTCGAGTTCCGGCAGATGTTCGCGCCGCTCAGCAAGTGGGCGGCGGAAATCGAATCGGCGGACCGCATTCCGGAGTACCTGCTGCGCGCCTTCACCGTGGCGACGTCGGGCCGGCCGGGCCCCGTGGTGCTGGCGCTGCCCGAGGACATGCTGGCCGAGCAGTCGCCGGTCGCCGACACGCAGCCGTACGCGCGTACCCAGGCCGCGCCGTCCGACGCGGACGTCGCGGCGCTGCGCGCGGAGCTCGAGCGCGCGCGGCAGCCGCTCGTCGTCGCCGGCGGGTCGTGCTGGTCCGACGAAGGCTGCGCCGCGCTCACCCGCTTTGCGGCGGCGAACGACCTGCCCGTGGTGGCGTCGTTCCGCCGCCAGGATCTCCTCGACAACTATCACCGGTGCTACGCGGGACATCTCAGCCTCGGCATGCCGCCGTTCCTGCAGCAGCGAATGAAGACGGCGGACCTGATCCTCGCGCTCGGCACGCGTCTCGGCGACATCAACACGATGACGTATTCGCTCCTGCCGCCGCCGCGCATGGCCGCGCGCTACGTGCACGTGCATGCCGACCCGGCCGAGCTGAATCGCGTGTACCAGGCCGATGTCGCCATTGCCGCGTCGCCGGCCGCCGCGGCGATCCGCCTCGCGGACATGACGCCCGTGGACGGCTCGCGCTGGACGGCATGGACGGCGTCCGCCCGCCGCGACTACGAGAAGTTCATCGAGGTGCCGCAGGCGGCGCCGCGCGAGGGCGTGAACCTGGCCGTCGTCATCCGCCACCTGGCCGCGACGCTGCCGCCTGACGCCCTTCTGGCCAATGGTGCCGGCAATTTCACCGTCTGGGTCCACCGCTTCTACAGCTACCGCCAGCCGCGCACGGAGCTGGCGCCGACGAGCGGCGCGATGGGCTACGGCTTCCCCGCCGCGATTGCCGCAAGCCTGCGGCATCCGGACCGGACCACGGTCTGCGTGGCCGGCGACGGCGACTTCCTCATGTATCCGCAGGAGCTCGCCACGGCCGCGCAATACGGCGCGCGGCCGATCGTGCTCGTCGTCAACAACGGGATGTACGGCACGATCCGCATGCATCAGGATCGGCGCTTTCCGGGGCGTGTGTCGGGAACCGCGCTGCAGGGGCCGGACTTCGTGGCGCTGGCGACGTCCTTCGGCGCCTACGCCGAGCGCGTGGAGACGACCGACGCCTTCGCGTCAGCCTTCGAGCGGGCGCGCGGCGCGGGCCGCGCCGCCGTGCTGGAGCTCGTGATGGATCCCGGCCAGATCACGCCCGAGCGCCGCCTGAACGCCTGACGCCGACTCGAGCTCCCGCCCGCGCGTCTCGGGCAGCAGCGCGGACGCGATCAGCACGAACACGTACGCGGACGCGGCGCAGAGTCCCATGGCCGTACCGAGGCCCAGGTTTGCGGCCAGCACGCCCACGAGCGCCGGCACGAACGAGCCCACGGCCCGGCCGGTGTTGTACGAGAACCCCTGCCCGGTGGCGCGCACGTGCGTGGGAAACAGCTCCGCGAACGTCGCGCCCATGCCGGCGATGATCCCCGACTGGAAGAAGCCGATCGGGAACCCGAGCAGCAGCACCGCCATCGGGCCGAGCGGCAGCAGCGTGTACGCGGTGACCGTCACGCCGGCGGCGATCGCCATGATGACGAACGTCTTCCGGCGTCCCAGCCAGTCGCTCAGGTGTGCGCTGATGACGTAGCCGAGGAACGACCCGAAGATGTTGAACCCCAGATAGCCGCCGGTTCCGAGGACCGACAGGCCGTGAACGGTCCTCAGGTACGTCGCCAGCCACGTCAGCGTCACGTAGTTCCCGCCGAGGCCGCCGGCCGCCAGCATCGAGGCGAGGATCGTGCGGCGACGCAGCCCGGGGCCGAAGATCTCCAGGAACTGCAGCCGCCCCTTGCCGGCCGTGACCGCCCGCGACTCGGTGAACACCTCGGGCTCTTCGACGTAGCGCCGGATCCAGAGCGCGAGGAACGCCGGCAGCAGTCCCAGAAAGAACAGGTACCGCCACGCCATCTCCGGCGGCGCGATGCTGAACACGACCGTGAACAGGAGGACGGCCATCCCGTAGCCGACCGACCACCCGCTCTGCACGCTGCCGACGGCACGGCCGCGGATGCGCTTGTCGATCACCTCGCTCATGAGGACGGCGCCGGCGGCCCATTCGCCGCCGAAGCCGAGGCCCTGCATGCTGCGGGTGAAGAGGAGCTGCTCGAATGACTGCGTGAATCCCGACAGGAACGTGAAGAAGGCGAACCAGACGATGGTGAGCCGGAGCACGGCGACGCGGCCGAACCGGTCGGCGAGGATGCCGGCCAGCCAGCCGCCGAGCGACGAGAACAGCAGCGCCGCGGTCCCGAGCGTGCCTGCTTCCGCCTGCGACATGCCCCACACGGCGATCAGCGTCGGCATGACGACGGCGTACATCTGGACGTCCATCGCGTCCAGCGCCCATCCGGAGAAGCAGGCCCAGAACGTGCGCTTCTCGCGCACGTTCATGCCCGTGAACCAGTTCGCCACGTGGTGCTACCGGGGCAGCGCCCCTGCGTACGCGGCGAGGTCCACGATATCCGCGTCGGTGAGCTTCGCGACGACGCGCTTCATGAGCTGCGCGCCGGCGCTGTTGTTGGCGCCCGTCTGGAAGTTGTAGAGCTGCCGTACCAGGTAGATCGGGTGCACGTTCGCGAGGCGCGGGACGTCGCCCAGGCCCCTCAACCCTTCGCCGTGGCAGATGGTGCAGTCGATCGTCTTGCCGTTGCCGCCGGCCGCCAGCGCCTTGCCGCGCGCGAGGCTGCCGGGCGGAACGTAGGAGACGAAGCCGGCGCCGGTCCGCGGGTCCCGCTGGATCGCCTTGCGCACGTCCTCGGGCACCGTGATGATCCGGGTGCCGATCGGCTCGGTGCCGGGCATGTCGATATCGGCGAACCGCATGCGTCCCGGGCCCAGGAACGTCTTCGGCACCATCGCGCGCTCCTCGACGATCGACCAGCGCGGGACGGGCTTGAGCGTCGCGAACCACGCGGCCGCTTCACGCACGTCGGCTTCGGAGGTCGCCTGCGCGATGGCCGTCATGCGGATGGGATCCTTGCGGATGCCGCTGCGGTAGTCCCTCATCGTCTGGACGAAGTAGTCCACCGTCAACCCCTGCACGTCGCCCGACTCGGGATGGCCCATGCCGTTCATGAGGTGGCACGAGCCGCACGCGAAGCCGCCGTTCCCGGAGCCGTCGCGGACGATGCGCGGTGCCGGCGCGTGCGATCCGGGGAACCAGTCGGGCGGGGCCGAGAGGTTCTCGATCTCCTTCTGCGCGTACTTGAGCGTGCTCCCGGGCAGCGTCTGCGGCCCCTCGATCTCCGCGATCGGATGCTTGCCCTGAACAATCGCGCTCCCGACCGGGAACGCCCACAGCAGATCCTTGCCCGCCGGCGCCTGCGCCAGCAGCACACCAGTTCCGACGACCATCAGCACCACGGCCACGTGCACGAAGTTTTTCATCGACGTCCTCCGACGTTTAGAGAGGTCGGCGGTATTGGACCACGCCTGCGACGTCGGTTCAATGCCGCGCGATCGTAGTGTCCGGCTTCAGCCGGACCAAGTGGGGACCGGCTTCAGCCGGGCCGCTCGGCTCGTGTCTTGATCGCTCGCAGCCACGTGCGGCGCAGCACGCCACTGCCCGTGCCAATGAGCCGCCAGTAGCGCCGGAACGCGCGCGCGGAATCCGGATCCGTCGTCCGCACGCGCGTAATCGTGGTCACCGTCGAGCCGCCACCGGCAGGTTCGACGTGGAAGCTGAGGCTCGCCACGGCGAACCCCGGACGTGCGAACGTCGTGAACTGCTCGCGGCTCTCTACGGCCACCCGGGCGGCGCTGCGAAGAGCCCAGAACTGTCCGATGAGGCCGACGACGATCTCGCTGTCTCGAGCCTCCGCGAGAACGGCCGTCCCGGAGAGCAGCGGGCGATTCCACACGGTGTCGTCAACTCCCTGGCCGCCCGTCATGCGCGCAGGCAGTGTCCGCACCCACATGAACGGCCGCGCCAGTCCGACGTCGCCCGGCGTGACCGAGAGAATGGCGGCATAGGTCCGGGCCGGCGGCGCGCCGACGAAGGTCGAATGCACTTCCTGCACCCCGTAGGCCGGCATGACCGAGTCGAGCAGCGCAGTTGCCGACGACGGGGGCAGGTTGTCGGAGGAGGCATACCAGAGCAGCAGGGCGAGGCCGGCGACGGCAGCCGCGCCGACGACGAACGCCGCGCGCCTGACGGCGTGCCGCATCACGTCTTCTTGAAATGCACCTCGGGATCACCGACCTGTGACGCGTATTCGAGGTAGCGCGACGTCGAGAACGTCCGTCCCTGTCTGTCCTCGATGACGGCGCGGACCTCGAACACGCCCCAGGTCCAGATCTCGAACTTGCACCGCGGGTTCGAGATGTCGCGCACGACCGTCACGCTGTCCGGAGAGAACGTCTCGTGCAGCTTGTAGGTCACCTGCTGGACGAACGGCAGGTCCGGCCCCTCCAGGTACAGAAACACGCGGTAGAGCGGCCGGCTCGAAGTGCGCTGACGAACCTGCGCCACCTTGTCCGACGGCCGATCGGGATCGAACAACGAATCGACGACCCGGATGTTAAGGCCTCGAGCAACTGCCATACGCCCTCATCGCCACCATCGCTCACTCCCCCGGGAGAGGCGGGGCGGGAGTGATTCCCGGGACCTGCTCCTCGTCTGGCGGCGCCTGCTGGACGGGTGTGCCCGCATCACTCAGTGAGGTCGGCCGCTGCGCGGTCTTCTGACTCGCGGCGGACTCCCCAAAGTAGTACCCAATGATCGATCCAATCAGGCCGCCGAGCGCCGCCGCGACCGCCTCGACGCCTTCGGTGACGTCCATGATGTTTCCGTCCGCGAGGCCGGGGTACATCGCGGCACCGAGCGCCGCCGCAAACAGCAGGACAATCACCAGCGCCAGGAAGTGGCGAAAGTCGTTGATGATCTCGACGAAGAACTTGCCGACGAGGAACCGCAGCGGCTGCGTGGGCGCCGGCGCGACCCCGGTTTGCGCGAAGCGGCCCCACCGGAACATCCACGCGAGCCAGTTCAGCAGGAGACAGAACGCCAGCAGCGCCGCAAAGGCGATCAGGAATCCGCCGCGGTTGTCCCAGAAGTAGTTCATCGCGTCGCGATCAGCGCGTCGGGCTTGGGTTCCAGCGCTTCCGCAGCGCGGCGCGGTCCAGTTCCCTCCCAGCGAAATAAACGCGGAAGATCTTACGCGTATTGAGGATGTCGGCGCGCGGATCTGCGTCGAGGACGAGCAGGTTCGCGAGTTTCCCCGCCTCGAGCGTGCCCATTTCCTTGTCGAGCCCGAGCGCCTCGGCACCTGATCTGGTGGCCGCGATGAGCACCTGCTCCGGCGTCATGCCGCTCTTCACGTAGATGTCCATCTCGCGGTGCGCCGGGTAGCCGGGCGGATAGTCGGGCGTCGCGCCCGCGTCGGTGCCGATGGCGATGCGCACGCCGCCCTCCTGCAGCACCTTGATCATGCGGCCGGCGCGCTCGTAGCGCTGCTGCAGCGTGAGCGCATTGGCGGCGGGCGGGTTCAGCTTCGCCTGCTGCTGGCGGTAGCGCTCGATCGTGGAGGGCGGCACCGCCTCCTGGAAGAACGCATCCTCGAACCACGGCTGCAGCCCCGGGACGGCGCCGCGCAGGCCGAGCCCCTGCGCGGGCGCGACGAAGGCGTTGTTCGTCTTCGCCATCGCCGCGAACTCGGCGTCGGCGTCGAGCACGCCGTGGATGTAGCCGTCGAGCCCGGCGCGCGCGAGGTCCTTCGCGTCCGCGAGGCCGTCGGTGGCGTGCGCGACCACGCGGATGCCGTTTCTGTGCGCCTCGTCGATCAACGCGCGGTAGGCTTCCGGCTTCGTCTTCGCCTGCGTGCCGCCTCGGTCGGTGACCCAGACCTTGATGATCGGGATCCGCAGCGCGGCGACCTCCTTCACGACCTGGCGCGCGTCGGCGTCGCCGGTGATGCCGTGGACCGGAGACCGCGGGAAGATGGCGAGCTCCTTCAGCAGAGTGCCGTTCGGGCCGGCGCCCGGCGGGCCGGCGCCCGCCGCAATCACCAGCCGCGCGCCGCCGATACGGCCGGCCGCCTGGTCGCGCTGGATCGGCAGCGCGATCTCCACCGGATCGGTGCCCGCGGAGAACACCGCCCCGACGCCGTAGTACGCCAGCCGGTCGAGCGTATCCAGGACGTTGTCACGCGTGTAGTTGCGCGCCGTCCACCCCTGCGTGTTCTCGTAGCCGACGTGCAAGTGGGCGTCGATGAGCGTGGGCATCACGGTCTTGCCCGCGAGGTCGACGCGCGTGGCGCCCTGCGGACGCTGGACGTCGCCGACCCGGCCAACGCGCGTGATGCGGCCATCGTCCACGAGGAGGATGCCGTTGTCGATGACGCGGCCGTCGCCGACGAGAATGCGCGCGCCTTCGAACGCCACCGGCGCGGGCCGCTGCGCGGCGGCGAACGTCAGCGCCAGGAGCGCAAGGCCGAGCGTCGCGCCGAATTGCACTTTCCGCATCGAACCCTCCTGTGTCAGAACCGCAGCAGACGTGTGACCTTGAGCGCGAGCGACCGGTTCATCAGATCCGGGAACCCGGTGCGCGTCGTGTCGCGCCCGTCGCTGTAGACGACGAACAGCTCGCTGCCGGGGCGGTACTCCCAGCGCAGGCGGACGCTCGACCCGAGCTGCCGCGAGCCGCCGTTGTACTGAATGAAGCTCGTGAGCATCGTGCGCGTGTTGGGCGTGACGATGATACGCGTGCTGACGACCGGCGCGGAGAAATCGCCGTACGGCAGCCGGACCCAGTTCAGGGCGATGGCCGGCTCGAGCGCGAACTGCGGCCGCACGGCCACGCGCCCGGCGTACCCGGCCTCGGCCTTGTGCCCGTCGTAAAAGGTGCCGTACGCCGTCGAGAGACGGCCCGACACCTTCCGCTGCTGGCCGAGGGTGTACTGCGTCCGCACGTTCTGCGCGGTGTAGCCGCCGCGCGGCACCGTCGTGCCGGGATTGATCACGAACGCCGCCGGGATCAGCTCGTAGACGCTCGTGTACTCGACGTTCCACGAGTCGCTGTTCTGATAGGTCGTCTGGAACACCCCGCGCAGCTCCTTCTCCTGCACGAACGACACGGCAGCGTCGGTGACGTAGTCGGCGCTGGCCGCATAGGTGTACTGCCGTACGCGGCGGCTGTCCCTCGGCCGCGGGCTGAAACGGAGGCCGCCGAAGCTGCGCCGGAAGTCGCGGCGCCGAACGAAGCCCACTTCGGGATTGAAGCGATCGCCGATGAGGAGGTGCTCGGCGATGTAGCCCCACCTGTCGCCGACGAACTCGAACCGGCCGCGGTAGCTGTCCTGTCCGCCGCTCGACATACCCGTTGAGTCCGTGCGCGCGTAATAGAGGTTCGCCTGCACGTTGCGGTAGAGAAACAGGTTGGCGTCGGCGCCGTAGGCGTAGTTGTCGTTCGCGCCGCCGGCGGACGGTCCGCGGCGAGTGGCAATGACGCCGATGTTGCTGCGCCGCAGCACGTCGCGCCGCACGCGCACGGCGGTGAAGTTGGTCGAGACCGCGCCCGCCTCGGGCTTGTCGCCGGTCTGGATGTTCACGGCGCCGACGAGATAGCGGCCGGCGCGGCCGGTGAGGCGCGCGCCGCCGATCACGGGCACGTCCTGGCCGCGGCTCAGCCCGATCTGCCGGCTGAAGAACATCACCGGCACCTCGCCCGGGTTCGCGTTGTTGCCGACGGGCACGCCGCCGAAGGCGAAGATCGACTGTCCCTCGAGAAAGAACTCGCGCTTCTCGGGAAAGAACAGGCTGTAGCGCGTCAGGTTGACCTGCTGCTGGTCCTCCTCGACCTGCGCGAAGTCGGTGCGGAACGTCGTGTCGAGCGTCAGGCTGCGCGTCAGCCCGTACTTGACGTCGAAGCCGGCGTCGCCGCGGCCGTCGTTGTTCACCGGCACGCGCGACGCGCGGTCGGTGACGAGCGACGACATCGCGTACGGCTTGAACTCCAGGTTCAGCGACTGCGCCGGCGTCTCCACGCCGACGAGCGTGGCCGCCTGCTCCATGTGATAGATCGCGTTGAGCGCGAACGAGCGCGGCATGGCCGTGAAGTGCGTGATCTCGTTCTTGTGCTTGATCACGCGCCGCATGTTGAAGCCCCAGGTCTGCGGCCCCGCGCCCGGATAGCGCAGCGACTTGAACGGAATCGCCATCTCGAAGCCCCAGCCCCACTCGTGCACGGCGCTGCGCGTCGCCCACACGGTGTTCCAGCTGTCGTTGTTGATTTGGTCGGCCACGAGCGAATCCGTGATCGCGCCGAGCGCGTTGGTCTGGAAGCGGAAGGCGTTGCGGAGATCGTGGAACGTGTCGATGACGATGGAGATGCTGTCGTTGTTGAAGACGCCGCCGTTGTCGCGCCGCATCTCGGTCGAAATCAGGCGCCCGGGATTCGCGTCGTAGCACTTCGCCGCGATGTAGAGCGTGTCCTCGTCGAAGAACACCCACATCTCGGTCGGCTCCGACGAGGGGGCGCCTTCCTTGGGATCCTGCTGGATGAAGTCGCCCGCGGGCTGCACGACCCGGTAGATCTCCTCGTCGAACCGTCCGTCCAGGACGATGGGTCGCGAGATGCGGGTCGCGGTGACGACGCGGTCGGAGCCCGCCTTGCGCGGCGCGGGAATGGGGACGGTCTGCGCGACCGCGGGCGCCGACAGCGCGAGCAAGACGCAGAGCCACACTGATATGCGCACGGGTGGGCGCAAGTGTAACCCGTCGTCTTGACAGTCGAGCTATCATCTTCGGCACATGTCCGGTGAACGGCTGATCGCGGCGGCGGGTCATTCCCCCGCACAACAGGAGACGGCGCTCGTCGTCCGTCCCGTCGCGATCCGTCTGCCGTGGCTCCCGATCCTGCCGATCGAGCGAGCGACGTGGAAGTCGGCAAGCGTCGAGCGCCACTGGATGATGTAACACCCCAATCAGAAACACGGATTCAAAGGGCCATCATCCAGGCGGGTGATGGCCCTTTTGCTTTGTGGGGCAGAACATGAGCGTCACATATCGAGCGATAGAAACGAGGGACTACGAGGACGTCCGGCGGCTGTTCGTCGCCGTCGGCTGGAAGGAGCGCGGCGAGGACGCCGAGCGCTTCGAGCGCATGATCCGCGGCTCCACGCGCACCATCGCCGCGTACGAGAGCGGGCGCGTCATCGGTTTCGCGCGCGCCCTCTTCGACGACGCGTCGAACGGCCACATCTCGACGGTCGTCGTCGCGCCCGATTGCCAGGGCCGCGGCATCGGGCGCGGGCTGGTGACGCGGCTAGCGCGGTTTCGACTTCTTCGTAGTGTCCGGCTTTAGCCGGACCACACACGGCGGTGCCGATCAACTTGGTCCGGCTAAAGCCGGACACTACGACGTTTCAGAAACCGCTCTGATGGCGTGCCGCACGCCGGCGCACATCACGTGGATGCTGCGCGCGGCGCCGGGCGCGCGCGGGTTCTGGACGAAGATGGGCTTCACCCCGTCCGAGCGCGCGATGGAGATCGCGCGCACCGAATAGGAGGAGCGATGGCAGGCGGTCAGATCAGATGGGGGCGTATCCTGCTCGGCGGGTTTCTCACCGAGGTGGCGATATTCGCCGTCTACATTCCGCTGAACACGATCGACACGCAGGTGGCCTTCTACGCGGTCCCGTTCCTGATATGCGGAGCGGCGATCCTGTTCGGGTGGTTCGTGGCGCGCCCGCTGCAGGACCGGTTCGTTCTGCATGGTGCGTTGACGGCGGTCACGGCATCCGTGATGTACCTGGCGCTGAACGTCGCGGCAGGTACGCTTCCCCTCGTGCCGTGGCTGTTTCACGTCTTCAACGTGCTGCGCCCGGCCGCCGGCGCCGTGGGCGGCGCCCTCGCGCGCAGTCGTCATGCTGATCCGACCCGAGCGGCCGTCTGACGCCGGGCAGGTACGCGAGGTCAACACGCTCGCGTTCGGCGGGCCGCTCGAGGCCGACCTCGTCGATCGGCTCCGCGACAACTGCGCGGACGCGCTCTCCCTCGTCGCCGAACAGGACGGCGCCGTCGTCGGGCACATCCTGTTCACGCCGGTAACGATCACGAGCGGCGGTCGCGACGTCGTCGGGATGGGCCTCGCACCGATGGGCGTGCGGCCGGAGCGCCAACGGCAGGGCATCGGCTCAGCCCTGGTGCGCCACGGCCTCGACCTGCTGCGGGAGCGCCGCTGCCCGTTCGTCGTGGTCGTCGGCCACCCGGAGTACTACCCCCGCTTCGGCTTCGCGCGCGCGTCGCTGCACGGGATCCGCAGTCAGTGGGATGGCATCGCCGAGGACGCCTGGATGGTCGCCATCATCGACCGGCAGGCGATGGCTGGCGTTTCTGGCATGGCGTCTTATCGAGATGAATTCAACGGGCTCACGTAGCGGCCGAGCCGCTCGGGCCGACCGGAAGGTCGGCCCCTACATCTGCACGCGAGATTCCCGGCTCAGAACGCCAGCGTCATGTTCACGCGCGCGAACCGCGGCGGCACGATCGAGGTCGGGCGCAGCCAGCTCGCGCCCTGCGTGGCGTAGTCGAAGGCGGTCTCGAAGCCCGCGCCGTGGTTGGTGTTGAACAGGTTGTAGAGGTCGAGGCCGACATCCAGCCGGCGCTGGCCGAAGCGAAGCACCTTGGCGAAGCGCATGTCAACCTGCGTCACCCGCTCGCCGTAAATCTCGGCCGGCAGGACGATGTTCACGGTCGTGGTGCCGTTGGCGTTGGCGCCGGCCGGCAGGCGCCCGAGGAGGCCCTGCACGACCGTGTTCGGCACGTTCCAGTTGGCCTGCAGCGACTGGCCGTTGGTGGCCGAGTTGGAGGCCCCGAGGAACGGAATCGTCGCGCGCACCGACCTGAAGGTGGAGCTCACGAGCACGTCCACCTTCGGCACGGTGTAGCTGGCGAGCCCGCGGACGGCCGTCATCCAGGGCTCGGTGACGGCGCACCCCCGCGGGTCCGGGCTGTCGATGTTGACGACGGTGTCACACCGGTCGTTGACGCCGCGGCCCGTGCTCGTGCCCCCCTGCAGGATGACGCCGCGGCCCAGGCGGGCGTTCGCCGTGACATCGACGCCGTGCCAGTACCAGACTCGCGCCGGCCCGAAATTGGTCTCGCGCGTCAGCAGGTTTCGCGCGCCGCGCGCAAACGCCGCCGGCGTGATGGCCCACTGCGTGACCTGATACCCCCCGCCGCCCGGCAGCAGCGGGTGCCGGGGCACGGTGATCGTCCAGGGCTCGTAGTCGGAGGGACCGACGAGGGTGTTGTCGGTGACGAGGAAGTTCTGGAACCACCGCCGGTTGTAGCCGACCTCCACGCCGACGCGCGGGAACACCTCCTGCTGCATCGAGACGCCGAGCTGCCAGTCCGACTCACGGACGCCCCAGCCTTCGAGGACGGCCGGATCGATCGTCACCAGGTTCGAGTTGGCGCTCCCGAAGTTCAGGTCCGCGCCGCCGAGCGCGGCGCAGCGGTCGCCGCCGGTGGCGGTGTTGTCCTGCAGCCGCGCGTCGGCGAGGTTGCAGTCGATCCGGTAGTTGCGGTTGCCGTCAACCCACTGCCGCGCGGCGATCCGCGTGACCACCTTCTGCGCCGGGTTGTTCGCCACGTAGGTCCCGCCGACCTGCGCGCTCTGGAGGTACTTGCCGAGGTTGGCCTTGAGCGCCGTCTTCCCGTTGCCGAAGAGGTCGTAGGCGGCGCCGACGCGCGGCGTGATGTCGTTGTAGCCCTTCACGCTCACCGTCTTCCCGAAGGAGATCGGCTGCGGGTTGAACATCGACGTCCGGGTCGTGCCGTTGCCCTCGGCCGGCGCCCAGCTCCAGGCCCGGTCGTAGCGGATCGCTCCCTGAAGCGTCAGCCTGCCCAGGGTCCACTGGTCCTGCACGAAGAGGGACGCTGTCCTCGTCTTGTCGGTCGTGTCCCACCGCGGCGAGAGCACATACCCGAAGCTCACCGGGACCCCGCGGTTGAACGTATAGCGCAGCGCCGACTCGGCGGCCTGCCGCCCCGAGTTCTGCATCAGGTCGGAGCCCAGGTAGCCGACCTTCAGGTTGTGCGCGCCGGTGACGTAGGCCGCCGACGCCCGCCACTGCCATGAAGTGGCCCGGTTGTCCGCAAACGCGTGGGCGGCCGGGTCGAAGAGCCCGCGATAGTTGAAGTTCGCCAGCCCATACATCGTCGATTGCTCGGTCACCGGAATCAGGCTGGTGAGGGCGTCGGGCGGTGCCTGCCCGAAGCCGGCGAACCGATAGTGGAACCTGGAGAACCCCGCATCGAGGAGCAACCGGCTCGACACGGGCGACGACCACGTGGCCTGCGACACGTAGTACGGCAGGTCGTGGTAACCCGGATACGCCTCCGGGGAGCTCGTGTTCGTGCCGATCGCCACCCAGTCTGCCTTGCGCGCGCGGCAGCCCTCGCCGGCCGTCGTCAGCGGCGAGCCCTGACAGCGGTACTGGTTCTCCTGGGAGAACGACACCCGGTTGCGCGGCGTCACCTGGGCGGTCAGCCGGCCCGCGTAGATGTCGTAGCGGGAGGCGTTGCGCGTCGCGACGCTCTGGTCAGGCACGTAGTCCCAGCGTGTCGCATCGCCGGCGTTGCGGTTGGCATAGGCTCCCGACACGACCGTGGCCTGGCCGAAGGTCCGCGACGAACCGAAGAACCACAGGCGATCGCGGAGAATCGGACCGCCGAACGAACCGTTCACGTCGAACGCGTTGACGAGGGCCGACGGCGCCAGGAGCCCGAGCGCCCGCAGCCGGTCGTCGATGTTGTTCGCGCGCGACCAGCCGCCGGCGCCGCTGTAAAAGGCCGACCCGCTGAAGGTGTTGCCTCCGGATCGCGGCACGAGGTTCATGACAGGCCCGCCGGTTTCCGACTCGCCGAGGCCGCCGGACACCAGCACCTGGATCTCGTCCACGTTGTTCACGTCGTACGCAAGCGACGAGACGCCCGCTCCCTGGCCGGGCTCGCTCAGGATCAGGCCGTTGACCGTGATGCGTCCTTCGTTCTGGCGGCCCCCATGGGCCGTGAAGCGGTTGATCTGGCCGGCGTTGGTCTCGGCGCCGACGCCGCCGGTCGGCATCAGCCCGGGGATGTTCGTGAGGAGCCCGTGATAGCTGCGCGTGGCCGGCAGCGTCTGGACCACCTCGTTGCTCAGCACCGTCTCGCGCCGCGTCGTCTGCACGTCAACGACCGGGGCCTCGCCGACGACGGTGAGCGTCTCCTCCACACCGCCCACGCGCATCTCGACGTCGATCGCGATGGCACCCGATCCGGTGAGCGTCAACCCTTCCCGCACCACCCGTACAAAGCCGGGAAGCGTGTAGGTGACGGTGTAGGAGCCCGGCGTCAGCTCCGTGATTCGGTACTGCCCGGAGCCGTCGGTCACCGCCGTGCGGACCTTCTCGATGAGCGCCGGGCTCGTCGCCTCGACCGTGACGCCCGGGAGCACACCGCCCGACCCGTCGCGAACGACGCCGGCCAGCGTAGCCTGGGCCGAGGCGAAGGCCGGCAGGAGCAGGGTCACGAGCAAGGCGAGGAACGCAGCCAGCCCCTGGCGGTACCCGCGACATCCCCTCGCGGCCGGGAACCAGAACGACAGCGACGTCATGCGCCCTCCTTCTCTACCTGCCAAGCGCTTTCCTTTTCCAGTATTCCCAGCCGCGCGCGTTGTCGCCCGGGGTCTTGTCGCGGCTGTCCCCTTCGGCGTCGGTGATGTAGTTGATGGGGCCGCCCATCTGCAGCGCCGTGGACAGGATCTGCGCGTTGTCCTCGGTGAAGATGGCCCGGCGCACGGCGAGCGGCAGATCGGGGCCGACGATGACCGCACCGTGGCCGCGCATGAGCGCGACCGGCTTGTCGGCGAGCGCCTTGGCCAGCGATGCGCCGACCACGCTGTTGCGCACGAGCAGCGTGGAGGCGGTCGGGTCGTTCGCGCTGCGGATGTCCCACAGCGGCACACCGACCCAGAGGAACGACGCCTGGTGGTAGATCGGCCGCAGCGGCACCTGCGTGATGGTGAACGGAAGCACGCCTGGCGAATGGCTGTGCACGACGGCCTGCACGTCCGGACGCGCCTTGTAGACTTCGCCGTGAATGAACCGCTCGACCACGCTGGTGCTTCCCCTGGGGTCGATCGGCGTGGAGTCGAGGTCGTACTCCAGGATGTCCGCGGCGGTCACGAACTCCGGTCCCTGCGACCGTGACAGCAGGTACCGGTTCGGATTGGTCGGGTGCCGGACGCTGACGTGGCCGTAGGCGTCGACGATGCCTTCCATCGCCAGGACGCGATTGGCGGCGACCAGATCCTCGATCAGCGCCGGGCTGGCCGGGCCTGCGGATCGCAACGGGGCCTGTGCCATGGCGGCCGCACAGCCAAGGCCGGCGATGAGAACGACGACAGCTGTGAGCGTGCGCATGGATCAGTTACTCCCCTGCTGAGCGGCGATCTTCATGAAGACGTCGTTCGCGCTGACGCCGCCATGGATGCCGACGTGCCGATCGACGGCGAGGTTGAGCCGGCGGATGTTCGCGGCCAGCTCGCGCACGTTCGTATTCGGCCGTGTGGGCAGCGGCGCGTTCGGCGCCGGGGGTCCGAACATGTCGGCGTTGATGAGAATCCGCTCCGTCGGCAGGTAGGCGACGAGCATGTTGCCGTCGTGGATGATGCCCTGCAGCGCCAGCACGTCGAGCGTCCGCACGCCGTCGCTGATCACGTATTTGTCCGTGACCGTCTCGAACGCGTTCGCCCGGTTGCCGCGGAACCACGGATAGCGGGTCGACAGCAGGTCGGGCTCGAGCGTCCGCGGCGCGGGATAGAAGAACACGTCCTCGTAGAACTCCCGGTTGCGCGCGTGGGTGACCACCGTGGCGCCCATCGCCACGTAGGTGCGCAGCCCGCCGGAGTGATCGAAGTGGTAGTGCGTGTTGACGACGTAGCGGATCGGCTTGTTGGGGACGAGCCGCCGCACCTCGCCGATGACGGCCAGCGAGCGCAGCTCGTCCTGCGGCGCTTCGACGACGGTGAGGAAGTCGCGGAATTCGACGAGGATGCTGTGATGCGACTCGCCGGCGATCCGCCAGATGCCGGGCGCCAGCGGCTCTGACATCGCGCGCGGTGCCGTTGGCTGTGTGCCGGCCTTGCGGATGTTCTCCGGCACCGGCAGCGAGAGCCCTGCCGGATTCACCTCGACGGCGCTGACGCGAATCTCCTGCGAGTTGTGGCCCGGGTTCAGCCGCGGATCGCCCTGGTGGGTGTGGACGAGGCCCGGGAACTTCACGCCGCCGTAGTCGCGATACTCGGTGTAGCGGTGCTCGTAGACCATGTCGCCGAACACGGGGTTGGCGATCCACGTCTGCACGCGCTCGACGAGGTTGTCGGCGGTGATCGTCGCATTCACGCGGTACTTGCCCATCGCGGTGAAGGTGACGACGGTCTTCGGCTGGCCCTCGAGCGTCAGCGCCATGGCGGAGGCGTCCTTCGCGGCCATCGCCGCCTTCAGCACGCCGTGCGGGCTCAGCCAGATGTCGAGCTGTCGGACTTCCGGGCGCAGGCCGGCGGCGCTCGACGACAGCCGCGGTCCAGGCGCCGCGTTGGTGCTCCCGCCGTCCACGTTCCAGGCGAACTCGCCGTTCACGTAGAAGCGCTGTTTCCACTCGCCGTTCACCGCGGCGCCCCACTCCTGGATAGGCAGGCCGCCGCCGCCGCGCGGCGGGTTGTTGCCCTGCACGCGGGTCCACTCCTCGCTGGCCCAGCGGCCGTCGTAGTGGAAGACGCGCGTGTAGGCGGTCACGTCCACGCGCGGCCAGTCCTCGGCAGGCGTGTAGCCCTGCCCGACCGGCGAGTTCCAACCGGTGCCGGTGACGCGGATCGCGGTCACCTTGTCGGCGCCCATCGCGGCCGCGGCGTTCTTCAGCACGGCGGCCGCATCCTGCGCGGAGGCGTTCGCGGCAAACAACAGGACGAGCGTGAATACGAGTGATTTCATGTGAGCCTCATGCCGGGCCCGACGCGCAATGAACGACGCTGCACGTCGGCACCCGGCCTACGTACGTAGGGCGGGTTCCGCCGAGTAGGGGCGAGGCATGCCTCGCCCGTTATTGCAGCGGACCCGCCGCATCATTGCAGCAGGCGGGATACTACGACGAAAACGGCGGCGGTGCCCGCCAGATGCAGCGCGAGCTCCGCGCGGTTGCGCAGGAACAGCATGCCGGCGAGCAGGAAACCGGCCGCCGCGGCCAGGAACCACCAGTACAGCTCCTCCGCCGTCTCTTCCACGCCCAGCGTCGGCGCCAGCCGTCGTCCGGCGTCCACCACGCCGTTGGCGATGCGGCGGTCGTTGTCGCGATCGATCTCGAAGTACTGGCCGCCGGTGGCGGTGGCGATGCGCTGCAGCGACTCGCGATCGAGCCGCGACGTCAGCACCCCGCCTCCGCCAGGCTCCGGCGAGGCAAGCTCTGAGCTCGCCACCTGCACGCCGTCGCGCGCGGTCCCGGGCTCGGGCGGCGGCGGCGGAAGCCGTCCGCCCGACAGCGAGCCGACACCGACCGCATGGATCGGCACGCCGCGCCGCGCGGCCAGGCGCAGGGAATTGGCCACCTCGCCGCTCCACGCCTGCCCGTCGGTGAGCAGGACGAACATCTTGCCGTTCGGCGACTTGCCGTGCAGCTCCTCGTCGCGCTCGATCAGGCGCAGCCCCCAGTAGACGGCGAGCTCGAGGTTGGTGTCCCACGTGGTGTTGTCCTCGATGCGGAACGGCGGCGTCTGGCCGAGATGGTCGAGGAAGAAGAAGAACGTGTTCGGATCGCGCGTCAGCCGCACCTGTGGAGCGGCGATCCGCGCGAACACGGTCAACGCCAGGCGATCCTCCTCCCAGTCGAGCGACTCGGCCACCAGCCGGACGAAGTTCATGCTGTGCTGCCAGCGATCGCCGCCCGGAATGTCGCGGACGCGCATCGACGCGGAGCCGTCCGCAAGGACGACCATGTCGATGCCGCCGGTGCGGATCGTCTGTGCCGGACCATGCGGGCGCGCCAGCGCGACGATGAGGCAGGCCATCGCGGGCAGCAGCAACAGCCAGAACGGCAGGTCGCCGGCGATCGCGAACCGCTCGCGGACGGGCACGACGCGGTGGCGGCGCAGCGCGCGCACGTCGGCCCGGCGCGACACGAAGCGCCACACCCACAACAGGAGCAGCGCGGCCGGGGCGGCCAGCAGCCAGAGATACTGCGGCTCGGCGAACGTGAGCTGGTCGAGGTCGATCACGCGTTACGGGCGCGGCATGCCGCGCCCCTACCCTCTCCCTCGCGGCGCGCGCGAGCGGTCCAGACGCATCAGCTCGCCGCGCTCGTCCTGTTGCAGCGGCGAGAACGTCTTGAACGCGTCAGTGGGCACTTCCGGCGGCGGGTTGCCGGGGCGCCCGTGGACGGTCGGCCCGACCGGCAGATCCTCGCTGAGCGCCATCGCCGGCGGCTTGCGGGCCACGTAGCGGCCGCGCGCGACCGTCTCGCGCAGGCGCGACACGTATTCGTAGTTGTAGGCCGCCTCCATGTTGGCGGGGTCCGCGCGCAGCACGTCGCCGTACGCCTCCAGCACGCGATCCAGCCGTTCGACGGAGGCGCGCGTATTGGCGGGATCGGGCGCGCTGGCGCGGAACATCGCGTTGGCGGCGATGAGCAGCACGGCGGGATCCTCGGCCGGAGCGTCGCCGGTGGCGCCGGTCAGCGGCGTCAGCCGCTCGTAGCGCGCGCGCCAGTAGTCGAAGGCGGCCCGCTGCACCTCGCTCGACGCCTCGGTGTCCACGTACTGCAGCGTCGCCAGCCGCTGTTCGTCGTCTGCCAGCCCGGTCACCCGCTGCGACTCGCGCAGGGCGTACACGCCGGCGCCGGCGAGCACCACGGCCAGGAGCAGCGCTCCCGCGATGATTTTCATGGAAACCTCTGAAAGAACGGCACGGACAACTGCAGCGCGGCGGCCAGCACCCACAGGGCGAGCGCTGCCTGCGCGAACATCGCGAAGCGCGGCTGCTGGTTGACGTACTGCCGCACGGCCACCGTCCCGGTGCCCGCGCGATCGATGTCGGCCACCGCCTGGCTGAGGCTGGCTTCGTCGCTGGCCGCGTAGAACCGCCCGCCGGTGCGCGCGACGGCGTCGATCCACATCTTGTCGGAGATCAGCTGCCCGGCCTCGCGGCCCCAGTTCGCGCGCACGAAGTACACGGGGATCCTCGCCTGGACGGCCTCGCGCATGATCGTGTCGAGCGTGACGCCGTTGACCACCGCGTGCGTGTCCTCGCCGTCGGTGAAGATGACGAGCAGGTTGCCGGAGGCGTCGAGGAAGTCGAACGCGCGGAAGAGGCCCACGCTCTGCTGCACGGCGGCGGCAATCACCGTGTTGCCGGCGTCCGGGAACGCGGTGAACTCCGCCGGATCGCCGATGAGCGAAATGCTCAGCAGGATGTTGTCGTAGTCGTGCGTGAACGGGGTGATGACGTACGCCTCGTTGCCGAACTCGATGAGCGCCATCAGGTCCCGGTACTTCCCCGCGACGCGCCGCTCGACGAACCGCTGCGCGGCCTCGACGGTCGTATAGAAGACCGGCTGCGCGCGCATGCTGGCGTCGATGAACCCGCGCCGCATGCTGCTCGACGCGTCCACGACGACGGCGATGCGGCGCCCGGGAAAGGTCTCCTCGCGCGTGATGAACTGCGTGTGCGGGTCGGCCAGCGCCAGCGCGAACGACAGCAGCCCCGCCAGGTAGCACAGCAGCGGCAGGTGCGCCAGCCACGACAGGCGCGCGGGCGCGATCGACCTGGGCAGCGCGGGCAGCACCACCTGCCGGGGGCCCGGCCGTGCCGACAGCGCCCAGCGCGCGATGAGGAGTGTCAGGAGCAGGCCGGCCGCGACGAGCAGCAGCAGCCGCACCTCGCGGTAGGTGTAGAGCAGGTCCGCGACGCGCAGCGTCTGCCAGTCCTCGAGCGTCCGCTCGAGGAACGCGCGCGCATCGGCCATCAGCTCCGCCAGCGGTCGCACGGTCACGCGCGCTGCTCCGCCTGCACCTGCGGCATCCAGCGCCGCAGGTAGGCCTTGGGCCCGGCATGCGTCGCGCGGAGATGCCGCGCCGCGGACATGGCGCGGGCAAGCGCCTCATCCAGCGCGCTGCCCTCGAGCGCCGCGTCGCGGCCGTATTGCGCGCGCGTCAGGGTGGCAAGCGCGCCGCGAAGATCGTCTACGGGCGGGCCATAGCCCGCCCCTGCCTCGAGGCCTTGCGCCGTGGCCGATGCCGACACCGCGGTCGTCTTTCCGCGCCAGCCGCGGACGATCACGCGGCCCTCGCCGGGCTCGGCCACCCCGCGCTGCTGGTGCACGGTCC
>VFYY01000067.1 GCA_016871375.1 Acidimicrobiia bacterium
CCCGGAGAACGACCCGGCGCGCGGCATCCGGCTCTAGCCCCCGCTCAGGGCGTCATGCGTCGGCGATCTCCCGATAGAGATACGCCGACGCGATGATGCCGTTGTGGAAGTTCCCGAGATCGAGCTTCTCGTTGGGCGCGTGCGCGTTCTCGTCGGGCAGGCCCACGCCGAACAGCACGCTCGGCAGCCCCAGCTCCTCCTGAAACGTCGAGACGACCGGAATCGATCCGCCTTCGCGGTTGAAGACCGGCGTCTGCCCGAACCCCTGCTGAATCGCGCGGCCCGCCGCGCGCACGTACTTGTTGTCGAACTCCGTCATCCACGGCTTGCCGCCGTGCATACGTGTGACTTTCAGCTCGACCGTCGGGGGACAGACCTTCTTCACGTACGCCTCGAACAGCTGCGCGATCCGGTCGGGATGCTGGTCCGGCACGAGCCGCATGCTCACCTTGGCCATGGCCACGGCGGGGAGGACGGTCTTCGCTCCCTCGCCGGTGAACCCTGACAGCAGGCCGTTCACCTCGAACGTGGGGCGCGCCCAGACGCGCTCGAGAGTCGAGTACCCCTTTTCGCCGAACAGACGCGGCGCGCCGAGCTCCTTGCGGTACCGGGTCTCGTTGAACGGCAGCTTCCGCCACTCCGCCCGCTCCGCCTCGCTGAGCGGGCGCACGTCGTCGTAGAAGCCGGGGATCTTCACGCGACCGCCGCGGTCCTTCATCTGTGCGAGGACCTGGGCGAGCACGAAGGCCGGATTGGCGACCGCGCCGCCGAAGGAGCCGGAATGCAGATCGGTCTTGGTGCCGCGGACGTCGAGCTGGAAGTAGACGAGGCCGCGCAGGCCGTAGCAGATCGACGGCACGCCGCGGTCGAACATCGGCGAATCGGAGATCACCACCACGTCGGCCGCGAGCTGCTGCTTGTGGGCCCGGACGAACTCGTCGAGATGCACGCTGCCGACCTCCTCCTCTCCCTCGATGAAGAATTTCATGTTGAGCGGCAGCGCCCCGGCCTTCTGCATGTAGGCCTCGACGGCCTTGATGTGCATGAAGACCTGGCCCTTGTCGTCGGCGGCGCCGCGCGCGTAGATCTCGCCGTCGCGCACGCTCGCCTCGAACGGCGGGGTCGTCCAGAGGTCCAGCGGATCGACGGGCTGCACGTCGTAGTGGCCGTAGAAGAGGATCGTCGGCTTGCCGGGCGCGCCGAGCCACTCGCCGTACACGACCGGATTGCCGGGCGTCTCGATGAGCCGCACGTCCGTCATGCCCCCGGCGCGCAGCGCGTCGCCGGTCCACTCGGCGGCGCGCCGCACGTCGGCGGCGTGCTGCGGCAGCGCGCTGATGCTCGGAATGGCGAGGTACTGCTTCAGCTCCTCGACGTAGCGATCACGGTTGACGTTGATGAAGTCGATGACCTGGTCCATAGCACGAGTCTACTCCGTGTGCACGCCCGCTACTCAACGACGCTCCACCGATCCGCCCGCCGCGCAGCGCGCCCCTCGCGCTCGAGCTTCTGGAGGTGCCCGTGCGTCACGAGCACCTGCTGCAGCGGGGCGCCGCCGAGCGCCCGCTCGAGCGCCTCGAGGTGCTCGAGCTCGCCGACGCCCGCGTCGATGAGGGTCGGCACCCGGCCGGGAACAAGCCAGGTCCAGTTGCCGGTACCGGTCATCGGCCCAGGGTTCGCGGCGTGGAGGGCGATCGGATTCACGCGGACGCGCGCCGGCGATGGAGCGCGATCGACAGCGCGACGTAGTACGCAGGAAACGCGAACGACGCCCAGAGCAGCAGTCGGGACACGGCCGGCATCTGCCAGAGCAGGGCGAGCATGAGCGCACCCCAGACCAGGCCGAGCACGATCGTGAGCGTCCGCCACACCGGCGTGCGTGACGGATAGACGTACCGAATCGGAACGAACACCAGCACCGCGAGCCCGAGCAGAATCGCGAGGTTCACGGCCCGCGGCCATCCCGCCACATATAGATAAAAGACGACGATGTTCCAGTACGAGGGGAAGCCGGTATAGAAGTGGTCTGCCGTCTTCGCGTCGTCCCGGCTGAAGCCGTATGCGCTCGACAGCAGCATCGCGGCGGCGGCGGCCGTCGACCAGCGGTCCGGGACGAGGAGCGCGTGCCACACGAAGAACGCCGGCACGAGGACGTACGTGACGTAGTCGACGAGGTCGTCGAGCCTGGCGCCGTCGACGTGCGGCAGGCGTGCGGCGACCCGCGCGCGGCGCGCCAGCACGCCGTCGGTTGCGTCGACGACGATCGCGGCCGCCATCCAGAAGAAGGCGTCCTGGTAGCGGTCGTAGAAGATGCGCGTGAGCGCCAGGAAGCCGAAGAGCGCGCTGCTGGCCGTGTACAGGTGAACCAGCCAGGGGATCATAAGTGGAAGAAGTGGAAGAAGTGGAGGAAGTGGAAGCCGTCGGACGCGTGCGGTGACGTACCGTTCACAGGCGCCGTACCGCCGCGGGAAAGTCGCGCCACACCGGTACGCCGCAGAAGTGCGATCCTTCCGTGCAGCGCGGCGAGACGAGGCCGTTGCGGATCACGCAGGGCGGGCCGATGTGGCGGCCGATGCGCGGGTGGATGGCCCGCACCTGCGCGATCTCGTCCATCGACGCCAGGTAGATCTCCTCCTGCGCATTGAAGCAGGTCCGCAGCGTCCACTTGTGCAGGAGCGCGAGGAGCGATCCCGATTCGATGAAGCGCAGCGTCTTGGCGTTGGGCAGCACGTACAGCGCGAACTCGAGCGGCACGCCCAGCTCGAGCAGCCGGTTCTTGGCCGCCCACGCCTCCCGCATCGCGCAGTCGTAGACCGCCCGCGCCCGCGCGTTGGCGGCGACGAGCCGCGGCGTGATGTAGTCGGGCGCCGACGTGTCGGCGAACGTCATCAGGGGCCGCGACGCCGGCACCATGCGATGCCGCTGATCCTGCGAATCGGCGGTGTGGCTGAGGCGCTTCTCGAACACGTAGGTCGTGTGATGGAGCGCCCGCATCAGCGGCGAATGGTACGAGACGTTCAGCACGTCGAGCCGGTACCGGTTCAGCGCCGGGTTCATCACGCGGTCGAGCGCCTCGTCGTCGCTCATCGTCGCCGGCTCGAGACCGAACACCGAGCGCACGGCCTCGGCCACGATCGTCTCGGCGTCTTCCGATGCGGCGCGCAGCCGCGACCAGCGGCCGTTCAGGCGCGCGTCGAAGACGGCGGCGAACCGGTCGCCGCCCCCCTGTGCCTGCGGAAACGCCGTCTCGGGCACCTCGTCGCGGCCGATGGGCGCCAGCCCCACCTTCTCGAAGAAGAAGGGATCCCACTCGCGCACGAGCCGCACCATCTCGCCGATGACCGCGCGGGCCTCCGACGGCGCGTCGCTCGTGTTCATCATCCGGTGCAGCCGATGGAGCACGATGCCCGAGATGGTGTGCACCATCGACGTGAACGCCGCGATCGGAATGACGTAGCGCGCCGTCTCGATCGCGCGCTTCTCGGCATCGCGATCGATCTGCTTCAGGCGATCCGGACTGGTGCCGGGGCGCACGTACCGCAGCTCCTTCAGGATCGCCAGCGCGTCGTCCTTGAGCAGCGCCGAGAGCTCGCCGTACCGGTCCCAGGCGCGCAGGATCGCGTGCTCGTACACGCGGAGCGCCTCGCCGGCAATCGGCGGCACGAACGCCCGCGGCTCCTTCAGCTTGACGTAGCGCTGGCTCGACTGCTCGGAGTTGTAAAACGGGTACGAGTGGAGGAAGCTCCAGACGAACTGGCGCGACACGTGCTCGAGGCCGAACTCGAAGTGCGCGTGCTGGTAGACCGTGTGATGGCCGGCGTCGAAGGTGAGCGCGCCGATCGTGTCGCGCTGCTTCTCGGTGACCTCGTCCGTCCCGATCACGCGCGGCGAATAGCAGGTCCGCGCCGCCGCGATCGCGCCGTCGAAGGGCCTGGCCGGCGCGCTGCGCAGCGTAACCGTGGGTGATGCGGTCGCAAGCACGAGCGCCAACGATTATAAAAGGCGTGGGCGCCGGGCCCTGGGTTCTAGGGGTTAGGGGTTAGGGGTTAGGGGTTAGGGGTTAGGCGCTGGGCGCTGGGCGTTGGGCGCTGGGCGTTGGGCGTTGGGCGTTGGGCGTTGGGCGTTGGGCTTTGGGCTTTGGGCTTTGACCGAATCGCCGTCGGCGCGGCCGACGCAGGATGGATGGACGCATGGCAGACGACTTCCTCTTCCCCGCGATGCGCGCGTACCTCGATGGGCTCGTCCCGCCCCGTCACCCGGAGCTCCAGGCGATGGAGGCCGAGGCGGCCCGGACGGGTTTTCCCATCGTCGGGCCGGCCGCCGGCCAGTTCTGCTACTTCATCACACGCCTGCTGGGCGCGCGGTCGGTGTTCGAGCTGGGGTCCGGCTTCGGCTACTCCACCGCGTGGTTCGCGCGGGCCGTGCGCGACAACGGCGGCGGCGTCGTCCATCACGTGGTCTGGGACGAGGATCTCTCGGCGCGGGCGCGGACGCACCTGGCAGTCCTTCGACTCGACGATCTCGTGCAGTTCCACGTCGGCGAAGCCGTGGCGACGCTCCGCGCATCGCCGGGCCCCTACGATCTGATCTTCAACGACATCGAAAAGAAGGACTACCCGGCGTCGCTCCCGGCCATCGTGGAGAAGCTGCGGCCGGGCGGGCTCCTGCTCGTCGACAACGTTCTCTGGCGCGGGCGGGTGCTCGACCCGGCGGACGCGGCCGACTCCACCGCGGGCGTCCGCACGCTGACCCGGCTGATCGTGACCGACCCCGCCTGGACCGCCACGGTCGTCCCCATCCGCGACGGCATCCTCGCGGCGCAGCGCCGCTGACGTGCCCGCGGGCGCGGCCCGGGTGTGTGCGCGGGCGAGTGCCGTTTTGGCGTAGTATCTACGCCCGATTCGCCGCATTTGCACTTGGCTCATCGTCCGCCGGCCCCCGGAAAGGAGAAACTCGATGAGACCGTTCCGGCTCCTGGTCGTTGGCGTCCTCTCGGCTGTCCTCACCACCGCCGCCGCCTGGGCACAGCTCTCGACCGCCCAGTTGAGCGGCCGTGTGACCGATGAAAGCGGGGCGGTGCTCCCCGGCGTCACCGTGACGGCCACCCAGACCGACACGGGGCTCGTGCGCAGCGTCACGACGGATGACAACGGCGGCTACGTCCTGCCGAACCTGCCGACCGGCCCGTATCGGCTGGAAGTGGCGCTTCAGGGGTTCCGGACCTACGTGCAGACCGGCATCGTGCTGCAGGTGGCCGGCACACCCGCGATCAACGTGGTGCTGGCGATTGGCAACCTGGAGGAGACCGTCTCGGTCGAGGCGGCGGCGCCGCTCGTCGACGTGCAGAGCGCCGGCATCAGCGACGTCGTGGACAACGAGCGGATCGTCGAGTTGCCGCTGCAGGGCCGACAGGTCACCGACCTGATCGTGCTCGCCGGCGCGGCGGTGCAGACCGGCGTGGTCGGCGGGCGGAACTTCCCGGGGGGCGTTCTGATCTCGGTTGCCGGTGGCTTGCCGATCGGAGTCGGGTATCTGCTCGACGGCGCGGTGCACAACAGCCCGCAGAGCAACGTCAACCTCCCGATGCCGTTCCCGGACGCGCTGCAGGAGTTCCGCGTGGCCACGAGCGGGCTGTCCGCGCAGAACGGGATGCACGCGGCCGCGTCGGTGAACGCCGTGACGAAGTCGGGCACCAACGCCTTCCACGGCAACGCGTTCGAGTTCCTCCGCCACCGGGCGCTCAACGCCACGAGCCCGTTCGCCGGTATCGGCCCCGACGGCACGCGGCAGGATGATGGGCTGCTGCGGAATCAGTTCGGTGGGACGCTTGGCGGCCCGATCGCGCGCGACAGGCTCTTCTTCTTCGGCGCCTACCAGGGCACCACGCTGCGCTTCCGGCCCGCCGATCAGATTGCCTGGGTGCCGACCTCCGAGATGCTCGCCGGCGACTTCACGAGGTTTGCCTCACCGGCCTGCAACAACGGCCGCCAGGTCAACCTGGGCGGCGGCTTCGTCGGCAACCGCATCAACCCTGCGCTCTTCAGCCCTGCTGCCGTGAACATCACGCGGCGACTGCCGGCGACCACCGATCCATGCGGCCAGATCACCTTCACCACGGCCGACGACAGCAACGAAGGCCAGGCCCTCGGACGGGTCGACTACCAGTGGAGCGCCGACCACTCCCTCTTCGGTCGGTACATGGCGACGTATATCAAGAAATCCCCGGCGTATCAGGGGGACTCGGACAACGTGCTCAAGGCGGCGAACTCGGGATTCGACAATCTGGCGCACACGTTGACGCTCGGGGACACGATGGTCCTCGGACCAACCGCCGTCAACTCCATCCGCGTGGCGTACAACCGCACGACGGTGGACCGGTTCAACACGCCGTACTTCGATCCGAGCGACGTAGGGATCAAGGTGCACCCGTACCTGAGGGGACAGATGCCGATCCAGGTGACGGGAGGCTTCAACCTGCCGGCCGGCACGACGAAGGCCCTCTTCCGGAACAACTTCTACCAGGTGGCCGACGACTTCACGCTGGTTCGCGGCAGTCATCAGTTCGGGATTGGTGGCAATCTCGCGTATGCGGACGGGCGGTACCAGTCCTCCTCGCGCGCCGCCGGGATCTGGATCTTCGACGGCAGCGCGAGCGGGCTCGGCCTCGCCGACTTCATGCTCGGCCGGATTACGACGGTGGAGCATGGCGGCGTGCAGGACCTCCCGGTGCACAGCTGGTACCTCGGCCTGTACGCGCAGGACACGTGGCGGGCGACCAACCGCCTGACGTTCAACCTCGGGCTCCGGTGGGAGCCCTATTTCGGCGTGAGCGCGGAGAGCAACGCCGTCTACAACTTCAACCACGACAACTTCCTGCGCGGCGTCAAGAGCAACGTCTTCGTCAACGCGCCGGCCGGTCTCCTCTATCCCGGCGACCAGGGATTTCCGCCGGGACAGACGGGGCTGAACAAGCAGTGGACGAACCTTTCGCCGCGCGTCGGCGCCGCCTGGGACGTGCTGGGTGACGGGCGCATGGCGCTCCGTGCGTCGTACGCCCTGGCCTACGACTACATGACGAACGACTATCACCAGATCAACTCCTCGGCGCCGCCGTTCGGCAACCGGTCGCTCATTACGGATCCGCCGGGGCGGATGGACGACCCCTACGGGCATGTCGGGGGCGATCCCCATCCGATCGTGACGAACCGCGACGCGCCCTATCCGGCGTTCGGCTCCTTTGGCACCATGGAACCCTCCATCAACTCGCCGCGCGTCCAGAACTGGAACGTCACGCTCGAGCGGCAGCTCGGCACCGACTGGGGCGTTGCGGTGAGCTATCTGGGGAGCTATTCCGATCGGCTGTGGGCGCAGACCGCCATCAACCCCGGGATCTTCATGGGCCTGGGGCCCTGCACCCTGCGCGATGGCCGGTTCTACGCCGTGTGCTCGACCAACGCCAACCTGAACGTGCGGCGCCTGCTCTACCAGCAGAATCCCCAGGAAGCGCGGCTCATCGGCACGTTGGACCTGAACGACGACATCGGCTGGCAGGAGTACCGCGGGCTGAAGCTGTCGGTACAGCGGCGCTCGGCTGGCGGCCTGAGCCTGAACGGCAACTACACCCTGTCGCGCTGCATGGGCACGAAGACGCCGAACACCTTCGCCCAGATCGCGTCCGGGTACACGAACCCCGACGATCCCGAGTTCGACAAGGGCTACTGCGATCAGGATCGCACGCACGTGGCGAGCCTGACGCTCGGAGCGGAGAGTCCCGACGTCGGCGGCGGGGCGCTCGGCGCGCTGGCGTCACGCTGGCGCGCGTCCGGGATTCTGAGCGTCCGCTCCGGGTTCCGCGTCAACGTGATCACCGGTCGCGACAACGCGCTCAACGGGCAGCGGAACCAGCGGGTGAACAAGATCAGCGACGACGTGTACGCCAACCCGCGGACGCTGACGAATTATTTCAATCGCGCCGCGTTCGCCCAGCCGGCACCGGGAGCCTTTGGGGACCTGATGCGCAACGCCCTCACGGGCCCCAGCTACTGGAGCGTGGACCTGGCGATCTCGCGCCAGCTGCCCCTCCTCACGGCGCAGACCGTGGAGCTGCGCCTGGAGGCGTTCAATCTGTTCAACACGTTCAACTGGGGCGTGCCCGGCGACGAGCTGACGGCCGGCGGATGGCAGGCCAACTTCAACTCGGGCACGTTCGGCCGCATCACGACGCAAGAGGGCGCCCCCCGCATCATCCAGCTGGGCGTCAAGTACGCCTTCTGACGCGCGCGGCGGGGCGAGCCGGTCGGGCTCGCCCCGCACCACCCCTCTGGTAATATCTCGCCCAATCGTCGTCTACGGGCCTACCCGGAGGAATCACTTATGAGGTCGTTCCGGATCGTGTTCGCAGGTGCCCTGTCGTTTCTTCTCGTCACCGCGCCCGTCGCGGCGCAGCTCTCCACCGCGCAGTTGAGCGGCCGCGTCGCCGATGAGAGCGGCGCCGTACTGCCTGGCGTCACGGTCACCGTGACCCAGACCGACACCGGACTCACGCGCACCGTTGTCACCGACGACAACGGCGCGTACGTGCTGCCGAACCTTCCGACCGGCCCCTATCGCCTGGAAGCCATGCTCCAGGGGTTCCGGACCTACGTGCAGACGGGCATCGTCCTGCAGGTCGCGGCCACGCCGGAGATCAACGTGTCGCTGGCGATCGGCAGTCTCGAGGAAACGGTGTCGGTCGAAGCCGCGGCGCCGCTCGTCGACGTGCAGAGCGCCGGCATCAGCGACGTCGTGGACAACCAGCAGATCCTCGAGCTGCCGCTGCAGGGGCGTCAGGTGACCGACCTCATCGTGCTGGCCGGCGCGGCGGTCCAGACCGGCACGCCCAGCGCGCGAACCTTCCCGGGCGGCGTGACGATCTCGGTCGCCGGCGGCCTGCCGATCGGGGTGGGCTACCTGCTCGACGGCGCGTCGCACAACAGCCCGCAGAGCAACGTGAACCTGCCGATGCCGTTCCCCGACGCGCTGCAGGAGTTCCGCGTCGCGACGAGCGGCCTGACGGCCCAGAACGGGATGCACGCGGCGGCGTCCGTCAACGCGATCACCAAGTCCGGCACCAACACCCTCCACGGCAACGCCTTCGAGTTCCTGCGTCACCGCGCGCTCAACGCGACGAGCCCGTTCGCGGTCATCGGCCCGGACGGCCGGCGCCAGGACGACGGACTGCTGCGCAACCAGTTCGGGGGCACGCTGGGCGGGCCGATCGCGCGCGATCGCCTCTTCTTCTTCGGCGGGTATCAGGGGACGGCGCTGCGCTTCCGGCCGGCCGACCAGATTGCGTGGGTGCCCACGCCCGCGATGCTCGCGGGCGACTTCACGACCTTCGCCTCGGCCGCGTGCAACAACGGCCGACAGGTGACGCTCCGCGCGCCGTTCGTGAACAACCGCGTCGATCCGTCGCAGTTCAGTCCGGCGGCGCTGAACCTCGCCCGACGCCTGCCGGCGACCACCGATCCCTGCGGCCAGATCACCTATCAGACGGCGGACGACAGCAACGAGGGCCAGGCCATCGGGCGGGTCGACTTCCAGTGGAGCGCCAATCACACGGTGTTCGGCCGCTACATGAACGTGTTCCTCAAGAAGACCCCCCCGTACAAGGGCGAGGGCGACAACGTGCTCAAAGCCATCCCGCTGCAGGGTTCGGTGCCCGGCCTCGACAACATGGCCCACATGCTGACGCTCGGCGACACCATGGTGTTCGGGCCCACCGTCGTGAACGCCATCCGCTTCGCCTACAACGATACGACGCTGCGGCGGTACAACACGCCGTACTTCGATCCGGTCGACCTCGGCATCAGGATGCATCCGTACATTCGAGGTCAGATGCCGATCAATGTCACGAACGCGTTCAACTTTCCGGCAGGGGCGACCAAGGCGACGTATCTGAACGAGTCCTACAACGTCGTCGACGACTTCACGCTCGTGCGCGGCCGCCATCAGTTCGGCATCGGCGGCAACGTCAGGTACTGGCGGGGACACGTGCTGTCCTCGTCGCGCGCGGCCGGCACGTGGATCGTCGACGGCAGCGCCACGGGGCTCGGCCTCGCCGACCTGCTGCTCGGCCGCGTCACGTCGGTGGAGCACGGGGCGCAGCAGGATCTGCCGGTGCACAGCTGGTATCTCGGTCTGTACGCGCAGGACACGTGGCGGGCGACCAACCGTCTCACCTTCAACCTTGGCGCCCGGTGGGAGCCCTACTTCGGCACGAGCGTCGACAACAACGCCGTCTACATCCTCGACGTCGAGCGCTTCCGCCGCGGCGTCAAGAGCAACGTCTTCGTCAATGCGCCCGCCGGGCTCATCTATCCCGGCGACGAAGGGTTCCCGTCCGGCCGGACCGGCCTCCACAAGCAGTGGGGCAACGTCTCGCCCCGGCTGGGGGTGGCATGGGACGTCATGGGCGACGGCCGCATGGCGGTGCGCGGGTCGTACGCGCTCTCGTACGACTTCATGGCGGGCGACTACCACCAGATCAACTCCTCGGCGCCGCCGTTCGGCAACCGGTCGCTCATCACCGATCCGCCGGGACGCATGGACGACCCGTACGGGCACCTGGGCGGCGATCCCCACCCGATCGTCACCAATCGCAACACCGCCTACCCCGCGTTCGGCGCCTTCGGCACGATGAACCCCGACATCAACTCCCCGCGCGTGCAGAACTGGAACGTCACGGTCGAGCGGCAGCTCGGCACGGACTGGGGCGTCGCGGTGAGCTATCTCGGCAACTACGCGGATCGCCTGTGGTCGCAGACGGCCCTCAACCCGGGCCTCTTCATGGGGCTCGGCCCCTGCACGCTGCGCGACGGCAGGTTCTATCCCGTCTGCTCGACCAACGCCAACCTGAACGTGCGGCGCACCCTGTACCAGGAGAATCCGCAGGAAGCGCGCCTCATCGGCGCGGTCGATCTCAACGACGACGTCGGCTATCAGGAGTACCACGGGCTCAAGCTGTCGGCCCAGCGGCGCGCGGTGAGAGGGGTCAGCCTCAACGCCAATTACACGCTGTCGCGCTGCATCGGCACCGACACGCCGAACACGTGGAACCAGATCAGCTCCGGCTACACGAACCCCTACGACCCGGCGTTCGACGAAGGCTACTGCGATCAGGATCGCAGGCACCTGGCGACGCTGACCGCCGGGTACGAGGTGTCCGACGTGGGCAGCGGCGTGATGGGCGCGCTGGCCTCGCGCTGGCGCGTCACCGGCATTCTCAACGCGCGGTCCGGCAACCGAATCAACATCACCACGGGGATCGACAGCGCGTTCACCGGGCAGCGCGACCAGCGGCCGAACCGAATCAGCAACGACGTCTATCCGGCGGAGCGGACGCTGAGGAACTACCTGAATCGTGCGGCGTTCGCGCAGCCCGAGCCCGGGACCTACGGCAACGAGAAGCGGAACGCCCTCGTGGGTCCCCATTTCTGGAGCGTGGATCTGGCGGTCTCACGGCAGGTCAGCGTCGCGGGCGTGCAGACGCTGGAGCTCCGCCTCGAGACGTTCAACCTGTTCAATACGTTCAACTGGGGCGACCCCGGCACGGACCAGGCCGCCGGTGGCACCACCGCCAACATCAACTCGGGGCAGTTCGGCCGCATCACCACGCAGGCCGGTCTGCCGCGCATCATCCAGCTGGGCGTCAAGTACGCCTTCTAGCCGGTAGCCGGTAGCCGGTAGCAGCCACAACACTGCTGCCGGCGACCGGCGACCACGTGTTACAGGCCACGCGGTCCCGCCCCAGCCCGATTGACCCTGACCGGCGCCGCGTAGTACAAGCCTGCCAATTTTTCGCGCCTCGGCTTTATCGACTCCGTTTCTTCGTTTGCGACAGGAGGAGACCCTGTGATGAGGAGTCCAGTCCGAGGCGTGTCCTTTCTGACGCTCGCGCTGAGTCTGGCGAGCGCCACCGCGTGGGCCCAGCTCTCGACCGCGCAGCTGAGCGGCCGCGTCAGCGACGAGAGCGGCGCCGTGCTCCCGGGCGTGACGGTCACCGTCACGCAGACCGACACCGGGCTCGTCCGCAGCGTCACCACGGACGAGAACGGCACCTATGTGCTCCCGAGCCTGCCCACCGGACCCTACCGGCTGGAGGCCATGCTCCAGGGGTTCCGCACCTACTCGCAGACCGGCATCGTCCTGCAGGTCGCTGCGACCCCCGTCATCAACGTGGTGCTGGCGATCGGCAGCCTGGAAGAGACGGTGTCGGTCGAGGCGGCCGCGCCGCTCGTCGACGTGCAGAGCGCCGGCATCGGCGACGTGGTCGACAACGAGCGGATCGTGGAGCTGCCGCTGCAGGGCCGGCAGGTCACCGACCTCATCGTGCTGGCCGGCGCCGCGGTCAACAACGACACCAGCGTCAATCCTCGGTACACGCAGGGCGGCGTGCGGATCTCGGTCGCCGGCGGCCTGCCGATCGGCGTGTCGTACCTGCTCGACGGCGCGTCGCACAACGACCCGCGCAGCAACATGAACCTGCCGATGCCGTTCCCCGATGCGCTGCAGGAGTTCCGCGTCGCCACGAGCGGCCTGTCGGCGCAGAACGGCGTGCACGGGGCCGCCTCGGTCAACGCGGTGACCAAGTCGGGGACCAACAGCTTCCACGGCAACGCGTTCGAGTTCCTCCGCCACCGCGCGCTCAATGCGACCAGCCCCTTCGCCGAGATCGGCCCGGACGGCAAGCGCCAGGACGACGGCCTGGTGCGCAACCAGTTCGGCGGCACGCTCGGGGGGCCGATCGCGCGCGACCGGCTCTTCTTCTTTGGTGCCTACCAGGGCACGACGCTGCGCCAGCGGCCCGCCGACGAGATTGCGTTCGTTCCGACAGCCCAGATGCTCGCCGGCGACTTCACGACCGTCGCCTCGCCTGCCTGCACGGGCGGCCGGCAGATCAACCTCGGCGGCGGCTTCGTGAACAACCGCATCAATCCGGCGCTCTTCAGCCCCGCGGCGCTGAAGCTGGCCTCCCGGCTGCCGCCGACGTCGGACCCCTGCGGCCAGATCACGTACGGCACGACGGCGGACAACAACGAAGGCCAGGCCCTCGGCCGGATCGACTACCAGCAGAGCTCGAACCACACGATCTTCGGCCGCTACATGGCGACGTTCTTCAGGCGAGACCCCGCCTACACGGGCGAAGGCGACAACATCCTGAAGGCGGCCGGCGACGGCCTCAAGAATCTCACCCACTCGCTGACCCTGGGCGACACGATGGTCTTCGGGCCGACGGCGGTGAACGCGATCCGCATCGCCTACAACCGCACGGACGTGAACCGGTTCAACACGCCGTACTTCGACCCGATCGACCTCGGGATCAAGCTGCACCCCTATGTGCGGGGGCAGATGCCGATCAACGTGGAGGGCGCCTTCGAGTTTCCGGCGGGCTCGACGAAGGCCGACTTCGTGAACAGCTTCTATCAGGTGGCCGACGACTTCACCCTGGTCCGCGGCCGTCACCAGCTTGGCGTCGGCGGCCTGGCGTCGTACTCGCAGGGCCATGTCCTGTCGTCGTCGCGGGCCTCGGGCACCTGGATCGTCGACGGCAGCGCCACGGGGCTCGGACTCGCCGACCTCCTGCTGGGCCGCGTCACCACCGTGGAGCACGGGCGTACGCAGGATCTGCCGACGCACACCTGGTACCTGGGCCTCTACGCGCAGGACACCTGGCGCGCGACGAACCGGCTGACGGTCAACCTCGGCCTGCGGTGGGAGCCCTACTTCGGCCTGGCCGCCGAGAACAACGCGATCTCGATCTTCAACCTCGAGAACTTCCGCCGCGGCATCAAGAGCAACGTCTTCGTGAACGCGCCCGCCGGTCTGCTCTACCCCGGCGATGAAGGGTTTCCACCCGGACAGACGGGGCTGAACAAGCAGTGGACGAACTTCTCGCCGCGCGTCGGCGTCGCGTGGGACGTGAACGGTGACGGACGCACGGCGCTGCGCGCGTCGTACGCCCTCACGTACGACTTCATGACCACCGACTACCACCAGATCAACTCCTCGGCGCCGCCGTTCGGCAACCGGACGCTCATCACCGACCCGCCGGGGCGAATGGACGACCCGTGGGCCCATCTGGGCGGGGATCCGCATCCGATCGTGACCAACCGCGACACGGCGTATCCGCCCTTCGGCGCCTTCGGCACGATGAATCCCGACATCAACTCCCCGCGCGTCCAGAA
This sequence comes from Acidimicrobiia bacterium, assembly GCA_016871375.1. Lineage (GTDB taxonomy): Bacteria > Acidobacteriota > Vicinamibacteria > Vicinamibacterales > UBA2999 > VFYY01. Next base: position 14,226 of record VFYY01000067.1, read on the forward strand.
CTGGAACGTCACCCTGGAGCGGCAGATCGGCAGCGACTGGGGCGTCGCCGTGAGCTATCTGGGCAGCTACACGGACCGGCTCTGGGCGCAGACGGCGATCAATCCGGGCATCTTCATGGGACTCGGCCCCTGCACGCTGCGCGACGGCAGGTCCTACGCCGTGTGCTCGACCAACGCCAACCTGAACGTGCGGCGCGTGCTGTACCAGGAGAATCCGGCGGAGGCGCGGCTCATCGGCGCGCTGGATCTGAACGACGACATCGGGTGGCAGGAGTACCGCGGCCTGAAGCTGTCCGTGCAGCGCCGGGCGACGAGCGGTCTGAGCCTGAATGGGAACTACACGTGGTCGCGCTGCGTCGGCACCGACACGCCGAACACCTTCAGCCAGATCAGCTCCGGGTACACGAACCCGGACGACCCCGAGTTCGACAGGGGCTACTGCGATCAGGATCGCACCCACCTGGCGAGCATCACGCTCGGCGCGGAAACGCCGGAGTTCCCGGGTGCGGCCATGCGTGCGCTCGTCTCCGGCTGGCGCGGCGCAGGGATCGTCAGCATCCGATCCGGCCGCCGCATCAACATCATCAGCGGCCTCGACCGTGCGTTCACTGGAGTCAGGAACCAGCGGCCGAACAAGGTCAGCGACGCCGTGTACGCCAGCCCGCGGACGCTGACGAGCTACTTCAATCGCGCCGCGTTTGCCCAACCGGCAGCGGGGACGTACGGCAGCCTGACACGGAACGAGCTCACGGGCCCCAATTACTGGAGCGTGGACCTGGCGATCTCGCGGACGCTCCGCGTGCTGGCCATGCAGACGCTGGAGCTGCGGCTCGAGGCGTTCAACCTGTTCAACACGTTCAACTGGGGCGACCCCGGCGACAATGAGAACGCCGGCGGGGTCGTCGCGAACCTCAACTCGGGAACGTTCGGGCGCATCATCACGCAGACCGGCGACCCGCGGATCATCCAATTGGGGATCAAGTACGGGTTCTAGCGCGTCTCGCGGTGGGGCGGTGCTGGCGGTCGCCGGCGCCGCCCCACTCGAAGTAGGATCCACGGCATCCGCATGCTGCCCCGGCTCGGGTGGTCGTGTCTCGCGGTTGCCGTGCTGGCCGCCCCGGCGGCGGCCTGGCTGCGCCCGGACGCGCCGCAGGACTATCCGCAGTGGCGCGGGCGCGATCGGGATGGCGGGGCCAGCGCGTTCTCGAGGCCGGATGCGTGGCCCGACGCGCTGAGGCTCGCGTGGAGGGTCGACGTCGGCGAGGGGTACGCCACGCCCATCGTGGTCGGCACGACCGTCTACGCCTTCACGCGGCACGACGGGCGGGAGGGGATCACCGCGCTCGACGCGGCCACCGGCCAGCCCATCTGGCGCACCGGGTATCCGGTGTCCTTCGAGCCGTACGAGGGCGCCGAGGACCATGGGGAGGGTCCCAGGGCGACGCCGCTGTTCCACGATGGCACGCTGTACACCCTCGGGATCAGCGGCACGATCTCGGCGTTCGACTCGTTGACCGGCACGGTGCTCTGGCAGAAGGCCGTCCCGGTGCTGCAGCCGGACGTCGGCATGGCGTCTTCGCCGATCGCGGATGGCGACCGGGTCGTTGTTCAGGAAGGGTACGACGCACTGACGGCCTTCGACGCGAAGACCGGGCGCGTCAGCTGGACCGTCACGAACGAGTTCCGGTACGCGTCGCCAATCATCGTCGACGTGCTCGGAACCCGCCAGGTGATCGCCGTCGGTCAACGTTCGATCCTGGGCATCTCGATGGACGCTGGGGCGGTGCTCTGGGAGCATCCCTGGACGTCGCCGTACGTGCAGGCCATTACGCCGACCTTCTATCGCGGGACGATCATCGTGAGCGGACACCACAGGGGCGTCATGGCGCTCAGGCCGACCAGGCGGGACGGCGCGTGGGGCGTGGATGTGGCCTGGGAGACGCCGGACGTGTCCATGTACTTGAGCAACCCGGTCGTCGTCGGCGACACGCTGTTCGGGTTGTCCCACCGGAACAGCGGCCAGTATTTCGCGCTCGATGCCCCGTCCGGCCGGGTCCTGTGGCTCGACCGCCCGCGGCGAGCCACGAACAGCGCGCTCGTCAAGGCGGACGATCTGCTGTTCCTGCTGAACGACGACGCCGAGTTGATCGTCGCCCGCAGCAGCCGGACGGCCTTCGAGCCGCTCGCGCGCTACGAGGTCGCGACCAGCGCCACGTGGGCCCAGCCGGCGGTCTCGGGACGCCGGATCTTCGTCAAGGACGTGTCATCGCTGTCGCTCTGGAGCCTGGACTGAGCTGTGAACAGGAGGTCTCTGTGAAGACACACATTCTCGTCGCGTTGTTCCTCACGTCGGCGCTCACCGCCGGCCAGGCGGCCGCGCAGCCCGCCCCGTTCAACGAGATCGGCGTGACGATGGGCCACTGGCACATCGCGTCGAAGGACGCCGAGGCGAACAAGCAGCTCTTTCTCGCCATGGGCGGCAAGCTGTTCATGCCAGGCGGCAATCCGCTGATCATGTTCCCCGGGATCTACATCAATCTCGTCCTCGGCACCGAGAAGGGCGACGGCGGCACGGTCGGGTCCGCCGTGAACCACGTCGGCTTCATCGTCGACAACGTGCAGAAGCGCGTGGCCGAGTGGAAGGCCCGCGGCGTCGCGGTGCTCCCGGGCAACAACAACCGGCTCGACCAGGCGTTCGTCGTCACGCCGGACGGCGTGCGCATCGAAATACTCGAGGACAAGTCCCAGACAGTGCCGGTCCGCCATGAGCACGTCCATCTGTTCGTGCCCAAGGCCGACGTTCCGAAAGCGGTGGCCTGGTATGCAAAGACGTTCGGCGGGAGGCAAGGCACACGCAACGACCAGCCGGTCGTCGACGTCCCCGGCGTGCAGTTCCGATTCGGCGCGGCCGACACGCCGCAGGCGCGGACCAGAGGGCGCGTGCTCGATCACATCGGCGTCGACGTGAGGGATCATGCCGCCTTCGTGAAGAAGATCCAGGGGGAGGGCATCACGCTCGACGAGCCCGTCCGCAAGAGTCCCACCGGCAGCACGATCACCTACATCACCGATCCATGGGGCACCCGCATCGAGATCGTCCAGCGGGCGCCGCTCGGACCACAGGTGCAGACGCAGTAGGTCATGAAGCCCCTCAGTGTGGCTGCGGCGACGGCCGCCTGGCTGGTGGCCGCAGCCACGCCGATCTCGGCTGAAGTCCTCGAGTCCACCAAACAGGTGGCGGGCGCCACCGTCCACTACAAGGTCGTCCTGCCAAACGGGTACGACCCGGGCGCAGCCTATCCGGCGATTCTCGCGCTCGGCGGCGGTCCGCAGACGATGGCCACGATCGACCGCACGCTCATGCGGAACTTTCGCACGGAGGCGGAGCGGCGCGGGTATATCGTCGTTGCGCCGGCCGCTCCGAACGGCGAGCTGTTCTTCGACGGCGGCGAGCGCGTGATTCCGGACTTCCTGAAGGCGATCCTCGCGGAGTACAGGATTCAGGGCGGCAAGTTCCACGTTGCGGGGCCATCGAATGGCGGGATTGCGGCGTTCCACCTCGCCGCCGCGTACCCGCAGCACTTCGCGTCGGTGACGGCGTTTCCCGGCTACATGTGGCGGCCCAGCGCCGCCAGGCTCGAGGCGATCGCCCATCTGTGCGTGTTCATGTACGTCGGCGAGTTCGACCACTACATGTGGCACGGCGAAATGCAGCGAGAGGCGGAATTCCTTCGTGCCAGGGGCACGCTCGCGCGCTACACGGTCGAAAAAGGTCAGCCTCACGGCATCGAGACGCTCGCGGGCGCCGGGGCGGCGCGCCTGTTCGACGGCTTCGAGCAGGCGAGGAAGGGATGCACGATTCCGGGCAGGTGAACCATCCCTCGGCCTACCGCGTGCTCGCGGACACGGCCGAGGATCACATCTTCGTCATCAATCGCGACGATCGGGTCGAGTACGTGAATCCCGCCGGTGCGCGACAGTTCGGCGCGGTGCCGGCACAGTTGATCGGCCGCCGCCGCACGGAGCTCTTCCCGCCGGACATCGCGGAGCGGCAGGGCCAGAACCTCGCCAAGGTGTTCGCCACCGGCGAGCCGCTGTACGCCGAAGGACGCACCCTGTACCGCGACCGCGAGGTGTGGCTGAGCACGTGGCTCACGCCGGTCGAGGACGCGAGGGGCGGCGTCGTCGCCGTGCTCGGCGTCTCGCGCGACATCACCGCGCGGAAGCGCCTCGAGGACGAGATGCGCGCCACCGATCAGCAGCGGCAGGTCGTCCTGTCGCACGCATCACTGGCCGTCTGGAATGTGGACGCCCGCCGGACCGTAACTTTCTGCGCCGGTCTTGCGCTGCAGCGGCTCGGCCTGACGCCGGAGCAGGTGATCGGCCGGCCGTTCGACGAGCTCGGAGCCCCCCCGTTTCCCGCGCTCCGCGACGCGCTCGCGCGCGCCTTCGACGGTGAGAGCACCAACACCAAGGCAACCGCCGCGGAGCGGACGTTCGAGACATGGGTCGTGCCGCTCCGGAACCAGCAGGACGTCGTCACCGGGGCCACCGGGTGCATGGTCGACATCACCGAGCGCCTGCGGCTCGAAGCGGAAGTGGCCAACGTCCAGAAGCTCGAGGCGCTCGGGCGCCTCGCGGGCGGCATCGCCCACGACTTCAACAACAACCTCACGGCCATCCTCGGTTTCGTCGAGCTGACCGCGGAGCGGACCGGCAGCGATGGGCTGAGCGCCGAGCATCTCGCCGACGTGCGGCGTGCGGCCGAACGCTCGAGCGAGCTGGTCCGGCGACTGCTCGCGTTCGGCCAGCGCCAGGTCCTGCAGACGCGGGCGCTGGATCTGAACGACGTCGTCGACAGGGTGCGGCCGAGGATCGAGCGGCTGATCGGCGAGCGGATCCGGATGGACGTCCGCCTGGCGCCGACCCTGCCGGCCATCCGCGCCGACGCCGGCGAGCTCGAGCACGTGATCGTCAACCTCGCGCTGAACGCCCGCGATGCCATGCCCGACGGCGGAACGCTGACGATCGAGACGGCCGACCTCGCCATGCCGGCCGCGTCGGCGTCGGGGATTCCCGCCGGCCGCTATGGGCTCGTTCGGGTGCGGGATTCCGGATCCGGGATGCCGCCGCACGTCAGGGATCACGTCTTCGAGCCGTTCTTCACCACGAAGCCCGCCGGACAGGGCGCCGGGCTCGGCCTGTCGTCGGTCTACGGCATCGTCAAACAGCTCGATGGCGCCATCGCGGTCGACAGCACGGTGGGGCGCGGCACGACGGTCGAGGTGTATCTCCCTGCCGTCCTCGAGCCGCCGCCTGCCGAGGAGCCGCGCCCCCCGGCCCTGCGCCGCGAGCCGGCGCAGGACGGCGCCATCCTGCTCGTCGAGGACGAAGACACGGTCCGGCGATTCGCGCGGCTGGCGCTCGAGCGCCACGGCTTCACGGTGATCGAGGCCGGCACCGCCCGGGACGCGCTCGCGCGCGGGCGCAGCGACGAGCGCATCGCCCTGCTGCTCACCGACGTCGTCATGCCGCGCATGACCGGCCCCGAGCTCGCCGCGCACCTGTTGCAGGCGCGCCCGGAGCTGCAGGTGCTGTTCATGTCCGGGTACCCGTCGAGCCTGGTGGCGCCAGGCGGCCACCTCGACCCCTCCGTGCACCTGCTGTCGAAGCCGTTCACGACGGCGCAGTTGATTGCCGCCGTACGGAGCGCGCTCGCGCGCCGGGGGTGAACCGGCCGGTGGCGGCCCGCGGACGAGCCGCGGCGGGCGGCCTCAATCCCGATCCTTCGCGTGAAAGCGCGAGTACTCCTCCATGTAGGTCAGCGACTGCAGCGAGGTCATCCGGTCGAAGAAGAGCACCCCGTCGAGGTGATCGGTTTCGTGCTGCGCGACGCGCGCGGGGAAGTCGCGCAGGCGCAGCTCCACGGCCCGCCCATGCCGGTCGAGGGCGCGCACGGTGATGTCGGCGAGCCGGGGCACCAGTCCGCGGATGTCCGGGATGCTCAGGCAGCCCTCCCAGCCTTCTTCCTTCACGCTGGTCTGCGGGACGATCTCCGGGTTGACGACGACCGTCGCGGGCGTGGACCCGTCGGGCTCCTCCTCGAGCAGCGCGACGAACAGGCGCAGGCTCTGATGCACCTGCGGGGCCGCGAGGCCGACGCCGTTGTACTCGTGCATCGTGTCGATCATGTCGTCGATGAGCTGCTGGACGCCGGTGGTGAGGAGCTCCGTCTTCTCCAGGGGTCGGCCGCGCTGCCGGAGCACGGGGTGGCCCATGCGCGCGACTTTCAGAATCGACATGAACCAAAATTATAGGCCTCGGGCTCCAGGCCCGGGGCCTCTTGCGATGGAGTTCCGCTTCTGCCCCGTCTGCGGCGGCGTGCTCGAATCGCGTCTGCTGAAGGACGGCGAGCCGGCCCGGCTCGTCTGTACGGCGTGCGGCTATGTCTTCTACCTCGACCCGAAGCTCGCCGTCGGCACCATCATCAGCATCCACGGCGGGCGAATCGTCCTCGTCCGGCGCGCGATCGACCCCGGCTACGGCAGATGGGTGTTTCCGGGCGGCTACGTCGACCGCGGCGAAGAAATCCGCGCCGCAGCGGTTCGCGAGGCGCGCGAGGAAACCGGCCTCGACGTGCGGATCGATCGACTGGTCAACATCTACTCGTACGCCGGGCGCGTGCCGGTGATCGTCGTCTATGCGGCGACCGCGATCGGCGGGCGCCTCGGGTGTGACGACGAGGGGCTCGAGGCGCGGCTCTTCGAGCCCCACGCGATTCCCTGGGACGAGCTGGCGTTCCGCAGTACGCAGGAGGCGCTGCGCGAGTTTCTGGCGTGGTCCGGCTGACGCCGGACGCCACGGCGGCTGCGCGTCGCGTCCCCTTCAGCCGGACTGCGCCTGCGGGACGGAGCGTCTGGCTTCAGCCGGACCTGCCGTGCCGACCGGTCAGGCGATCGTGACGTCCTTGGTCAGATA
>VFYY01000068.1 GCA_016871375.1 Acidimicrobiia bacterium
GAGCAGCTCCTGTTCCGTCACTTTCACGTCCTGCGCGTCCGCACTCGCCGGACGGAACGCCAGGGCGAACACCGCGCACACCAGCCACGTACGCATAACACCTCGATTGGAAGAGAAACGGGCGGACGACGGGCGGACCCGTCGCGTCAGGACAGGAGGGCAGGCGGGGCGCGGGCGGGAAGCGACTCGACGAGCGGCGGGTCGTGGCCGTGCACGACGCTGACGGCTCGATGCGCCGCCTGCTCGGGCGGCACAATCAGATCGAAGACGTCGGACGGCGTCGCCGGCGCCGGCAGTGCGGCGGCGGCGACGGCAGCGAAGACGTTGAGAAACACCGCACGATCGTGATCGTCGGCGTCGAGCGCGGGCGCCTCTGACGGGCGATGCGAGTGGCCGTGCCCCGACCAGTGCGTGTGCACGGTGGGGGCGTCATGGTGCTCGGTCGCGTGATCGTCGGGATGCGCGTGCGTGAGCGGGGCACCCAGGCCCGCCATCTGGACCGCGACGCACAGCGCACCGGCAATCAGCTTCCGCACGACCGTCTCATTGTTGGTGACCGAGTGTATGACGTCAAGCGGACGGGGGGGGCTGAAGAGTTTCTGAACTTTCCGTCAGGATAGCGCGCGTAGAATGACCGCGGTGACGAAATCGGCGCGAGCGGCGGCGCTGGTCGTGTACGGCGCCGTGGCGGCGACGCCAGACCTGGCCCTCGCCGGCCAGGCGGCAGTGCCGACGCTGACGGTCGGCCGCGCGGCCGCCGGCGCCCCGCCGCGCGTCGATGGCCGCGTGGACGACGAGGCGTGGGCGGCGGCGGGGCCGTACACCGCGTTCGTCCAGCAGGAGCCGAACGAAGGCGAGGCCGCCACCGAGCGGACCGAGATCAGGTTCCTCATCGACCAGCGCAACCTGTACGTCGCGGTTGTGTGCTTCGATTCGGATCCGGGCAACATCCTCGTCAGCCAGAGCCGCCGCGACGCGGACCTGGACGACACCGATTCCATCCGCGTCCTGCTCGACACGTTCAACGACGGGCAGAACGCCTTCGTGTTCGGCACCAACCCGTTCGGCATCGAATACGACGGCCAGGTACGCGCGGAGGGTCAAACCGCCCAGGGCGGCGGCGGCGGCGGCGGCGGATTCAACGTGAACTGGGACGGCGACTGGACCGTCCGGACGCAGAGGACGGAGCGCGGCTGGGAAGCGGAGTTCGCCATTCCGCTCAAGACGCTCCGCTACGATCCGGGCGACGATCGCACCTGGGGCGTCAACGCCGTGCGCAACATCCGGCGCAAGAACGAGCAGGTGTTCCTCTCGCCGGTGCCCCGCGGCTACGGCCTGCAGCGCGTGTCGGTTGCCGCCAAGCTGCAGGGCCTGACGCTCCCCACGCGACGCGACGTCAAGCTGGTCCCCTACGTCGCGGGGGCGGTGGACGACGACCGGCTGCGGCGCGCCGACCCGGTGCGCCGCAGCGGCGACATCGGCATCGACGTCAAATGGGGCGTCCGCGCGGACCTCACGCTCGACCTCACCGTCAACACCGACTTCGCGCAGGTCGAGGCCGACGTGCAGCAGGTCAACCTGACGCGGTTCCCGCTGTTCTTTCAGGAGAAGCGGCCGTTCTTCCTCGAGAACGCGCAGCTCTTTCAGCTCGGACAGCCGCAGAGCGTGGACCTGTTCTTCTCGCGGCGCATCGGCCTCTCGCCGGCCGGCGAGCCGATCGACATCCTCGGCGGCGGCCGCCTGAGCGGAAGGCTGGGCGGCTACAACGTGGCGCTGCTCACCATGCAGACCGAGTCCGCCGCGGACGGACGCACGGGACTCACCGCCGCGCCCGCCAACAACTTCACCGTCGTCCGCCTGCAGCGCGAGATCGGACGCTCGAACGTCGGCGCGATGTACGTCGGCCGGCAGGGCGTCGGCAGCCGGGCGCCCGCGAACGACTACAACCGCGCCTACGGCTTCGACCTCGGGTGGCAGGCGACGACCAACGGCCGCGTCGCGGCATTCCTGGCGCGGACCGATTCACCCGCGCCTCGGGGCGGCTCGGACTACGCGGGCCGCGCCGTCTACACGTACGCGAACAACCTGTGGGGCGGCAGCGGCGGCTTGACGCAGGTCGGTGAGCGCTTCAACCCGGAGGTGGGCTTTCTGCGGCGCCGCGGCTTCCGCTCGCTCGAGGGGCGCTACAACCTCAGTTACCAGCCGCGGCAGTGGCCGTGGATCCGGCGCATTCAGCCGCACACCAACTTCACCGCGTTTCTGAACCTGCGCAACGAGCTGGAAAGCTCGCAGGGCCACTTTCACTTCTTCGACATCATGACGCGCACGGGCGCGCGCTTCGGCTACCTGTTCGAGACCGGACAGGACCGGCCGCGGCGGCCGTTCACGGTGTACCAGGACGTCACCGGACGGCGGGTCGCGATTCCCGCGGGCGACTACGCGTGGACGCGCGGCGTCTTCGAGGGACACACGAACCTGAGCGCGCCGGTCAGCGCGTCGCTCCTCCACCGCGCCGGCAGCTACTACGACGGCGATTACCACGGGTGGCAGCTCACCCTCGGCCTGCGCGCGGGCGCGCGGCTCCTCTCGGAGCTCGGATGGAACCGGGACGACATCACGCTGCCCGGGGGCCGCTTCCGCAACGATCTCGTGCCGCTGAAGGTCAGCTACGCGTTCACCAGCCTCGCCAGCGTGCAGGGGCTGATTCAGTACAACCGGCAGGCGTCGGCGCTCTCGTCGAACATCCGTCTCGCGCTGCTCGATCGCAGCGGCACCGGTTTCTTCCTGGTCTACAACGATCGCCGCGACACCTCGCCGTTCACCACCGACGAGCTGATCGGCCGCTCGTTCGTTGTCAAATACACCCGGTTGCTCGACTACTGACTCCGGAGGCTGTCATGCGACAGACACTCGTGGCGGTGTGCACCCTCGCCGGCGTGGCCGCTGCCGCGCAGCAACAGGGGCCGCCGACCCCACCGAACCCGCGGCAGCAGCCGGGCGCGATGGTCCACATCTTCGCGCCCGAGCAGCACGACCTCTACGACGGCCACTTCGGCATGGAGATCACCTGGAAGTGAGCGGGCGTCCCTCGCGGTGCCACGGCAGGCGGCCGCTGGCCGTGTTGGAGAGCGTGCGGCCCGGATTGAGCGCCAGACGCAGCGCCGCGCGGTAGAAGCGGTTCGTCGTCCGCCGCTCGACCCACTGCACGAACCAGCGGTCGAGCGCGTCCTCGGCGACGATGAGGCCGAAGGCGCCGACCGGCGTCACCACGTGGTCCACCCACCCGGTCGTCTCCGGACGCAGGCCGACATTGCCGATTGACGCTTCACTGAGCGGACCGAACTCGAACTGCAGGCTGTAGGCCGCGCTCCACGCGGTGGCGCGCGCGCGCGTCATCCAGTACGTGCGATTGAGGCCGAAGTCGGCCGGCGCGCCGGGCTCGTAGTCGAGCCAGAGGTAGCCGGCGGCGGCGCCGTGGATCGGGTGGCCGATGTAGTTCACCCACCAGGCGTCGGAGTCTTCCCACTGGCCCGGAAGACGAATGGACTTGCCGTAGTCGTCCCAGAACGGACCGCCGAGCTCGCGCCGCGTCTTCGCCTGGAAGGCGATGCGCGAGCCGTGCTCGAGCGCGAGCAGCTTGAGGGAGTCGGTGACGACGCCGAGGCGCTCCTGCGCGGCGGCGGGCGCCGCAGCAGCGCAGACGAGCAACGCGGCGATCAGCGTCGCGCCCGGGCGGCGCCGTGCGTCGCCCCTACTTCGCGGCGACGGCAGGTGCGGTCCCGAGCTTGACGGCGGTCGCCATGTTCATGCTCTTGTCCTGCATGTAGTCGACCGACACGCGCTCGCCGACCTTCAGCGCGGCGGCATCGAGCTTCGTCTTGCCGCGGGTGATGGCGGTCTTGCCGTCGAGCATGATCATGACGACCTTGCCGTCGGTGCCCTTCACCTCGACGTGATCGCCCTTCACGCTCTGGACGGTGCCCATGACCTTGTGGGTATGCCCGCCGTGCGCGCGAGCGACCGCCGGAGCGATCAGCGCAACGGCAAGGGCGAGGCCGACGATCAGTCTTGTGCTCATAGGTTTGGTAGGGGCGACGCATCGCGTCGCCCGCCCTCGATACGGGCGAGGCATCGCGTCGCCCGTCCTCAATACGGGCGAGGCACCGCGTCGCCCGTTCTCGATATCGGCGACGCATCGCGTCGCCCGTCCTCGAGGACGGGCGAGGCATGCCTCGCCCCTACCTAGTGTACATGCGGAGCGGCCGGCGGCGGCGCCGGATCGCCGCCCTCCAGAAACCGCTGCTCCTCGATTTCCTGCCGGATTTCAGCCGGCGGCCGCGGATTCATCGCCTGCATCTCCTCGATCTGGCCGGGCGTGAGCCGTGGCAGCTCGCGGATGAAGTGCACCAGGTGCCACGTCTCCTCGGCCCCCTCCGGAGTGCCGCTCCCGAATGCCGGCATCCCCGTGAGGCGTACGCCGTTCTCGATGATGTGGAACAGCTCGCCGTCGCGCAGCGACTGGGTCGCTTCCTGCCGCATGTCCGGGGGCTTCGGATAGAGGCCACGGCCGATCGCGGTCTCGCCGCTGCCGTCGTTCGCATGACAGGAGGCGCAGTGGTCGGCGAAGTGCGCCATTCCGGCCGCAATCGTCTCGCGTGTGGCCGCCATCGGACTCTGCCTGTCCCGGTCCGCACGCGGGACCGCCAGATGGCGCATCGTCCGTGCCACGGCGGTCTCGAGCCGGCCTGGGTCGGCGCGCGCGCTGAGACCGCGTGCGCCGATCCAGATGAACGCGGCGACGCCGGCGAGCGCGGCCGCCGCGATGAGGATCGCCAGCGCCTTCAAGACAGGCTTCACGGCGCGCTCACATGCCCCGCGTGCGGATCCGCGGTGACCGCCGGCGTCGCCGTCGCGGTCGCCGGCTGCATCGAGTGGGGCGCCGGCCGTACGGTGAAGAAGAGGCCGATGCCCGGTACCACCCGGCCGCCGTATCGGTTCTCCAGCGCCGCGGGCACCAGGCTGGCCGACACGGTGAGACCGAACCCGGGCTGCAGTCCGCTGCGCGTGTTCAGGTAGCGGACGTAGCCGCCCTGCAGCTTTCCGACAGTGAACACGTCATCGGACTCGTGCACGTGCAGATCATGCGCCGCCTTGCCGGCAATCTCCAGGCGTCCGAACCATGTGTTCGCGCCGTCCAGTGACGCCATCGTCTCGGCCACCAACGCGTGCGTCGCCTCCCCGCTCTCACTGTTGACGCCCCAGCCGGCCGTTGTCGCCCAGTACCCTCCGGGGCCGAGCGGGATGTGGTAAGTCGCCGACGATGTGGCTCGCATGACGTCCACGCGGGGACCACTGCCGTGCGCGGCCTCGGCTTCCTCGAGCCGTCCGGCGGACACCTGCAGCGCAAGGCGCTCCGTCGGCAGATACCACAGGCGGCCCGAGAACGAATCGAGCGGCGCCAGATCGAGATCGGCGCGGTCCTCATCGGGCTCGCGCCCGTTGAAGACCGAGGCTTCAGCCTTCCAGCGCCGGTCGTACACACCCGCGGTGACCAGGCCGTAGGTGATGTGCGTCGCGTCGAGCCAGTGATGTCCGATCGGCGCCAGCAGGTTCGGCATCGCCGACAGCCGGTGCGGAAACGCCGCGGGACCGAGCGCCGGTTCGCCGGCCGGCCCGCCGTAGAGCTGCCAGCGCAGACCGCCGCGGAGCGGCGCGTCGTACTCGGCGGCAAGCTCCATGAACAGATCGTGGGGGTGCTGGCGGTCGTGGATCGTGTCGCCGTCGCACGTTTCACCGGTGGCCAGCAGGTCGGGATAGCCGCATCCGCCAATCGTCCACGGTTCCAGGCTGAGCATGGTGCGGGCGCCGATGCGCCCCGTCCCCAGCGGCCGGCGCGCCATCCCCATCAGCCAGTTGATGCTGCCGGCCTGGTGGCCGCGGCGATGCTCCTCGCCGCCTTCGTTCAGGTACTGGAGGAACACGTTGCCGTGCACCATCGTTTCCCACGCGCCGGAGGCGCGATGAAACCCGTACATCGGCGTGAGGTCGGGCAGCCAGGCCGTGCCCGATGCATCGCGCGGAGAGAACAGCGTCGCGGCCGCGCCGTGCTGGTGCTGCTCCTCCTGCGCCGGCTCGTGCTGGTGAGTTTCCGGCGTCTGCGCGCCGGCGGACGCGGCGGCCGCGAAGACGAGTACGAACAGAACTGAACGAATCATGAGACCCCTACGATCGCGGGATAGAGACACGCAGAGACACCATGCCTCTGCGGCGCGCCTGCGGGGATCAGATTCGGAGAGGAAGCGGAGTGGCCAGCCCGCCAGGCGGACTGTGAGCGGTGCAGGAGACGGTGACGGCGCGCGCGTCGCGCGCCGGCGCCGGGAGGACCAACGCGGTCAGCGTGGCCGGCGTCGTGCCACTCCTTGGTGCGGAGGCGATCCGCGCCGGCCCGATCGTCCCGGTATGCTCGCAGGACGGATGCGCGGCCCGCACGGCCGCGGCGTTCGTCGTACCGTGGGATCCGTGATGATGCAGGGAGCCGGCGGGCGCCGCGCACGCCAGCTGGCACGCAAGCGCCGCGGCGGGTATCGCCACGAAGACGAGCGCGCCCGCCATCGCCACCGATCGGAGGAGCGTCCTCACCGTGAGGCCAGTATACCCCCGGCTCCGAGCGATCACAGCTCGGCGCGCCGCAGGCGGAGCGCGTTGCCGATGACGGACACGGAGCTGAAGCTCATCGCCGCCGCGGCGATCATCGGCGACAGCAGCAGGCCGAACACGGGATACAGCACCCCGGCCGCAATCGGCACGCCCGCCGCGTTGTAGACGAACGCGAAGAACAGGTTCTGCCTGATGTTCCTCATCGTCGCGCGGCTCAGCCGCCGGGCGCGGACGATACCGCGGAGGTCGCCCTTGACCAGGGTCACCGCCGCGCTCTCCATGGCGACGTCGGTGCCGGTCCCCATCGCGATGCCCACGTGCGCCTGCGCAAGAGCTGGCGCGTCGTTGATGCCGTCGCCGGCCATCGCAACCGTCCGGCCTTCTGCCTGGAGTCGTTTCACGGCCTCGACCTTCTGATCGGGGAGCACTTCGGCCACGACGTCGTCGATGCCGAGGGCGCGCGCGACGGCCCGCGCGGTCGTACGGCTGTCGCCGGTCAGCATCACGATGCGGATGCCCTCGCGGTGGAGCGCGCGAATCGCGTCCGGCGTGCTCGACTTGATCGGATCCGCGACGCCGAGCAGGCCGGCAGGACGGCCGTCCGCGGCGACGAACATCACGGTCTGCCCCTGGGCGCGCAGCGCTTCCGCGTGGGCCGCGAGCTCGCCCGGCTCGGCGGCAAGATCCGCCATGAGCGCGCGATTGCCGAGCGCCACGCGACGCCCCTCCACGGTGCCCGTGACGCCCTTGCCCGTGACGCTCGCGAACTCGCGCGCATCGACCGGCGTCACGCCGCGTTCCGCCGCGCCGCGGACGATGGCGGCCGCCAGCGGATGTTCGCTCGCCCGCTCGAGGCCCGCGGCAAGCCGCAGCAGCGTCGTGTCGTCGAACCCGGGGGCCGGCCTCACGGTCACGAGCGCGGGCTTGCCCTCGGTGAGCGTGCCGGTCTTGTCCACGACGAGCGTGTCCACCTTCTGCAGCACCTCGATGGCTTCCGCGTTGCGGAACAGGACTCCCGCCGTGGCGGCCTTCCCGGTGGCGACCATGATGGACAGCGGCGTGGCGAGGCCGAGCGCGCACGGGCACGCGATGATGAGCACGGCGACGGCGTTGACGAGCGCATGCGCCAGCCGCGGCTCCGGGCCTGCCAGCATCCACACCGCACACGTGATGACGGCGACGGCGATCACGATGGGCACGAACCACGCGGAGACGACGTCCGCCAGCTTCTGGATGGGCGCGCGGCTGCGCTGCGCGTCGGCGACCATGGCGACGATGCGCGCGAGCAGCGTGTCGGCGCCGACCTTCTCGGCGCGCATGACGAACGCGCCGGTGTAGTTGATCGTGCCGCCGATCACGCGGTCGCCCTGATGCTTCTCGACGGGCATCGGCTCGCCGGTGACCATCGACTCGTCCACGGCGCTCGATCCCTCGACGACCGCGCCGTCCACCGGAATCTGCTCGCCCGGGCGCACGCGCAGCAGGTCACCCGCGTGGACGTGCTGCAGCGGGATGTCTTCCTCGATGCCTCCCGGACGCACGCGCCGGGCGGAGACCGGCGCCATCCCGAGCAGCTTCCGGATGGCGCTGCTCGTCTGGCCCCGCGCGCGCAGCTCGAGCACCTGGCCGAGCAGCACGAGCGTGACGATGACCGCGGCGACCTCGTAGTACACGCCGCCGCCCAGGCCCGCGAGCGTCACGACCACGCTGTAGCCGTAGGCGGTGGCCACGCCGAGCCCGATCAACGTGAACATGTTCGCGCTGCGGTTGAGGACCGACGCCCACGCGCGCGCGAAGAAGGGCCACGCGCCCCACAGGCAGACCGGCGTCGCCAGCAGCAGCTCGGCCCAGTGCGGCAGCAGGCCGGCCATGGCCCCCACCAGCAGCGGGGCCGTCAGCAGGGCGCTGATCCAGAAGCGCCGCGTCATGTCCACGAGCTCGGGATTCGGCCCGTCGTCGAGCGTGACGGTCTTCGGCTCGAGCGCCATGCCGCAGATCGGGCACGAGCCGGGCGCATCGCGAACGATCTCCGGATGCATCGGGCACGTCCACTCGACGTTCTGGCCGGGCGGTGGAGGCGCCGGCTCCGGAGGCGGCTGAGGCGTCACGTACTTCTCGGGATTCGCGTCGAATTTCGCCTTGCAGCCGGGCGCGCAGAAGAAGTGATCGCGCCCGTTGTAGTGGCTCGTGCCGGCCGCTGTGGCCGGATCCACGACCATCCCGCACACCGGATCCGTGTGCGTCAGGAGTGTGAGTTTTTTCACGGTCATGAGCGAGAACTCCCGGTGCGTCGCGGCGGCGCAGGGCGGAGAGGCTGCCAAACACCGAGGAATCGTGCAAGCGACGCTCCCGCGGCCATGGCGCGCCGCTTGCCTCGTGCGACGGCATGACTGCCATCGAAATGAAACTCGTCGATCGTCTTCACGCCGCGGAAATCACCTCGAGTGTGGGTGCGCTGGTGCTTGGCATCGGGGTCGGCGCCTACATCGCGGGGTCGCTGGGCGACCTCGCCGCTGGGGTGTTCTTCGTCGGGCTGGCGCTCCATGCCCTCGGCATGTGGGACAAGCATCATATCGAAGCCAGGCTGGCGGCTCCCGAACCGCTGTGGGCCAAGGCGCTGTTCTGGCTGTGCTGGATGATGCTCGTCGGCGTCCTGACCTGGTTCGGCATCAGCCGGCTGACGTAAGCGATCGCAGAAACGCCTCGAGCTCGCGCGCGTCAGGTCGGGCGGCTGCAGCTCGCTGTGCCCGCCCTGCGGGCATGTCGGGCGCGCGGCCGGTTTCGACATGACCTTGATGAACGCGTCCTGCAGGATGTCCTCCGCCAGCGCGGTCGCCGACGCGGCGTTCGAGGTAGCCGAGAAAGGCGCGATGGTTTTCGAGCAGCACCGGAAGGGGTCCATGAATTCAGTTCAGATGCGGAAGTTTTCAGCCCGCCTGTGGGAATTCCCGGTGTGCACGGGTGCTCCGACACTGTTTCCGGTCTTTCGACGACGTTCCGCGTGGCACTGCGCTTGCCCTCTCGACGACAGAACCATGCACCGGACAGCGGCGTTTCTGATCGCGGCGGTCCTGGCGGTCTCGCCTGACGCCTCGCTGGCGTGCAACCTGGCGTGCGTCACCCATGACGCCCTGGAGCACGCCGGCGACGTCATTGTCGCCACGGACTGCCACGACCCGATGACCGCGTCGCAGTGGCCAGTTTCGGCGCTCGTGCGGGAGCCTGGCGCGATCGGGGTGTACGTGAACCCTGAGATGCCGGGCGCCGTCGCTCCGGTGTATGGCGGTCCTCGGTCGCCGTACGAGTCGCCGCCAGCGGTGGCTCCTCGTCCGACCGGCTTCCATGGCGTGCTTCGCATCTAGCCGCCCCTGAACCACTCACTGTCACCAACAGTTCTGTTTCAGGAAAGGCTGGTACGTCATGACGACCCTCATTCGCACGCTCGGCATGGGAGCGCTCGCCGTCGTCACGCTCGCAGGAGCGGCCACGGCGCAGCCCGCGGCGCCCCTTCTGAACACGCTCGAAGTCCGGAAGCTCGTCGCGAGCGCCGAGCCCGCGGCGCACGCCCGGCTGGCCGATCACTTCGCCGCACTCGCCGTGCAGCACGATGCAGGCGCCAGGCGCCACTCGGCCATCGCCGCCGCGTCGGTTGCGAACCCGAACCGCGGCACCGGGGCCGGCATGCGCGAGCACTGCGACCGGCTGGCAAAGCTCGAGGCCGAATCGGCAGCGACGCTGCGCGAGCTGGCGGCGCATCACACGTCCCTCGCGGCCGGCCAGGCGTCCACCGCGCCGGAGGGCGGCCGCCGCTTCGAGGAGGGCGCCGGCGCGCCTGATCCGACCGAGGCGGAGCTCACGGCGCTCGCCGCACGCGCCAGCACGCCCGCCGACCATCGCGCGCTGCAGGAGTACTTCCTGACGCTGGCGGCCCGCTACACCGCGGAGGCCAACGATCACCGCGGCATCGCGATGAGCTATCGCGGCACGCGCATCGCGCAGGCCGCCGATCACTGCGAGCGCGTCGTCGCCAACGCGGTCGCCGCGGCGAAGGAAGCCACGACTGCCGCGGCGATGCACGGCCAGCTCGCCGCGGCGGCGCGGTGAGGTGACGCGATGGTGCCATGCGGCTGCACCGGCCAGCACGATCCCAGACGGATCGTGCTGACCGGCGGTCCGGGGGCAGGAAAGACGGCGGTGCTCGAGCTGATCCGTCACGGCTTCTGCGAGCACGTCGTCGTCCTGCCCGAATCGGCGGGGATGCTGTTCGGCGGCGGCTTCCCGCGCAACTCACACGACGTCGTTCGCCGCGCCGGACAGCGCGCCATCTACCACGTGCAGCGCGAGCTCGAAGAGTCAGCCATCGCAAGGGAACCGGCGATCGTGCTCTGCGACCGCGGCACGATCGACGGCGTGGCGTACTGGCCGGGTCCGGGCGATTTCTGGGAGGAGCTCGGCACGACGCTCGACCGCGAGCTGGCGCGCTATCACGCGGTGATCCACCTGCGCACGCCACCGGATTCGGACTACAACCACGCTAATCCGCTGCGGCTCGAAACGGCGAGGGAAGCGCGCGTGATCGACGAGCGCATCGCGCGGGCGTGGCAGACGCATCCGCGCCGCTTCGAGATCGGTGCGGAGGAGGACTTTCTGGACAAGGCCGCCCGGGCGCTGGCGCTGATCCGCGTCGAGCTGCCCGACTGTTGCCGGGCGCACGTCGATCAGGCGTCCATGATGCCCCGCACCAACATCGCCGCGCCGAGCACGGCCAGCACGACGGCCACCACGCGGCGGAACGAGCGCTCCGGGATGCGCACCAGCAGGCGGTAGCCGGCGAGCGTGCCGAGCAGCACGCCGAGGGTCGCGAGGACGATCCAGAACTGCAGCCCGCTCAGGTCGTCGCCGAACTGCCAGAGATAGACAGGCAGCCGGGCGCCGTCCACCATCAGCGCGACGGCGGTCGCCGTCCCGACGAACGTCGCCTTCGGCAGGTCCACGCCGAGGAGCGCCGCCGACCGGATGCCGCCCTGGTTGCCGACGAGCCCGCCGAGCAGTCCCGACAGTGCGCCGGCGATCCAGGCGGCTGGTCCCCGGAAGCGCATCCGCCGGCCGAGGCCGGTGAGCTCAGCGGCCGCGGTGAAGAGCAGCAACGACCCGAACAGGATCAGCAGCCAGGCAGCCGCGAACTGCTGCTGCAGGAGCGCGCCGGCGAGTCCGCCGACGGCGCTCGTCAGGCCGAAGCTGACGAGCACGCGGCCGTCCACACGCGCGCGCAGCAACCAGAAGCGGCACGCAGTGCCGGCGACGTGCGGGATGGCCACCGCGGCGACCGCGAGCCGTGCGTCCATCTGCATCACGAGCGCGGGTGTCAGGAGGCTGCCGATGCCGAAGCCGGTAATCGCCGCGACGGCCCCCGCCGCGACGGCGGCAGTGACGAGCAGGATGTCAAAGCCCATTCAGCGACACGCGAGCACGTGCATGGCCCACATGACCGTCGTGCGCTGATTCACGACCGGCGACGGAAGCGTGAATACTGAAACGACTGGGACGTGCCCCACGGGGTGACGTGCCGCCATGGCTGGCTGTCGGCAAGCTGAAAGTCGTCGCCAAGCTCCGACGCCAGCGTGTCGGCCGAGTAGCGCACGACCGGCAGCCCGCTGCACGTGTCCGGCCCGTCCAATGCGAACGTCGCGATAATGACGCTGCCGCGCGGCTTGAGCGTCTCGCGCAGGTGAGCGCGGTACCGCTCGCGGTCCTCGGGCGCAACGAGGAAATGAAAGACCGCGCGATCGTGCCAGATGTCCATCGGTTTCAGCGACCATCCCGCGGTGACGTCGGCCTCGATCCAGGTGACAACCTGAGCGTGCGTGCCGACGCGCGCTCTTGCGTGGTGGAGCGCTTCGCCTGAGACATCCAGCACGGCGAGGCAGTCGAGTCCGCGGGCCAGAAGCGCATCGACGAGCCGGGATCCGCCGCCTCCGACATCGACGACACAGGTCTCGGCAGTCAGGCCGGCATCTTCGAGCAGTCTGAGCGAGATCGCCGGCAGCGCCTCGAACCAGCTGACCGCGTCTTCCCCCTTCGTGCGGTAAACAGCGTTCCAGTGATCCCGTCGTGTCACCACCGGCATACCCTCCTCAGTGTTACGCGACAACCTACCGCCACGTCAGAAGCCGACACGCACGCCGCCGTTGACCGTGCGGCCATCGAGCGGCGCCCACGCGTCCACGGTCCACCGGCCGTCAGGCGCCCGGGCCGGCCGGATCAGCGGATCCCAGCGTGTCTGACGAACGCCGGTGAGGTTCTCGCCATTGACGAAGAGACGGACACGGCCGAACGGGCGCTCGGCGAGCAGGCCCAGGATCACGTACGGCCGGCTGCGCTCGCGGAACGGGTTCTCCTCGAGGCGCTGCGCGCCGGTGAAATAGAGCTCGATGCCGAAGCGTCCGGCGTCTTCGCGCTCCCACATGCCGACGGCGCCCGCGCTGTGCCGCGGGGTCAGCGGCGTGTCCTGCCGCACGCCCCCGTCGCGCTCGCGTGCGCGGACATAGGTGTAGGTGGCCGTCAGCGCATACGGTTCGTGGCGCAGCGTGCCGAGCAGCTCGACGCCGGTGCTGGTCGCCGGCTCCACGGCACTCGTCAGCACGAGACCACGGGACCGGTCCACGTCAGCGGGATGCCGGACACGGGACCCGAACAGCGTGACCGTGTACGACAGCGGGCCGTCGGCCCGGGTGAGGTCGAGCGACGCGCTCCTGCCCTCTTCGGCGCGCAACGGGCGCGGGATCGTCAGCCGCGTGAGCCCCGCCGCCTCCGTCTCCTCGGTGAGCGGCGAGGATCCGAAGAAGCCGGTGCCGAGCGACAGACGGCCCGTCCATGCCCCCGACCGCACGAGCGCGGAGACCCGCGGGCTGAAGAACGTGCCGTACTCGCTGTGGCGATCCAGGCGGCCGCTCGCGCTCATCGACAGCCACCGCGTCACGTCGACATCGTCCTGCACGAACACGCCGGGCACCGTGAACGTGTAGGCGAACCGCGGCCGGTCGCGCGGGCGAAAGGCGTCGCGTTCGACCGCAAGGCCCCCCACGACGGTGTGCCGCCCGGCCGCCGCGCGCACGGTGAGCTCGCCGAAGGAGGTCGCATGCCGGTCGCGCTCGAGCACCTCGCCGAAGCGATGGTCGTGCCGCTGCTGCATCACCGCGCCGCGTGCGCTGACGAGATAGCGCCGGCGCAGCAGCATCTGCCCGACGGCGCCGGCATCGATTCGACGCGTGTCCAGCGCCTCGCGGTAGGGTGCGCCACGCGGGCGGCCTCCACCCTCGCGGTCCTCGACCATCACGCCAGCGGTGGCGAAGAACGTGCGGCCGCTGCCGTCGTTCCAGAACGCGCGCGGCCGGACGACGCCACGCGCGTATCGCGGCAGGTCCGCCCACGTATCGTCGTTGACGTCGGCCCGGTCCTGAAAATGCCCGCCGCTGAGCAGCGTGAAGGCCCATCCCGGACGCGCGGGCGTCGCGTACCAGCCGACGACGTCGGTGGCGCCGCGCGTCGAGCGGTTCACGAGCAGCTCGCGCTGCGTCTCCGGGCCGGGCCGCCGGGAGATGAGGTTGACGACGCCGCCCATGGCGCCCGCGCCGTAGAGCGAGGACGCCACGCCCTTGATCACTTCGACCTGCCCGAGATCCATGGGCGGAATCTGCAGCAGCCCGAGGCCGCCGACCTCGCCGAAGAGCGGCAGCCCGTCCGACAGGACGCGCGTGTAGCGGCCGCGCATCCCCTGGATGCGGACGCTCGCCGCGCCGAGCGACGGCGACGTCGCCTGCACGCGCATGCCGCCCATCTCGTTGAGCATCATGACGATGTCGCCGGGCGTCATGAGCATCTTTTCTTCGATCTCGTCGCGGGCGAGCACCTCCACCCGCATCGGCTGGTCCTCGAGCCGCCTGTCGGTGCGGGTGGCGGAGACGACGACTTCCTCCTCGATCGCCGGTGGCGCATGCAGCTCGACGAGCACGGTGTGCGTTTGACCCGCCTCGACCGTCACGGTCGCCGTGGCCGGCGCGAACCCGTCCTTGATCACCACGAGGGTGACCGCGCCGGGCGCCACGGCCACCCTCACGCGTCCCTCAGCATCGGTCCGATGCGGGACGTCGTCGACGACGACGGACGCGTCAGGGGCGGGCGCCGTCCCGGCTCGCACCTCGAGGAGCAGGGTTGCCGCGGGTTGGGCATGCGCCGGGCAGATCGTGGCGACGACGAAGAGGCAGGCGGCGAGCGCCCTCGGCATCACGCGCCGCGCGTGCCGAGGTGATAGCCGGCCCAGACGGCGGCGAGGCCGGCCACCACCTGGACGGCGACGTTGAGCGCCGCCTGCGCGCCCGAGTCCGTGCGCGCGAGCAGGAACGTGTCCAGGCCGAGGGTCGAGAACGTGGTGAACCCGCCGAGCAGGCCGACGAACACGAACTCGCGCCAGTGCAGGCGCAGCTCGATCCGCTCCGACGCGATGAGACCCGCCAGCAGGCCGATGACGAGGCAGCCGGCGACGTTGACCACCACGGTGGCAACCGGGAACCGCGTCGTCAGCCAGCGCTCGTGCACCAGGTGATTGACGGCGTGGCGGGCCAGCGATCCGAGCGCCCCGCCGACGGCGACGGCGATCCAGGTCACCGCGCCATCTCCGAGGGCCGCAGCGTGCCCCTCCGCAGCGCGCGCAGCTTCATGATGCAGAAGATGACCGGCGTGATGATGAGCACGTGGATGGTGGACGTGATCATCCCGCCGATGATCGGCGCCGCGATCGGCTTCATCACGTCGGAGCCGACGCCCGTGCTCCACATGATGGGAACGAGCGACGCCATCACGACGGTGACCGTCATCAGCTTCGGGCGCAGCCGGAGCACGGATCCGTGCAGCGTCGCCTCGAGGACGTCCTGCGCGGTGAGCTCGCCGCCCGCACGCAGGCGGGCGTCGAGCGCCTCGTGCAGGTAGACGACCATCACGACGCCCGTCTGCACGGCGACGCCGTAGAGCGCGATGTAGCCGACCCAGACCGCCACCGAGAAGTTGTAGCCGAGCAGCCACTGCAGGATCAGGCCGCCGGTCATCGCGTACACGACCGACAGCATGACGATGGCCGCCTCCGACACGGAGTGGAACGTCATGTAGAGCAGCATGAAGATGAGGAACAGGACGATCGGGATCAGGATCCGCAGCCGCTCGCGCGCGCGGACCTGGAACTCGTACTGGCCGGTCCACTGCAGCGTGTACCCGGGCGGCAGCGTCACGGCGGAGGCGACCGCCTCGCGGGCGCGGTCCACGTAGCCGCCGATGTCCCGCGTGGCGGTGTCGATGTACACGTAGCCGGCGAGCTGCGCGTTCTCGTCGCGGATCATCGCGGGCCCGGTGGTCAGCGTGACCTCGGCGAGTTGGCCGAGCGGAATCTGCGCGCCGCGCGGCGTCTTCACCAGGATCCGTTCGAGGTCCGGCAGGCTCTCCCTGAAATCACGCTCGTAGCGGACGTTGACCGGATACCGCTCGCGCCCCTCGATCGTCCGCGTGATGTTCTCGCCGCCCAGCGCGACCTGGATGACGTCCTGCACGTCCTGAATCGTCAGCCCGTAGCGCGCGATCGCCGCGCGGTCGATCTGGATGTCCGTGAAATAGCCCTGGGTCACGCGCTCGGCGTAGACGCTGCGCGTGCCGTCCACGCGCTGGAGCGCCTGCTCGATCTCCTGGCCGATGCGCTGAATGACGCCGAGGTCCGGCCCGAACACCTTGATGCCGACCGGCGTCTTGATGCCGGTGGACAGCATGTCGAGGCGGTTGCGGATCGGCTGCGTCCATACGTTCGGGAACCCGGGCACCTGCAGCGCCTCGTCCATCTCCGCCTGCAGCCGCTCGAACGTCATGCCGGGACGCCAGGCCTCGCGCGGCTTCAGCGTCACCGTGGTGTTCACCATCCCCATCGGCGAGTTGTCGGTGGGCGTGGTGCCGCGGCCGACGGTGCCGAACACGCGCTCGACTTCCGGGAACCCGCGCAGCACGCGGTCCTGCACCTGCAGGATGCGCGTCGCCTCGGTGATGGAAAGACCCGGCGGCGAGGTCGGCATGTAGAGCACGCTGCCCTCGTAGAGGGGGGGCATGAACTCGCTGCCGAGCGCGAACGCCAGCGGCATCGTCAGCGGAATCACCGCGAAGTTGACGACGAGCGCCGCCCATCGCCAGCGGAGTGCCAGCCGCAGCACCGGCTCGTAGAGCGCCGTGAAGAGCCGCGACACGGGATTGGCCGAGTCGGCCCGCAGCCGGCGCCCGCGGATGAGCAGCACCATGAGCACGGGCACCAGCGTGACCGACAGCCCCGCGGCGGCCGCCATCGCAAACGTCTTCGTGAACGCGAGCGGGCGGAACAGCCGTCCTTCCTGCGCTTCGAGCAGGAACACCGGCGCGAACGACACGATGATGATCGCCAGCGAGAAGAAGATCGGCCGCCCCACCTGCTTCGCGGCGGCGATGACGACGGCGGGCCGGCTGAGGCCGGCCCCTGCGGAATGACTGGCTTCGGACGCGCGGCGATGCGCATTCTCCACCATGACGATGGCCGCGTCCACGAGCACGCCGATGGCGAGCGCGATGCCGCCGAGCGACATGATGTTCGACGTCACGCCGAGGTAGTACATCGGGACGAACGCGGCGGCCACCGCGATCGGCAGCGCGAGAATCGGGATCAGCGCGGACCGCAGGTGAAACAGGAACAGGATGATCACGACCGAGACGACGACCGCCTCCTCGACGAGCGTGCGGCGCAGGGTGCCGATCGAGTCGGTGATCAGGCCGGAGCGGTCGTAGGTCGACACGATGGTGACGCCGGCCGGCATCGAGCCCTGCACGTCCCGCAGCTTCGCTTTCACGCGCTCGATCACGCCGAGCGCGTTCTCGCCGAAGCGCATGACGACGATGCCGCCGACCACCTCGCCGGTGCCGTCGAGCTCGGCGACGCCGCGGCGGATGTCGGGCCCGAGCCGGACCCGGGCGACGTCGCGCACGCGCACCGGCGTGCCGCGCGGGTCGGCGCGGAGCGACACCTGCTCGATGTCGGCAATCGATCGCAGGTAGCCGCGCCCGCGCACCATGTACTCGCGACCCGAGAACTCGAGCAGCCGTCCTTCGACGTCGTTGTTGCTGGCGCGGATCGCCTCCACCACGTCCTTGATGTCCACGTCGTAGGCGGCGAGACGGGCGGGATCGAGCGTCACCTGGTACTGCTGCACGAAGCCGCCGATGCTCGCCACTTCCGCCACGCCCGGCACCGACGCCAGCCAGTAGCGCAGGTACCAGTCCTGGAAGCCGCGCAGGTCGGCGAGGCTGTGCTGGCCGCTCTCGTCCACCAGCGCGTACTCGAACACCCAGCCCACGCCCGTCGCATCCGGCCCGATCACCGGGTTGACGCCGTCGGGCAGCTGTCCGCGCAGCGCCTGCAGGTACTCGACGACACGGCTGCGCGCCCAGTAGATGTCGGTGCCGTCCTCGAAGATGACGTAGACGTAGGAGATGCCGAAGTCGGTGAAGCCGCGGACGCTGCGGACGCGGGGTGTGGAGATCAGCGCGGAGACGATCGGATAGGTGACCTGGTCCTCGATGAGATCGGGGCTGCGGCCGGCCCACTCGGTCGAGACGATGACCTGGACGTCGGAGATGTCGGGCACCGCATCGAGCGGCGTCTCGCGCATGGCCCACACGCCCCAGAGCGTCAGTCCGATCGTCCCGGTGAACACCAGGAACCGGTTGCGCGCGCACCAGTCGATGAGGCGCTCGATCATTGTGCGGTCACGGTCAGCGTGCGGCTGGCGATCTGCTGGCCGCCGCGCGTCGCGACGACGGTCACGTCCCAGGCACCGGACATCATGACGTTGCCCATGCCGCGGTACCGCCCGCCGCCGTCATGCGCCAGCGGCGTGCTCGTCCTCATCTCCGGCATCTTCACCTCCGGCATCGCGGCCATGAGGAACGTCACCGAGACGTCGGCATCGGTCACCGGCTGGCCGCCCTGCATCAGGGTGACCTCGAAGGTGTTGTCACCGGTCACGGGAGGCTCGGGCTGGCTCGAGAATGCCACTTCCACCTGGCCCGCCGCCGCGGACGGGGCGCGCTGCTCGCCACCGCTGCAGCCGGCGGCAAGCCCACTCACCAGCAACGCCGCTGCAAGGCGCAGTCGAACGCTCCGCATCGCTGGTCTCCTGCTCACCTCGACACCACTGGAAACGACTGGCTGCCCAGGCGCTGACCGCCGCGGCTCACGTCCACGGTGACATCCCACCGCCCGGCCATGATCACCTGACCCGATCCCCTGTACACGCCGCCGCCCGACTGCGGCAGCTTCGTCTGGTTCCTCATCGCGGGCATGTTCATCGACGGCATGGCCGCCATGAAGAACGTGACCGTCACATCGGCGTCGGTCACCGGCTGTCCCGCCGCGTCCCGCACGGTGACCTCGAAGGTGTTCTCCCCGGTGCGCGGCGGGTCGGGCTGCGCGCGGAACGTGACGGCCAGCGTCTCGCGCGGCGCCGTCCCGGCCGAAGCGGCCGGCGGCGCCTGGTAATTCTGCGCCGCGGCGCGCAGCTGGCTCTCCGAGTCGAGGAAGAAGGTCGCGCCGGTCGCGACCTCCTCGCCTTCCTTAAGCCCGTCCACGACTTCGATCGTGTCGCCCGTGGTGCGGCCGATCCGTACGCGCCGCGGATCGAAATAGCCGCCGCCCTGGGCGACGAAGACGATCTGCTCGGCGCCGGAGTCGAGCACCGCGTCGGCGGGCACGACGACCGCGCTCACGGCGGGCGCCGAGAGCTGCACCGTCGCGAACATGCCGGGCCTCAGGCGGCCGCGGCCGTTCGCAAGCTGCAGCCGCACCTTCGCGGTCCGCGTCTCGGCCGCGACAAAGGGGTGGATGTAGGTGATGCGGCCGCTGAACCGCTCGTCCGGATAGCTCTCGAAGGTGACGGCCGCGGACCGTCCGACGCGGACGAGCGCCATGTCGCGCTCGTAGACGTCGGCTTCCACCCAGACGGTGGACAGATCGGCGAGGCGGAAGAGCATCTCGCCCGCCATGACGCGCTGCCCTTCGACGACGCGCTTCTCCACGATCACGCCGGCGGCAGGCGACCGCACGGGCAGTTCGTCGATGGCGAAGCCGTTCTGCTCGATGAGCCCGATCTCGTCCGCGGTCAGGTCCAGGCGGCGCAGCCGCTCGCGCGACGCCTCGACGAGGCGGTTCGAGAACTCGCGCACCTGCGGCGACGCGTTGACGTTGCGGTTGTGCCCGCGCACGGCCAGGAGAAACTCGCTCGACGTGGCGAGCAGCTCCGGGCTGTACAACGTGAAGAGGACCTCCCCGCGGCCGACGGCCCGGCCTGTGTAGTCGGCGCGGAGGTTGCGCACCCAGCCCTCGAGCTTGGTGTTGATCTCGGTCTGCCGCGTCTCGTCCACCGCCACCGTGCCGGTGGCGCGAATCTCCGGCGCGACCATGGCCCTCGAGGCGCGGGTCGTGCGGACGCCGGCGAGCTGCTGCCGTCGCGCGTCGAGCGTG
>VFYY01000069.1 GCA_016871375.1 Acidimicrobiia bacterium
ACCGCCGCCGCCACCGCCGCCGCCCGCGCCCGCGCCGCCACCGCGGCCGCTGACCGAGGACGAGATCTTCGCGAGGATGACGCTGGACGAGCTGAACGCGAAGATGCCGCTCGGCGACGCGTTCTTCGACTACGACATGTCGACGATTCGCGACGACGCGCGGGGCGTTCTGCAGAGGAACGCGGAGTACCTCAAGCGCTGGCCGTCGACGCGCGTCTCGGTCGAAGGCCACGCCGACTCACGGGGCACCAACGAGTACAACCTGGCGCTCGGCGAACGCCGCGCCGCAGCGGTCAGGGAGTACCTCATCAGCCTCGGGATCGACGGGGGCCGCATGGTGACGATCAGCCGCGGCGAGGAAACGCCGCAGTGCACCGAAGAGAACGAGACCTGCTGGCAGCGGAACCGCCGCGGCCACTTCGTCTTTACGGCGAAATAGCCCGAGGCCGGCAGGGCCAGTACGGCGGGTGAGGTGGAGGGGGTGGGCCTTCCCCAGCCTCCCCACTCGCCGTACCTGCCTCACCCGCCCTGCAACTCTCTCACAATCGTTTCGGCAGCCTTCCTCGGGTCGGGCGCGCCGATAATCGGCCGCCCGACCACGATGTAGCTCGCCCCCGCCCGCACCGCCTCGGCCGGCCCCATCGTCCGCGACTGGTCGTTGCGCTCGGCTCCCGCCGAGGCGCCCCTGATGCCCGGTGTCACGATCGTGAAGCCGTCGCCGCACGCCGCGCGGATGGACGCCGTCTCGCGCGGCGACGCCACCACGCCGGCCAGCCCGGCCGCTTTCGTCATCCGGGCGAGCGCCGTGATCTGGTCCAGCACGGGCCGTTCGACGCCGATGTCGTGGAGCGCCGCTTCGTCCATGCTCGTCAGCACGGTGACCGCGATGAGGAGCGGCTGCGGGCGTCCGAGGCGCGCGGCCGCGTCGCGGCCTGCCGCGGCCGCCGCCCGCATCATCGCCGTGCCGCCCGAGGCGTGCACGTTGATCATCCATGCGCCCGTCTCGACGGCGGACTCGATCGCCTGCGCGACCGTGTTCGGGATGTCGTGGAACTTGAGATCCAGGAAGACGCGCGCGCCCGCGTCCACCAGCCGCCGCACGAGCGCGGGGCCTTCGAGGGTGAACAGGCGGCTGCCGACCTTGAAGCCGCCGGCCAGGTCCCGCAGCGACGTGGCGAGCTCGTACGCGCGCCGGCCGCTTTCCACGTCGAGGGCCACGAGCAATCGTTCAGACATCGGCGCCGATCACCTCACTGATGCTGGAGACGCCGTCGCGCGCCAGGCGCTCGCCGAGGCCGCGCACGATGCGCGCCACGACGCCGGGTCCCTCGTAGATCAACCCTGTATACAGTTGCACGAGCGACGCGCCCGCGCGCATCCGCTCGTACGCATCGTCGGCCGTGAAGATGCCGCCGACGCCGACGATCGGCGCGCGGCGTCCGACGTGCGCGAAGAGCGTGCGGCACGCGCCGGTGGCCATCGCCTTGAGCGGCGCGCCGCTCAACCCGCCGGTCTCGCCGGCGACGTGCGCGGGCGCGCGGAGGCCGCTGCGCGACACCGTCGTGTTGGTGGCGATGATGCCCGCCGCGCCGCCCTCGAGCGCCGCGTCCACCGATCCGAGCAGATCGGCGGATGTCATGTCGGGCGACACCTTCACGAGCACCGGGATCGTCTTGCGCGTGGTGATCTCGCGCGCGCGGGTGACGACCTGCTCCACGAGCGCGCGGAGCGCGCGGCCTTCCTGCAGGTCGCGCAGCCCGCTGGTGTTGGGCGAGCTGACGTTGACCACGAAGAAATCCGCGTAGGGGTGCAGCACTTCGACGGTGCGGACGTAGTCGTCGGCGGCCTGTTCGTTCGGCGTCTGCCGGTTGCGCCCGAGGTTGATGCCGATCCGCGGGGCGATCGGGAGCGCCGCGGCAAGATTGGCCGCCACGCCGCTGGCGCCCACGCTGTTGAAGCCGAAGCGGTTGATGATGGCGCGGTCGTCCGGCAGGCGGAACAGGCGCGGGCGCGGATTGCCCGGCTGCGGCCGCGGCGTCACCGTGCCAATCTCGACGAAGCCGAATCCGAGCGCGGCCCACGCCGGCGCCGCCGTGCCCTGCTTGTCGAGCCCGGCCGCGAGGCCAACGGGGTTGTCGAAGGACAGGCCGAAGACCTGCTGCGCCAGCCGTCCGTCGGTGGGCGCGCGCGGCAGCCACCGCAGTGCGTTGACCGCCCATGGCCGGCCGAGCGCCGCGATCGTCAGCTCGTGCGCGCGTTCGGCATCGAGCGCAAAGAGCGCCGGGCGAACAAGCGATGTATAGACGGTCAATGCGCGTCAGGCATCTTCGAGCGCCTTGACGTCGGCGAGGTCCTTCGGCCGGCCGGCGGCGCGCTTGTTGACGACGAGGTCCGAGCGTCCGATGAACCGCACCGCGACATCCCCATAATGGCCCGTCACCGCGCCGCGGCCCACCGGCTCGTACTCGATTCCCGTGAGCTGCAGCAGCACGTCGATCTGGAAGGGAGGCTCGCCGAGCCGCAACGTGGCTCGCGTTCGCGCCCATACCTCCGGATTGATGCGCGCGGCGAGGTCAGGCACGCCAAACAGCTCCACGGCGGCTTTCATGCGAAGCAGATTGCCATGCGTCGGCCGGACGAAGACGTCGAAGTCGAGGCTGTAACGGGGAACGCCGTGGAATGCCACGGCTTCGCTGCCGACCACCACGTAGTCGACGGCGCACCGGTTGAGACACTCGCAGAACTGCGCGAATGTCTCCGCCGGCGGCCGCCGCTGTGCCATCACCGCCAGGCGTCGTCGAGCGCGAGGAAGCGCCAGGTCCAGGTGACGGGACCGGTGACGGCGCCGTGGCGGCGGCGGCGGTATTCGGCCGCCTGCGCGAGGCGCTCGGCCGCCGGTCGCGACCGCCAGTAGGCGCCCTGGCGCGCGTCGTGATCGGCCCAGTGCCGTTCCGGAGACTCGAACGTCCAGGTCAGGCCGTTCGTGCTGTCGCGCCCGGATCCGCCGGCCGTGGGCGCCGCATCACCGGGTGAGTCGTCGGCCATCTCTCTGATCTTAAGACGAGCGGCCCGCGGGGTGTACCCCGTGGACGTCATCGAGCGAGAACGGCGCGGGGGCGAACGAGCGACGTGTGGAGGTTCAATGCGTCGGCGAGCCAGCAACCACCATCGGCAGCGGCACGAGGTCACGTCTCACGGCGTCGAGCACAAAGCCAAGGGATTCGAGCGTGACGACGCCCAACAGCGTGGCGTCGCCTGGCTCGCCGAAGATGACCGGCGCCGCGCCGCGCTGGTTCTTGTAGAAGAACAGGGCGTCCCCGCGCTCCCGCTCGATGCTCGACCCGTCCGCGAGGCGGAACCGCTGGCGTGAGTGCGGCTCGATGCCGAGGCGGACGAGGACGTCGCGGGGAACGAACGAGTACACCGCCCCGGAGTCCACCAGAAACTCCACCTGTTCGCGGGTCCCGGGAAGGGCGGGATTCGCGACGTCGAGCGACAGTGCCGTGAGTCCCACGATCCAAGCGTAACATCGTCGGCGGGAACCCTGCTCCGCTCCGCCGCGGCGCTTCCAGCATCTACGGCTTCGAGGCAGCCACCGTCGCAGGGGCCGGCTGCCGGCGGTGATATACTCAGCGCAACTCTTTAACTGCGGCCCTGCGAGACCGCAAAGAGGTGCACATGCCCACCGTCGTCATGGATGCGGACCGTATCGGCCGCACCCTCACCCGCATCGCCCACGAAATCGTCGAGCGCAACAAGGGCGTGGACGGCCTCGCCCTGGTCGGGATCCGCACGCGCGGCGTCCACCTGGCGCGCCGCCTCGCGCGCAGCCTGAAGGACATCACCGGCGACGACGTGCCGACCGGCGCGCTCGACATCACCCTTTACCGCGACGATCTGATGCGCCACGCCGTCGGCCCGCAGCCGCTCGTGCGCAGCACCGAGATCGCCTTCTCGATCGACAGCCGCACCATCCTGCTCGTCGACGACGTGCTCTACACGGGCCGGACGACGCGGGCGGCGCTGGATGCGCTGATCGACTTCGGGCGGCCCCTTGCCATCCAGCTCGTCGTGCTGGTGGACCGCGGCCATCGGGAGCTGCCCATCAAGGCGGATTACGTCGGAAAGAACCTGCCGACCTCCCGCGAGGAGAGCGTGCGGGTGTGCCTGCAGGAGACCGACGGCCGCGATGAAGTGGTCCTGCAGGGAGGTGCCGCATGAGCGCGCCGGTCTCTACACCTGTGGACGAGCAGCCGGGCGTCACGTCGCTCCGGCGCAAGGATCTGCTCGGCATCTCCGACCTGAGCCCCGAAGAGATCTCGCTCATCCTGGATACCGCGGTGGCGATGAAGGAGATCGGCTCGCGTCCGATCAAGAAGGTGCCCGCGCTGCGCGGCAAGACCGTGGTGAACCTGTTCTACGAGCCGAGCACGCGGACGCGGACCTCCTTCGAGATCGCCGAAAAGCGGCTGAGCGCGGACACGCTCAACATCGCCGTGGCCTCCTCCAGCGTGGTCAAGGGCGAGACGCTCGCCGACACCGCGCTCAACATCGAGGCGATGCAGCCGGACATGATCGTGATGCGGCACTCGTCCTCGGGGGCGTGCCACCTGCTGTCGCGCATCTGCCGCTCGGCGATCATCAACGCCGGCGACGGCATGCACGAGCACCCGACGCAGGCGCTGCTCGACGCGTTCACCATCAAGGAGCGCAAGGGCCGGCTCGAGGGGCTGAAGGTGGCGATCGTCGGCGACCTGCTGCACAGCCGCGTGCTGCGCTCGAACATCCACCTGCTGACGAAGATGGGCGCCGACGTGTGGGTGTGCGGCCCGCCGACGCTGTTCCCGGCGGACGTCGCGCGCTTCGGCGTGAAGGCCACGAGCAGCGTGGACCAGGCCGTGGCCGATGCCGACGTCGTCATGCTGCTGCGGATTCAGCTCGAGCGGATGGAAGGCGCGTTCTTCCCGTCGCTGCGCGAGTACTTCAACGTGTTCGGGATGACCACGGCGCGGCTGCGCCGCGCGAAGCCGGACGTGATGATCATGCACCCCGGCCCCATGAACCGCGGCGTCGAGATCGCCTCGGACGTGGCCGACGGTCCCTACTCGGTCATCCTCGACCAGGTCGCCAATGGCGTCGCCGTGCGCATGGCCGTCCTGTACCTGCTGGCCGGCGGCGGAGCGGATCATGAAGCGGCTGCTTAAGGGCGGACGGGTCGTCTCACCCGCCGACGGGATCGACGGCACGTGCGACGTGCTCATCGACGGCGAGCGCATCGCGCGCGTCGGGCGCGACCTGCCGGCCGACGGCGCTGTCGTCGTGGAGGTTCCCGCCGGCCTCGTCGTCTGTCCCGGCTTCATCGACATGCACGTGCACCTGCGTGAGCCGGGGCAGGAGCACAAGGAGACCGTTGCGACCGGGACGGCCGCCGCGGTCGCCGGCGGCTTCACGGCCGTCGCGTGCATGCCGAACACCAGCCCGGTCAACGACGACGCGAACGTCACGGCGTACATCCTGGCGAAGGCTGCCGCGGCGAACCTGGCGCGCGTCTATCCGATTGGCGCGGTCTCGCGCGGCTCGAAGGGCGAGCTGCTGGCCGACATCGCCGAGCTGAAGCAGGCCGGCTGCGTCGCCATCACCGACGACGGGCACCCCGTGGCGACGGCGCTGCTGCTGCGGCGCGCGCTGGAGTACGCGCGGATGTTCGACATGCCCGTGATCGAGCACTGCGAGGATCCGTCGCTGAAAGGCGACGGGGTGGCGCACGAGGGGTACTACGCGGCGCAGCTCGGGCTGCGCGGGATTCCGGGCGCGGCGGAGGCGCTGGGCGCCGAGCGCGGCGTCCTGCTGGCCGAGGCGACCGGATCCGCGTTTCATGTCGCGCACATGAGCGCGCGCGCGTCGCTGCGCGCCGTGCGCAAGGGCAAGGACGCGGGCATCCGCGTGACGTGCGAGGTGGCGCCGCACCACTTCACGCTGACCGACGAGTCGCTCGCGACGCCGATCGCCTACGACACCAACACCAAGATGAACCCGCCGCTGCGCGAGGCCGCCGATCGCGACGCCATGGTGGCCGGGATTGCGGACGGGACCGTGGACGCCATCGCCACCGACCACGCGCCGCATCACTACGACGAGAAGAAGGTCGAGTTCGACCGCGCGCCCTTCGGCATTGTCGGCCTCGAGACCGCGGTGCCGCTGTCGCTCGATCGGCTGGTGCACACGGGCGTCATCCGCCTGCCGCGTCTCGTCGAGCTGCTGTCGGTGAATCCGGCGAGGATCCTGCGCGTGCCCGGCGGCTCGCTGGCCGGGGGCGCCGCGGCGGACATCACGATCATTGCGCCCGACCTGCGCGTCCGCATCGAGGCGTCGCGGATGCGGTCGCGATCGAAGAACACGCCGTTCGACGGCTGGGAGCTGCGCGGCGGCGTCGCGGCGACGCTGGTCGGCGGCCGGCCGCTGTTCGTGAATCCCGACGTGCCGTTGCGCCTTGACTGACCTCCGGATCGATCCCGCCACGCCGCAGGACACGCCGCTCCTCCTGCGGCTGATCCAGGCGCTCGCGGAGTACGAGCGCATGACCGACGAGTGCGTGACGACCGAAGCGAACCTGCGCGAGGCGCTGTTCGGCGCACGGCCCGTGGCCGACGCGGCGATTGCGCGTCTGGGCGGCGAGCCGGTCGGCTACGCGCTGTGGTTCTACAACTACTCCACCTTCCTCGGCCTTCCCGGCCTGTACCTCGAGGATTTGTTCGTGCTGCCCGAGGAGCGCGGCAAGGGCGTCGGCAAGGCGCTGCTCGCGTATCTCGCGCGCGTGGCGGTGTCGCGCGGATGCCGGCGGGTGGAGTGGGTCGTCCTCGACTGGAACGAATCGGCGATCCGCTTCTACCACAGCCTCGGCGCACGGCCGATGGACGGCTGGACCATCTATCGCCTGACCGGCGACGCGCTGACCCGCCTCGCCGAGCAGTGAGCGTCATCCAGGTCTCCGGCATCAGCAAGAGGTACGGAAGGACCGTCGCGTTGGACGACGTGTCGTTCGAGGTCGAGCAGGGCGAGATCTTCGGGCTCATCGGCCCGAACGGCGCCGGCAAGACGACCGCCATGGAGTGCCTCGAAGGCATCCGCGTGCCCGACCGCGGCGCGATCTCGGTGCTCGGCGTCGACCCGTGGCGGGGGCTGCGCGCGCTGCAGCACCGCATCGGCGTCCAGCTGCAGGAGGCGCAGCTGCAGAAGCGGATCAAGGTCGGCGAGGCCGTGCGCTTCTGGGCCTCGCTCTACCCGCGCCACATGGACGGCGATCAGCTCCTCGAGCAGCTCGGGCTCGGCGACCGCACGCACGTGTGGTTCATGTCGCTGTCGGGCGGGCAGAAGCAGCGGCTGTTCATCGCGCTCGCGCTCATCAACGACCCGGAAGTCGTGTTTCTCGACGAGCTCACCACCGGGCTCGACCCGCAGGCGCGGCGCGCCATCTGGGAGCTGGTGCGCGGCATCCGCCAGCGCGGCAAGACCGTGGTGCTGACGACGCACATGATGGAGGAGGCGGAGAAGCTCTGCGACCGCGTGGCGATCGTCGAGCGCGGGCGCGTGATCGACGTCGACACCCCCGCGCGCCTCGTCGCCCGGCACTGCCCGAACCGGACGGTCCTCGTCACCACCGACGATCCGTCGGCGGAGGCGCGCTTCCGCGTGCTGCCGCAGGTGGATGAGGTCAGCCGCGCGGAGTCCGTGATCACCGTCCGCGGGCGCGACGAGGTCGTGACCGCCGTCATCCAGTGCGTCTCGCAGCACCGCATCCACGTCACGGGCTTCCACACCGAGATGCCGACGCTCGAGGACGTGTTCCTCACGCTGACCGGCCACCGGATCCGGAACTGATGCGATGCTGAAGGGGCTGTGGAAGCTGACGTGGCTGGAGATCAAGATCTTCCTGCGCGAGCCGCTCGGCGTCATCGGCTCGATCGTCATCCCCGCCGTTCTCTTCCTCGCCCTCGGCCGCATCGTCACCTCGCGGCCGGTGCGCTTCTCGAACCGCCTGACGGACTTCGTCATGGTCGGCCTGCCGGTGTTCGTGTCCGTGATGATCGCGATCAGCACGGCGCTGTCGCTGGTCACCATCATGGCGATCTACCGCGAGGGCGGCATCCTGAAGCGCCTGCGCGCGACGCCGCTCCGCCCGCACACGATTCTGGCGGCGCACGTGATGGTGAAGCTGTTCATGACGCTGGTCACACTGGCGATCGTCATGGCGGTGGGCGCGCGCTACTACCCGGTGACGGTGGACGCCAGGTTCGTGAGCTTCGCGGGCGCGCTGCTGTTCAGCACGCTGAGCATCCTCGGGATGGGCTTCCTCATCGCGAGCCTTGCGCCGTCCGGGCGCTTCGCGCAGCCGCTCGGCAGCCTCATCCTCTACCCGATGATCGGCCTCTCCGGGCTCTTCGTCCCGGTCGAGGAAATGCCCGACGCGATGCAGCGGATCGCGAGCGCGCTGCCGCTGACCTACGCGGTGTCGCTGCTGCGCGGGGCGTGGCTCGGTGACGCCTGGTCGCTGCACATGGGCGACATCGGGGTTCTCACGGTCGTGTTCATCGCGTGCTCGGCGCTCTCGGCCAGGCTGTTCCGATGGCAGTAGCGGTACTCGATGAACGCCTGAACACGCTCTATCGATCCTTCGACCACGTCACCTCCGCCACCGATCCCGTGCACATCGTCCG
Source organism: Acidimicrobiia bacterium (assembly GCA_016871375.1). Lineage (GTDB taxonomy): Bacteria > Acidobacteriota > Vicinamibacteria > Vicinamibacterales > UBA2999 > VFYY01. The sequence continues at coordinate 8,715 of VFYY01000069.1, forward strand.
GCGCTACGCCGCGCCCGGGGATCGCGAGGTCGTCGGCTTCTGCGCGGCGGGGCTCGCGTTCGGGCGCGTGGCGAGCGTGCTGAACTCCGTCGAGTCGCTGATGGCGGTGATGGGACCGCATCCGGCGGCGTTCGTGCGCGCGTTCGACCCCGCGCGCGCGGCGGAGCGCCTGCATCCGCTCGTGCACCGGTGGATTCGCGGACAGGACCTCGTGGCGCTCGTGCTGGTGCTGCAGCGCATGCTGCGCGAGTCGGGATCGATCGAGCGCTTCTTCACTGACGGCGACGATCCGTCCGCGCCGGATGTCGGCCCCGCGCTCGACTCGTTCTCGACGCGCGCGCTGGCCACGGACCTCCGTGCTGCGTATGGACGGATGCCGAGGCGCCCCGGCGTCTGCTACTTCTTTCCGCGCCCGTCCGCCGGCAGCGCGTGCAAGCGGCTGAACCTGTTCCTGCGGTGGATGGTGCGGAAGGACGCGATCGACCTCGGCGTCTGGAAGACCGTGGCGCCGTCGCGCCTCATCGTCCCGCTCGACACGCACGTCATCCGGCTCGGTCGCTGTCTCCGCCTGACCCGCTACGTCGGCCCCGGGTGGAAGATGGCGGCCGAGATCACCGCCGCGCTGCGCGAGATCGACCCGCGCGATCCCGTCCGCTACGACTTCTCGCTCTGCCACGTCGGCATGATGAACGCGTGCGGCTTCCGGCAGGCGAAAGGCGATCGCGACTGCCCGTTGAAAGGCCTCTGCCGCCCGCGACAGCGCAAGTAGGCGGCGAAGAAACAGGGATTCGCACGATACTCATGGCGCGATGATCCGTTTCGTCGCGGCGGTCTTTGCCTCGGTCCTGCCGCGCCGTTACTGGCGCCGGCTGGACGCCGTCGTGCCGGTGGCGCGCGCGGCGCTCGTCTCCGGCATTGTCAGCATGCTGGGCGCGGCCGCGGTCGCGATTCCAGCCTATCTGCAGTTCACGGAGGCGTCGTCGCGCGCCGCCGTCCAGGCCATGCTGCGGGCAACCGGATGGCGTCCGCCGGATGGGGCCGCGGCCCCGTCGGTCGATGCTGCCATGGGCGGGTGGATCGGCACCTGGTTCTCCCCGATCGCGTTCCTCCTCTTCACGCCGGCCGGCCTCCTGAGCGCCTACTTCATGGTGACCGGCCTCTTTCGCGCAGTCTCCGCATACGTGGACGATGCGCGGGGGGATCCGGTGCTGACGGCAATCGACGCGCTCGTGCGTCGATCGAGGACCCGTGCGCGGACGCGGCGCGAGCGCGAGGCGCGCGAGGCGCTGGAAGGGCCCGAGGTGCGGGACAGGCTGGTCACCGGCAGCGCCGCAGGCTTTCCGGAGGCGGACTTCGTGGTCGTCGCGTCACGCCGGAAACCGGACTGGGAGCCCGGCGCGTTCATCATCACGGCGGAGAAGTGGTACCGCCTCGGCGAGCCGGCGGAGCGCCAGATGCCCGGCGGCCTGCGCACCTTCTATCCACTGACGGAGATCACGGATCACGAAGTGCTCCGTCGCGGCGTTCCCTACGAGCTCCCGCCCCTGAGCGGTCCGGCGTCGAAGTCCGGCTAAGGCAGGGAGTCGGGCCTGGAGCGGTTTCTGAAACGTCGTAGTGTCCGGCTTTAGCCGGACCAAGTTGATCGGCGCCGCCGTGTGTGGTCCGGCTAAAGCCGGACACTACGAAGAAGTCGAAACCGCGCTAGGAACCAGGTGGCTGAAAGCAATCAGGACGACGCCGACGATCGCCCACACCAGCCCCTGAGGCGCGGGCAGAGCCGCCCAACGGCGGTCCCCACGGGCGCCCATCTTGGTCCGGCTGAAGCCGGACACTACGTACGAGGAACAGCTACGTGCTTGCGGTGCCGGCCACTACGCGCTCGGCGACGCGGTCGTAGACGGCGGCGGTGCCTTCGACCATGCGCTCGACGGTGAAGCGCTCGCGGGCGCGGGCGAGGGCGGCCTCGCCGAACTGGCGGCGCAGCGGCTCGTTCTTCAGCAGCGTCACCAGCCGCTCGGCCATCGCGCGATGGTCGCGCGGCGGCACGAGGTAGCCGGTCTCGCCGTCCACCATCACCTCCGGAATCCCGCCCGCCGTCGTCGCCACCGCGGCCTTCGACGCGGCCATCGCGTCCACGAGCGCGGTGCACATCCCCTCGCTCACCGAGCTCATGGCGAAGAGATCGAACCCCTTCGTGAACTCGAGCGCATCGGCGCGGAAGCCCGCGAGGAACACGTGCCGCTCGAGGTGCTTGTCCTTGATGTGCTTCTCGAGCGCCTCGCGCAGCTCGCCGTCGCCGACGATGACGAAGCGGGCGTCGGGCACCTCGCGCACGACGAGCGCCGCCGCGTCGATCAGGTGCTGCTGCCCTTTGTGCGGCACCAGCGCGGCGACGTTGCCGACGATGGGCGCGTGGGTCGGCAGGTAGAACTCGGCGTGGACGTTGGCGGCGGGCAGGCGGACGATCCGCTCCACGTCCACGCCCTCGTTGACCACGACGATCTTCGGGCGCGGGATGCCGTCGGCGACGAGACGGTCGCGGATGGCGCCGCTGTTGGCGATGAAGCAGTCCACCTGCGAATACTTCCAGCGCGAGAACGAGTTGTGCGCGATGCGGAACTCGATGCGGCGTGACGCGACGAGCGGCGGCCGCGGGGTGGGCGACGCGATCGAGAGCGCGGTGGACGCCATCGCCACCCCATGCGGGTCGTGCGCGTGGATGACGTCGGGACGAAGCTGCTTGAGCACGCGCGACAGCCGCCACGCCGCGGCGAGGTCGATCTCGTTGCGCGGGGCGAGCGGGATCAGGTCGTGCCCCTCGCGCATGCGGCGCAGCAGCTCGCCCTCGGGATGGGCGACGAGCACGGCGCGCTCGCCGATCGCGCGCAGCCCCTGCACGGTGTAGAGCACCTGGCTCTGCCCGCCCCGCCACGTCGTCGCCGTGTCTATATGGAGTGAAAACACTGTCAACTCCCAACTACCAACGCCCAACGCCCAAGACGCTATACGCCATCGCTGTGGGAGTTGGAAGTTGGCTGTTGGGAGTTGTGTTGCAGCTCCCAGAGCTTCGCGAACTTCAGAAAGACCGAGTAGGAATTGACGAGCGAAATGAGCAGGCCCGCGGTGCCGTCGAGAATGCCGCGGCGCAGTATGTAGTTGCGCAGGAACGCCGCCGGCGGATGGACGAGCAGGTCGAACGCACCGGCGCGCCGCCCGGACTCGTGCATCTGGCGCGCCGCCAGCGTCGAGTAGTGGTTGATGCGATCGAGATGATCCGCGAGGTCGCGGTACGAGTAGTGCTCGAGCTCGTGACGGAGCTCCCCTGCGCTCCCGCCGTTGACGACCACCGATTCGTGCACGTACGTGCCACGCCACTGCGCGGCGCGGCGATCGTAGAGCCGCGTCTGGAAATCAGGGTAGAAGTCAGTGGTCCGGATCCAGCGTCCGAGGTGGAACGTCACGCGCGGCACGCGGTACGCGCGCTGCGGCGGATCGCTGGACAGCAGCTCGCGGATCTCGCCGGCAAGCGGCGCCGGCACGCGCTCGTCCGCGTCGAGCGACAGGATCCAGTCGTTCCTGGCGAGCGTGGCCGCGTGGTTCTTCTGCTCGACGTATCCCGGCCAGTCGCGGACCACGACGCGGGCCCCCTTCGCGCGCGCCAGGTCCGCCGTCCCGTCGCGGCTCCCCGCGTCCACGACGATGACCTCGTCGGCCCAGGAGACGCTGTCGATGGCGGCGGCGATGTGATCCGCTTCGTCGAGCGTGATGATGGTGACGGACAGCCCCGGCACTGAATTAGGAATTATGAATTAGGAATTAGGAATGGGGCTCGAATTCCTAATTCTTGATTCCGAATTCCTAATTTCAGCGAAGCGGCGCCTCCTGCACGGTGTCGAGGTCCACCATCGACCGGTTGTAGTCGAGGATCGCGCGCAGCTCGTTGTTGCGCGCCTGCGAGAGATCCCGCTGCGCCTGGAAGACGAAGAAGCTCGTGGACGTCCCGGCCTGGAACTTCCGCTCCTCGGCGTCGAGCCGGCGCTCGGCAAGCTGCCGCGACGCGCGCGTCGTCTCCACGCGGCGCTGGTTGGTCTGCACCTGCCGGGCGGCCTCGCGCACCTGCGTGGACACCTGCAGCTCCTGGTTCCTGATCTGCGTCTGCGTCTGGTTGTACTGCAGCCGGGCCCGCGCGAGCGCCGCCTCCTGCTGCGTGCGGCCGAGCGGGTAGGTCACGTTCAGCGACGCGGTCCAGTTGGGGAAGTCGTTCGCGAACAGGTCCTGCAGCACGGAGGCGAAGCTGCGCTGCGACTCGCCGACGATCGGGCCCGGGAAGCCCTGGCCGCGCAGGAACTGCGTGCCGCCGAGGCCCGTCAGCCCGTAGTTGACGCTGGCGGTCACGTCGGGCAGCGTCTCGTTCTGGAAGAAGCGGATGTTGACGTCGTTGGTCTCGAGGTTCTTGCGCGCCTGCTGCAGATCGGTCCGTCGATCGAGCGCTCTGCGCACGGCCGCGTCCACGTCCACCTGCAGCGGCACGAACGGCGGGAGCTCCGCGGGCTCGATGCGGATCGTCCAGAAGTCGGGCATCGACGGGTCGTAGATGAGCGACCGCAGCGTGTCTTCCGCGCTCGCGATCCGGGCCTCGGCGACGATGACGGCTTCTTCACGCGTCGCCACCTCCGCTTCGGCTTCGACGACGTCGATGGGCGGCGTGGTGCCGATCTCCACGCGCGCGCGGGTGTCGCGCAGCGACTGGTTGGCCAGGTCGAGCGACTGCCGCTGCACGGCCAGCGACGCGATCGCGAACGCAAGATCCCAGTACGCGGTCCGCACGGCGCGCGTGGTGGTGGCCACCGACTGCCGCAGCGTCACGTCCGCGATCTCGCGGTTCTTCGTGCTGACGAGGAGCTGCTGCCGGAACGAGTCGATCTTGAACCCGCGCAGCAGCGGCTGCTGGTAGGTCAGCGCCAGCGACGACCGGAGCTGCGGCGAGAAGTTGGAGAAGATGTTGGTCGTCGTCGACCGCGTGCTGTCCCAGCCGACGCTGTAGTTGCCGCCCCACGAGAGCTGCTGGCTCACGCCGACGTTGGTGTTGAACCGGTCGTCGCTCGTCTTGAGCCCCTGCGCGCCCGACAGGAAGCTGTTGTTCGGCGTGTCGGTGCTCGCCGTCTGCAGCGTGGTGTTGAACGACGGCGTCCACGCTCCGCGCGCCTGCGCGATCGAGAGGTCCTGCACCAGCGGATCGAACCGGGCGATCTGCACCCCGAGGTTGTTCTCGAGCGCGATCTTCACGGCCTCGTCCACCGTCAGCCGCCTCACGGCCTGGCTCGCCGAAGCCTGTGGCGAAGGCGGCGGCGCCTGTGCGAAAACGGAGGCCTGCGTCCCGGAAACGGCCACCATCGCGGCCAGCAGAACACCCTGAATCACTGACTTACGCATAGCTGAACTCCACTCAGGTGATAGACGACGAGGGCGTATGCAAGGTTCTATACTAGGCGGTTCGTTATGACTCCCCCCTCCGCCGACGCCATCCTTGACCGCTTTCGCCGCGCAGGCGCCCTCCTCGAGGGCCATTTCCGGCTCACGTCCGGCCTCCACAGCCCCGGCTACCTGCAGTGCGCGCTCGTCCTGCAGCATCCCGGCGACGCGGAGGCCTGCGGCCTGGCGATTGCCGAGCGTGCGCGGTCGCTGAATGCGCAGACCGTGCTGTCTCCGGCCCTCGGCGGCATCGTCATCGGCCAGGAGGTCGGTCGGGCGCTGGGGATCCGCGCCATCTTCGCCGAACGGCAGGACGGCGCGCTGACGCTGCGGCGCGGCTTCGCGCTGCGCAAGGACGAGAAGGTCCTCGTCGTCGAGGACGTGGTGACGACGGGCGGGTCCACGCGGGAGACGATCGAGGTCGCGCGCGCGGCGGGCGCGGAGGTCGTGGGCGCGGCGTCGATCGTCGATCGCAGCGGCGGCCAGCAGACGCTCGACGTCCCGTACATCGCGCTCGCCACCGTCGCGCTGCCCACCTGGGAGCCGGCCGCGTGTCCGCTGTGTCTCGCGGGGCAGCCCGTGGTGAAACCCGGATCGAGAACCTGATGTTCCTGGTTCCTGGTTCCTGGTTCCATGTTCCTGGTTCTCGTTCGAGGTTCGGGTTCGAACCGGGCACGGTGAACGCGAACCTGGAACGTGGAACTCGGAACCTGGGATGGCCGTGACACGCGTTCTCAAGATCACGCTGAGTTATGACGGCACGCGCTTCGTAGGCTGGCAGCGGCAGGCTGACGGCGAGTCCATCCAGGGATGGCTCGAAGACGCGCTCGCGCGGTTCGAGGGCGCGCCGGTGACCGTGCACGGCGCCGGGCGCACCGACGCGGGCGTGCACGCGCTCGGGCAGGTGGCCAGCGTGACGCTGACCGCCGCGCACGACACCGCCGCGATCGCGCGCGGGCTCAACGCGCAGCTCCCGCCGGAGATTCGCGTCCTGCAGGTGGAGGAGGCGCCGCCCGGCTTCCAGGCCCGCTTCAGCGCGAGGTCGAAGACGTACCGCTACGTGCTGCGCAACGCGCCGGTCGTCTCTCCGTTCGAGCGCTTGTACGTGTGGCACGTGCCGGAGCGGCTGGACGTCGAGGCGATGCGCACGGCAGCCGCGGCGCTCGTCGGGACGCACGACTTCGCCGCGTTCCAAAGCGCGGGAGGCGACGTCAGAGACACCGTGCGGACCATCACGCGGTCGGAGTTCGTCGATCTGCCGCCTTCGCGCGCGGAGCGCGCTTCGGCGAGCCTCGCCGTAGCCTTCGGCGGAGGCGGGGCGTATGAGATCGAAGGCAACGGCTTCCTGCGCCACATGGTCCGCGCCATCGTCGGGACCCTGGTCGAGACCGGGCAGGGGCGCCGTCCCGTATCATCCGTGGGGTCGCTCCTGGAGGGCCGGCGCCGCGCCGAGGCGGGCGCCACGGCACCGCCCCACGGGCTCTTCCTGGTCCGGGTGGACTATGATTAACTCCTTGCAAGCAATGGAGTTCGAACCGTGTCGCTCGAGCAGTTGCTGACGTCGATTCCGCCCGGAACCGCCGACGAATCGCTGGCGCGCCAGGTGAACGTCGACCGGCTCCCCGCGCACGTGGCGGTCATCATGGACGGCAACGGCCGCTGGGCGGAGCAGCGCCAGCTGCCGCGCGTCGAGGGGCACCGGGCCGGCATCGACGCGGTCCGCGACACGGTGGAGACCGCCGCCAGGCTCGGCATTCGCGTGCTCACGCTCTACGCGTTCTCCATCGAAAACTGGAAGCGGCCGGCGTCGGAAGTCAGCACGCTGATGGTGCTGCTGAAGCGCTATCTCCGCTCCGAGCTGAAGACGCTCCTCTCCAACAACATCCGCTTCCGGGTCATCGGCCGCACGGAGGATCTGGCGCCCGACATCCAGGACGAGCTCCGCCTGGCGATGGACCGCACGGCGTCGAACACGGGGATGCTGTTCAACATCGCGCTCAACTACGGCGGGCGGGCGGAGATCGTGGACGCGGCGCGCCGCGCGATCGCGTCCGGCGTGCGCCCGGAGGATCTCGACGAGGAGCGCTTCGCCGGCTTCCTCTACACGGCCGGCCAGCCGGATCCCGACCTGCTCATCCGCACGAGCGGCGAGATGCGCGTCAGCAACTACCTGCTCTGGCAGATCGCGTACGCCGAGATCTACGTGACCGAGACGCTGTGGCCGGACTTCCGCCGCCGGCATCTGCTCGAGGCGGTGCTCGCCTACCAGAAGCGCGAGCGGCGGTACGGCGGCATCACGGCGCCGGCGGTCATCGGCTCGAGATGACCCTTCGATTCGCACTCAGGGTCACCCTGAGCGGAGTCGAAGGGTGACTCGTCTCGCCAGCGGGCTTGCGCTCGCGGCAGCCGCCCTCGCGGCCATCATCTTTCTCCCGCCCGCCTTTCTCGTCGTCGTCGCGTGCATCGTCACCGCGCTCGCGGCGCACGAGCTGACCGGCATCATCGGGCCGCGCGACGGCGCGAGCCAGTGGCTGGTCGTCGTCTTTGCGATCGTGTCGTGCGTGCTGATCGCGATGGCGCCGCTCAATGCGGTGATCGTGGTGCTCGCCGGCCTGGCGCTGATCGCGGGCGAAGTGCTCGTCAGGAACCGGACGATCCAGGAGGCCGCCACCGGGCTGGTCGCCCCGATCTACATCGGCGTCCCGCTCGGACTGCTCGTCGCGCTGCACGCGCTCGTCGGGTGGCGCGGCACGCTGCTGCTGATCGGCACGGTCGCGGTGAGCGACTCCGCGCAGTACTATTCGGGCCGCGCGTTCGGCCGCCGTCCGCTGGCGCCGGCGATCAGCCCGAAGAAGACCGTCGAGGGCGCCATCGGCGGCGTCGTCGCCGGCACCGCGTGCATGGCGATTGCCGGGCGCTGGGCGCTGCCGATCGTCCCGGCGCTCGTGCTCGCGCTGGCGGGCGTCGTCGTGGTCGTGCTCGGCATCGCGGGAGACCTGTTCGAGTCGCGTCTCAAGCGCACCGCCGGCGTCAAGGACAGCTCCTCGCTGATTCCGGGCCACGGCGGCGTGCTCGATCGCATCGACGCGCTGCTGTTTGCGAGCCCGGCGTTCTACGTGTTCCTGCAGGCCGCATGAAGAACCTCGCCATCCTTGGTTCCACCGGCTCGATCGGGCGCAGCGCGCTCGCCGTCGTGGACGCGCATCCGTCGCGCCTGCGCGTGGTCGCGCTCGCGGCCGGCGACAACGCGGAGCTGCTGGCGGAGCAGTGCGCCCGCTACCGTCCCGACGTGGCGGCCATGGCGACGGCAGCCGGCGGGGATCGCCTGCGCACCGCCTGCGCACCGTCGCACCCGCGCACCGTCGCGTCCGGCGTGGAGGGCTTGATTGCCGTCGCCACCCATCCAGCGGCGGACATCGTGCTGTGCGCGTCGTCGGGCACGGCAGCGCTCGAGGCCGTGCTGGCGGCGATCGAGGCCGGGAAGCGGATGGCGATTGCCAACAAGGAAGTGCTCGTCATGGCGGGGGAGCTCGTGACCGCCGCCGCGCGGCGCCACGGTGCGGACATCCTGCCCGTGGACAGCGAGCACAACGCGATTCATCAGTGCCTGCACGGCCGCGCGGGGTCCGAGGTCCGCCGCATCATCCTCACCGCGTCCGGCGGTCCGTTCCGCGAGCACACGCTCGAGGCGCTGCACGGCGTGGATCCCGAGGCGGCGCTGCAGCACCCGACGTGGCGCATGGGCCGCAAGATCACCATCGACTCGGCGACGCTGATGAACAAGGGCCTCGAGGTCATCGAGGCGCACTGGCTGTTCGGCGTCTCCGCCGGGCAGATCGACGTCGTCATCCACCCGCAGTCGATCGTGCACTCGATGGTGGAGCTGACCGACGGGTCCGTCATCGCGCAGCTCGGTGTCACCGACATGCGGCTGCCGATTCAGTACGCCTGCTCGTATCCCGAGCGGTGGGAGGCGGCGCTGCCGTCGCTCGATCTCGCCCGTGCCGCGCGGCTCGACTTCGCGCCGCCGCCGCACGACCGCTTTCCGTGTCTCGGCCTGGCCTACCGCGCGCTGCGGACCGGGGGGACCCTTCCGGTCGTCTTGAACGCGGCGAACGAAGTGGCCGTCGAAATCTTTTTGGAGGGAAAGCTCGGCTTTATGGACATCCCGCGCGTCATACAGATGACGATGGACGCGCATGCCGTGGAGCCGCCCGCGTCGCTGGAGACGGTACGGCGCGTGGATCGATGGGCCCGGCAGCACGCCCGCGACACGGCGCGCACGCTAGAATTGACTGTCTGAGGTTTCAGTCGTGACCACCCTACTGGCATTTCTGTTCGTGCTCGGGGTCCTCATCTTCGTGCACGAGCTGGGGCACTTCCTGGCCGCGCGCCGCCTCGGCGTCCGCGTGCTGACGTTCTCGCTCGGGTTCGGCCCGAAGCTGCTCAAGGTGAAGCGCGGCGACACGGAGTACTGCATCAGCGCGGTGCCGCTCGGCGGCTACGTGAAGATGGCCGGCGAGAATCCGGACGACCCGCGCACGGGCAAGCCAGACGAGTTCATGTCGCGGACGAAGTGGGAGCGGTTCCAGATCCTGATCATGGGTCCGGCGATGAACGTCCTGCTCGCCGTGGTGGTCATGGCCGTGGTGCTCGCGCAGGGCGCGGAGGTGCCGATCTACCAGGACCAGCCGCCGGTCGTTGGCGCCGTCCAGCCGGGCTCGCCGGCCGAGCGCGCCGGCATCGTGCGCGGCGACCGCATCCTCACGATTGACGACGACGCGGTGGATACGTGGGAGGACCTGTTCATCGCCGTCGGCACGCGGCCGTCGCGCGACGTGCAGCTCACGCTGCTGCGCGACGGGCAGACGCAGGCGATGACCGTGCGCACGGTCGCCGAGACGCGCTACGAGGTCGGCAACATCGGCGTGCTGCCCGACATCAACCCGATCGTGGCGTCGGTGATCGCGGGGCAGGCAGCGGAGCGCGCGGGATTGAGGGCCGGCGATGTCGTCCTCGCGGTGGACGGCGAGCGCATGGTGACGCGCAGCCAGTTCATCGACGCCATCTCGCGCAACGGCGGCCGCGAGATCGAGCTGACGATCCGGCGCGGTGGCAGCGGCGAGGGCGACGGCGACCTCATGCGCATCCGCGCCACGCCGGAGCAGCAGGGCAACCGCGGCATGCTCGGCCTCTACGTGTCCGAGCCGACCAAGTCGTTCACGCCGGGCCCGTTCGAGGCCGTGCAGCTCAGCGTCGAGCGCAACATCGAGTTCAGCGGGCTGATCTTCCGCACGCTGGGCGGCCTGTTCGTCGGCGAGACCTCGCCGCGGCAGCTCATGGGACCGGTCGCCATCGCGCAGCTCTCGGGCGAGTCGGCGCAGGCGGGCTGGATTTCGCTCTTCACGCTGATGGCGTCGATCAGCCTGAACCTCGGGCTGCTCAACCTGCTGCCGATTCCCGTGCTCGACGGCGGCCACATCCTCATCATGGCGCTCGAGGGCATCGCGCGCCGCGACTTCAGCATCGCCGTCAAGGAGAAGATGCTGCTCGCCGGCTTCGTCCTCCTGATGATGTTGATGGTGACAGTCATCTATAACGATCTGACACGCATCAGCTGGATCGAGCGGCTGATGCCGTGGCGCAATTAGAGGGCGGGTATGGCAAAGTGGGGCTGGCAGGGCGGGGAAAAGCGTCCCCACACGCCCACTCGCCTTACCTGCCCTACTGGCCCCATTCGTGCACCTCCCTCGAGTTGAGGCATCAGCCATGCACCTCATGCAGCGGGCCGGTCTTGCGGCCCTGTTGGTTACCACTCTCGGCCTCGGCGTCGCCGACGCGCGGCAGGCCACAGTTACCCAGACCGACATTCAGCGGCTCCAGGACAACGTGTTCCAGGCGAGCAGCGACGTGACGCAGCTGCGGGGCCGCGACGCCGCGCGCGCCGAGCGGCTGCAGACGGAGCTCGACGACCTGCGCGAGGAAGTGATCTACCTGAAGGTCAAGCTTCGC
>VFYY01000070.1 GCA_016871375.1 Acidimicrobiia bacterium
GGGGTGCCTGGGGTGCCTGGGGTGCTTGGGGTGCCTGGGGTGCTTGAGGTGCCTGGGGTGCCTGGGGTGCGGCGTTGAGCTGCGCGACGACGTCGGCGTCCTCGCGGCGCAGCGCGGGCGCATCGAAGGTGACGAGCACGGTCTGCGGCGGGTTGATCAGCACCATCCTGCCGCGCACCGCATCCTTCATCGAGTCGAGGTACGCGGTCAGCGTCTCACGCGTGGGGCGCTGCGGCAGCGTGAGGCGCGCCGACGGCCCGCGCGCGGTGCCGTCGGTCCCCGGCGTCCACGCGAGCGCCTCGACGACGAGCGCGTCCTTCACGGGCGCGGTGATGTGCGCGGCCAGGCGCTCGTTCACCCAGCCGGCGCGGCCGAAGTCCCACGGCTCCATGCGGCCGTTCTTCAGGCCCCACCGCTGCATCTCCTCGATCGCCCACTCGCCGGCGGCCTTCAGGTTCGGCGATCCGGTGAGCCGCGGTCCGTAGACGTCGGTGAACATGTGCAGCGTCTTCAGGACCTGCGAGTTGGCCGTCCCCTCCTGGCGGATCTTCCAGAAGACGTCCTGGTTGAGACGCTCCTGCGCCGCGACCGACACGACAGCCGCGCACACGACAGCGGCGGCGACGAACACGCGTCTCCTCACGTGACTACCTCGCAAGCGGGTTCGGCCGCAGCTGGAAATGGACGATCTTGCTCTGGTTGGACGTGCCGCCTTCGCTGTGGAACGGCGTGCGCGTGGCCCACGTGGTCCACAGCCCCTTGCCCTTCCAGCCCGTGCGCGGGTCGTCGATGCGTCCGTCGAGCCCCTTCGCAAAGAAGCCCATCGGATACGGCACGCGCAGCGTCGTGAACTGTCCCGTCGCCGGGTTCAACGCGAGCAGCGAGTCCGACCCGTTGCCGGTCGCGATCGGCGTGTTCTGCCCGAGGCCGAACGTGTCGAACTGATCGACCCAGTCGTAGTAGTGCGAGTCCACGTTCGCGCTTTCAGCGGCGCCTTTGAAGTTCGGGCCCGGCGTCTGATAGAGGCGCCAGCCTTCAGGACAATGCTGCCCGGTGGCGGTGGGCCCGTTCAGCGGCCCCGCGCACTTGCGGCGATCGAAGCTGGCGAGGTGACCGCTCGCGAGCACGACCCACGCCACGCCGTTGCGATCGACGTCCATGCCGCGCGGTCCGTAGCCGAGCACGGGCGCCTTCACGCTCCCCCACGGCACCTCGTACACCTCGGCCAGCGCCGTCTCCGGCGGGTTGGCGCCCGGGTTCAGGCGCACGAGCATCCCCGGGAAGCCGACCACCGATCCCCAGACGCTGCCGTCGGGGCTCGGCATCACGCCGTAGAACGCGGCGTTCACGCGCTTGTCCTTCGCCGGGTCCGTCGGCTGGTCGGCCTCGACGTACGCGTCGCGGCGGCCGTTGCCGTTGAGGTCGAGGACGAGCGCCGTCCACCCCTGCGACCGCTGCTCGTCGCCGGTCTCGTCGAACAGCTTCGTGTTCAGCCAGCCGACCACGCCGCCGCCGCCCCCGCTGCTCGTCCACAGCGTGTGGTTGGCGTCCTCGGCGAAGAAGAGGTGATGCGTGCCGAAGCACGTGTCCACGTGCGTGATCGTCCTGGACGCCGGGTCGTACATCGCGAGCTGGCGGCCCGAGTTGTTCACCGGCGTCAGCTTCGCCGACGGATGCGCCGAGCCGTCGCGGCAGAACGCCGGCGTCTCGTTGTTGCGGACGCGCGAGGTCAGCCACACGCGGCCGCGGTGATCGAGCATCGGGTTATGGGCGTTCGCCTTGCTCGTCCAGATCGGCTCGTTGCCCCAGTAGGCGGAGGCGTATTCCACCATCTGCGCCGACGCGACACTCGTATTCGGATCGCGCACGGTGAGCGGAATGCGCGACGAGGTGTGCCGCACGGGATCGAGCACGGGCACGTAGTCCGCGCTCGCCTCGAGCGATCCGTACAGCGGCCCGTGCGCGTTGACGTGCGGGTTGCGCTTGTCGGTGGCGATCTCGTCGTGCAGATAGGCCTTCGGGTCCGCCCAGTCCCACTGGGTGATGACGATGTTGCGCTCGAGTCCCTGCGGGCGCGGCGGCGTCTGCGAGGGCAGCTCGCCGTTCCGGATGCGATCGGTCCAGTCGCCGAACATCGCGAGCGCGCGCGGACGACCGAGGTTGTTGAGACCGTTGTTCATGGCGCCGCCCGCCTGGCCCGACTGCACGCGGCGGTCCCACGCGGCCGCCGACGAGTCGAACACGCCGAGGCTCGCCGGAATCTCGCGCGTTCCCGTGTTGCCGAGCTGGTGGCACGACTCGCAGCTGTCGGTCTTGAGCAGGCGGATCCACTGCGCCTGGCTGCGCATGTTCGGGTTGATGCCGTTGCCCTGCGGGCCCGTGCCGGGGAACTCGCTCACGGCGGGCACCTGCAGCATCGCCAACCAGTAGTTCGCCGGGTAGTACTGCGCGGCCGCGCGGAGGTCCGGCGCGGCGACCGCGGTCAGGTTCAGCGTGCGCCCGGGCTGCGCCTGGACCTTCGGCGAGTCCACGAGCCCGTAGCCGCGCACCCACACGCTGAAGCCGGCGCGCGGAAGATCCGGCAGCAGGTACCGTCCCTGGTCGTCGGTGACGACGGTCTTGATGTAGCGCGTCGGGAGCTCGGACGTCTCGGCAATCACCCACACGCCGGCTTCCGGGCCGCGGGCGCCGGTGACCACGCCGCCGATGTCGTCGCCGTCGATGGCCACCGCGGCGCGTGCCGCCTGGCGGGCGGACACGGCCGTCACGACGGCAAGGGCCAGGATCGCGACGGAGGACAGCTTTCTCATGAGTTGCTCCGCAGGTTGGCGATCGGAACAGGCTCGATCTGGTCGGCCGGCTCGAAGCCGAGTACAGCGCCGTAGAAATATAACTCCGCCTCCAGGCTGCGCGTAATGGTTTCCGCCTTCCTGAAACCATGCTGCTCGCCCTCGAATGCGAGGTAGGCGACCGGCAGCCCCTTCGCGCGCAGCGCGTCGGCCATCATCTGCGACTGGTTCGGCGGCACCACCTTGTCCTCGAGTCCCTGAAACAGGATGAGCGGCGCCGCCAGGCGGTCCACGAAATGGATTGGCGACCGCTCGTAGTAGATGTCCTTCCGCTCCGGGTACGGGCCGATCAGGCTGTGTGAATAGCGCGACTCGAACTTGTGCGTGTCGAGCTCCAGCACCTCGAGGTCGCTGATGCCGTAGTAGCTCGCGCCCGCCTTGAACACGCCCGGACGAAACGTCAGCGCGGCAAGTGTCGTGTAGCCCCCGGCGCTGCCGCCGCGCACGATCAGGCGGTGCGGATCCGCGAGCCCCTCCTGCACCAGGTACCCGGCCGCATTGATCACGTCGTCCACGTCCACGATGCCCCACGTGCCGGCGAGACGCTGGCGATAGGCGCGGCCGAACCCCGAGCTGCCGCCGTAGTTCACGTCCACGACCGCGAAGCCGCGCGTGGTCCAGAACTGCACCTCGAGGTTGAAGGTGGCCTTCGCCGCGGCGGTGGGGCCGCCGTGCGTGATGACGATGAGCGGCGGGCGCCCGCCGGGTGGCGCGGTGAAGGCATGGTTGCACGGCGGGTAGTAGAACGCGTGCGCGGTGAGCCCGCCGGTCGTCGGACACTCGATTGGCTGCGCCTCGGAGACGTCGGCGGCGTCGAGCTTCACCGACGACGCCTCGCGGATGGTCTCGACGGCACCGCTGCCCAGGTCCACGCGCACGACCGCGTTCGGCTGCGTCGCGGAGCCGGCGACGAGGACAACGTCGGTGTCGGTGGCGGCGAGCCACTCGTGCGGCTGCAGGCCGGGCGCGACGTCGAACACCGCGCCGCTGCGCTCGTCGACGGTGGCCAGGTGCCAGAGCCCGCGCTGCGTGTAGCTGACGACGAGGCGCGATGGGCCGGCCGCCAGCCAGGTCGCCGTGCCGAGCACCCATTCCGGACGGCCGAACTCGGCGCCGGACAGCTGTGTGAGCGGCGTGGCACGCCACGAGCCGTCGCGGCGCTGCGCCCGCATCAGGGTCCACCAGCCGGTATCGTCGGCGGCGAAACAGAGCGTGCCCTCGGCTGTCCAGCCGGGCTGATAGATGGAGACGTCGGCGCCGCCGGCGACGCAGCTGGCATGCTCGAGCGCGCCGGATGCGGTGACGTCCGCCACCCACAGCTCCGTGCCATCCCACGGCATGTTCGGATGCCGCCAGGACAGCCACGCGAGCATCGAGCCGTCGGGAGAGAGCCGCGGCGTGGAATAGAAGTCGTATCCCGCGGCGATCACGGTAGGGGCGACGCATGGCGTGGTAGGGGCGACCCATGGGTCGCCCGTAATCTGTATCGACACCAGCGTGTTCACCGGCTCGCCCGGTTGCGTGTGGTCCTCGCGTACGCACATCAATCGGTTGCGACGCCGATCGATCTCGAAATCCGCGTAGAACCACTTCCCTTCCGGCGTAATGGGTACGTAGGCCGGGTCTTGCTTTGCAGACCCGGCATAGATTCGCCCGTCGGAAAAATTCGCGTAATAGACGGCGCCCTTCGCCACCGCGTAGCACGTGCCGCCGTACTCGTGCACGCGCGTGCGGACGTTCGTCCCGGGCGGCGTGACGTCGGCGATGCGTCCGCCGGCGTCGCGGCGGACCAGCACGTTGCGTCCGCCCTCCTGCGGCCGCCCTTCGACCCAGTAGATGTCGTCGCCGTCGATCGCCACCGCGCTCAGGCGGAGCTCGCCGGCCGCGACGCGGGCCGCGGGCAGCGGCGACGTCCATGTGCCGTACGGGGCGGACGCGGGCATCCGCCGACTATAATCCGGCCCATGAAGAGATTCGCGATCCTCGCCGTGCTCGTTGCCGTGGCCGCCGCCGGCGCCGTCTTCGGCCAGGCGCCGCAGGGCGGCCGTCAGGGC
The DNA here is from genome assembly GCA_016871375.1 of Acidimicrobiia bacterium. GTDB lineage: Bacteria > Acidobacteriota > Vicinamibacteria > Vicinamibacterales > UBA2999 > VFYY01. The sequence goes on from VFYY01000070.1 coordinate 4,904, forward strand.
GGCCCGCCGCCCGCGATGCTGACCATCGAGCAGGTCAAGCCCGGCCTCTACGCCATCCTCAATCCGGGCGCGAACACGCTGGCCGTCCGCGTGACCAGCGAGGGCGTGCTCATCGTGGACGACATGTTCGAGCGCAACTACGAGGACATCATCCGGCTGGTGAAGACCGTCACCGATCAGCCGGTGAAGTACGTCGTCAGCACGCACCACCACGGCGACCACACCGGCGGCAACGCGAAGATGCTGCAGCACGCGACCATCGTCGGCCACAAGAACGCGCGCGCCGCGATGGTGAAGGGCAACCAGCCCGGTCCGCCGCCGGTGACCTACGCGAACGAGGCGGCCATCCACCTCGGCGGCGCCGAGGTCCAGCTCCACCACGTCGGCCGCGGCCACACCAACGGCGACACGATTGTCTACTTCCCCGACCTGCGGGTGATGGCGACCGGCGACCTCTTCGTCGTGCTCCCGCGCGTGCCCGCCATCGACTACACGAACGGGGGCACGAGCCTCGAGTGGCTCACCACCATCGACAACATCATGAAGTTCGACTTCGACGTCGTGGTGCCCGGCCACGGGCCCGTGTCGAAGAAGGAGGACCTCGCGCGCTTCAAGCAGCGCTTCATGACCGTGCAGAGCCGCACGCGCGAGCTGATCAGGAAGGGCGTGCCGAAGGATCAGTACCTGAAGCAGTTGAAGGTGGACGATCTCGGCTGGGAGCTGGTGCCCGGCCCGTTCGTCAACAACGCAGCGGGACCGTTCTACGACGAGATGTCGCGGAACTAGGTGGTAGGCGGTAGGCGGTAGGTGGTAGGTGGTAGGTGGTAGGTCTGGGCCTGATCCGATTCAGTGGACAGATTGGTTAAGTCGGTCGGGTCTCCGGTTCCTTTAGTAAGTCTGCTCCTCGGATGATCGAAGAACGTCGGGCGCTCGATGGCGCAGCCGTCAATCGTGGCGCTCTCCCACCCCTGAAGATCGGTAGTCGCCGCTCGAACGCAACGCTTGTTGCGCCTCGGTAACCCGCCAGTGCTAGCGGTTCAGGGCACGTCTTGAACGGTCCAAACGAATTGACGGTAAGTGCAGAGGATGAATGCGCCGCTTTGAACTTGCCTTCCAGTTCGTTGCCGTCCCCGCGGCGGAGGTCACCCTCGATGCGAGACAATTCCACTCCAGGAAGGAGGTCGTCTTGCGGCGCACCGGTGTAACCGGCGTCGTCCAGCGTCCCTGGGAATGCGCGCCACAGCGCCCGTTTCGCAGTCTCAACGACGGTCAAGTGTTCATACCAGAGCTACCACCTACCACCTAGGATCCGTCGCGGATCACCCGACAGCTCTCGATATCGAACGTCACCTCGCCCATCGTCAGCCGCGTCTGCTCGCGGAGGCCTTCCGCGAACTGCACGAAACGGTGGACGTCGGCGAAGTTGGTCGCAATCCCGATTGAGACGCGGATCGCGCCGGCGCTCTTGCCGCTGCGATGCGTGATGAACTGCAGGAAGCGCGGCAGCGTCGCGCCGTGCTGGGCACCGTCAATGCTCTCCGCTTCCCTGCGACCGCTTCGCGGCCTCCGGGGATTGACGGAACCTGCGCGCGGTGCTGGCGTTTCCTGTTGCCTGATGGCCCATACACGTCGTCCCGCGATTCCAATTGAGCGTGCCCCCGATCGTCACGCTAGAATGCGAGCCGTTGAAGGGCTGTTGGCAGGAGCTGGCGTTAAAGGCAAGAGACTTGTGGACATGATCAAGGCCGCTCATGATGCGAACACCATCTCAACCCTTGGCTTTCACGTGGCTACGGCGTCAAGAATGCTGCGGAATGCAGGGGCGCACTATTCAGATGAATTGGCTCGCCTCAACGGGCAGGCCGAGGGCCTGACCGGATAGGTCAGTCCCCGGCCGGCGTGGACGCCAGCTCGCCGGGCGCATCGTCGAAGCCGTCGAACGCATCGGCGACGATGCGCTCGATCGAGGCGACTTCATCGTCGCGGAGCTCCCTGAATTCGTCCTCGCACCGCTTCTTCGAAAGCCGTCCCTTGTTCTGCCGGATGAACAGGACGAGGTTCTCCGCGAGGCGATCGGGCATCTCCACCGTTTCCATGATGCGTTGGATGGCCCGATCATGGCGGTGCAGATAGTCGATTTCGCGCGGCAGGTCGTCTTCGACCGTGCGCCTCACGCACGCGTACAGAAACTCCGCGGCCTCCGTGCAATCGAAGTAACGGTACAGATCCGCCGTGTCGTTCAGCACCTCGACGTTGCGATCGGCCGTCGGCCGCCATTCGATGAACGGCATCAACGGCCCCGAATGGGCCTGCAGCGTCGTGCGGTAATCGTCGATGCGGGCCAGCATTACGGACGACACCGGAAACACCATGCCCGGCGGCGTGAATGTCCGTTCGGCGAGCACGTGATGAATGAGGCAGCGGTGCAATCGCCCGTTGCCGTCTTCGAACGGGTGCACGTAGACGAATGCGAACGCCGTCGCAGCCGCCTGCAGCACCGGATCGAGACCGTCATCGCGCATGCGGTCATTGGCTTCGAGCATGTGCGTCATTAGGTCGTCAAGATCCTGCGCGCGCGCGCCGATGAATTCCGGCAGCGGATCGCCCACATGGTCGCGGTCGCCGAGGAATACGCCGTCAGGCCGCAGACCCGCGCGCACAAAGCGCGTGTCCTCGATCAGCACGCCCTGGAGGCGGATGATTTCGTCGAGGGTGAGCCGGTTCTTCCCCGCCTGCAGCACCGCGCGGCCCCATCGTTCCAGGCGGTTGCGCGGCGGCCGCTCGCCTTCAATCTGGAAACTGGCGCGGCTGTCGGCCAGCAGCAGGAAGCTCGCAGCGCGCGCGACGAGATGGCTGCCGGTGCGGCTCACCGTGTCGCGCGCCCTGGCAGCGAGGTCGAGCGCCAGAATCCGCTCGAGCGCGTCGGTCCGCCTGATGATGGGATTGAAGCGGCCCGTGCCGAGGAGATTGTCGCGGATGCGGTGGCGCTTTGAGAGGCGCGGCTTGCCCGTGAAATAGGCCTTCGGATCGAGCAGGTCGATCGCCGCCGCGCGCGGCGCATCCTCGACATCGAGGGTGCGTCCCGTCATCGTTTCGTAGAGGAACCACGCACGGCGTACATGAAGCGCCGTCGGCGCCGCGCGCACCATCTCTTCGATGGCGGCTTGCGGGGCCGCAGCGAAGATGCGCTTGAGCACGAGGAAATCCGCATCCTCGTGCTTCAGGATGAAGCCGAGATGGTCGGCGAGCGTCTCCCCCGGCCAGTAGCGCTTGTCGAAGACAGTCCAAGCCCCTTTCTGGCGGCGGCTGCCGCTCACATGCTGGTCGGCCACACAGCTCAGCCGGCGCAGAGGCGCGGCTATGGAGAATTCATGCGCCAGCGCCGCCGCGCCCGCCAGGCGTGTGCCCTGCGGGATCGCCTGATCCTGAAACGCAGCAAGTTCCGGATTTTCCAGCCTCATTGTCGAAAACTCATGATCGTCGTCGAAAACAATGGCTATCTATTTTCTAACGTAGAAATAACTATACTACGCTCATCCGTCGAAATTCAGAGACGTGCGTAGAAAACACTGTATATTTAAGTATGGACGTCGAAAATGCGTGACAGATCAACTATTTCTGAAACGGGATCTTGCCCTGCGCCAGCTGCCGTGGGCTACGGAATCCTCGAGGCCAGTTGCGCCGTGACCTTCCGTACGATCACTAGCGCGCGTTCTTCAGCTACGACCTACCACCTACCACCTACCACCTAGGATCCGTCCCGTATCACCCGGCAGCTCTCGATATCGAACGTCACCTCGCCCATCGTCAGCCGCGTCTGCTCGCGGAGGCCTTCCGCGAACTGCACGAAACGGTGGACGTCGGCGAAGTTGGTCGCAATCCCGATGGACGCGCGGATCGCGCCGGCGCTCTTGCCGCTGCGATGCGTGATGAACTGCAGGAAGCGCGGCAGCGTCATGTCCGTGCTGGCGTCGAGCGCCGCCTCGAAGTCCTCGTCGGTCAGCCCCTCGGCGGTCTCGCCGACGCCGGGGTTGCAGAAGCAGCCGGTGCGCAGCGAGATGCGCTGCGCCGACGCCAGCTCCTCCACGCGCCGGTAGTCCAGCAGGTGCCCGTCCGGATCGTAGAAGTTCATGGTGATGGTGCCGCCGCGCGACGCGGTGGTCATCGGCCCGTAGATGCGCACCATGGGGCGCCCGTTCGAGTGCTGCAGGTTGACGAGCCGGTCGAGCAGCCAGCCCGTGAGGCAGCGCACGCGCGTCTCGATGACCTCCATGCCGATCGACGCGAGGTGGCGCAGCCCGATCTCCACCGCGGGAATCGCCAGGTAGTTGAGCGTGCCGTCCTCGAAGCCGGCCTCGCGCGGCGCGAGGAGATGATGCTCGCCCCGCACGGTGGCGAAGTTCACGGTGCCACCCGCGAACCACGGGCGCCGCAGCGCCGGCAGGATGGTGTTGCGGATGAGCAGGCAGCCGACCCCGGTCGGGTAGCCGAACATCTTGTAGAAGGAGATGCTGACGAAGTCCGGCGTCACGCTGCGCAGATCGAGACGGTTCGTCGGCACGAACGCCGCCGCGTCGAGCAGCACGTCCCACCCGGCCTGGTGCGCCTCGTCCACCAGCTCCAGCGGGTGCTTGACCCCCGAGAAATTCGACTGCGCGGGGAACGCGAACAGGTTGCGCGCGTTCGCGTCGCGCTGCTGCAGGAGCTCGCGCAGCGCCTCGCGATCCACGCGCAGCTCCGGCGACGTGAGCGGCGCGTAGGCCACGCGCGCGCTCTTCGAGCGCGCGAACTCGCGGATGCCGTTGACCGAGTTGTGGTTGTCGGCCGTCATCAGATACCGGCCGACCGGCGCGAACGGATACGACTCGCCCACGTGCTTGAGCGCGGCGGTGGCGTTCTGCGTGAACACCGCCGTGTACGCGTGCGTGCCGTGGAACCACTCGAGCACGGCGCCGCGCGCGCGCTCGACGAGCGCGGTCATCGCCGACGACGTCAGGTTGGCCGAGTGGGGATTCCCGAAGACGTGCTGGTTGAGCAGCGCCGCATGCTCGCGGACCTGGCACTCGGCGTGGAGGCTGCCGCCGGTGTAGTCGAGATAGGTGTGCCCCAGCTCGTCGAGCCGCCGGTACTCCGTCGCGCGCAGGGCGTCGAGCGGGCTCGTCGTCGCGTATTCCGGGTACGCCTGCAGGAACGCGGCGTAGGCATCCACCCTTCGATTATGATGCAGCCATCCGATGAATCTGCGCAGCTGGCTGGGACTCGAGGCGAAACCGTCCGCCGGACACGGGCCGCTGCGCGAGGTGATTGACGCGCTCGATCGCCTGGACGAGACCCGCGCGCGCCACCTGGCGCGCTTCGCCTACCTGCTGGGCCGCGTTGCGCACGCCGACCGCCACGTCTCCCCCGAGGAGACGCGCGCCATGGAATCGCTCGTCAGCGAGGAGGGCGGCCTCACCGCCGACCAGGCCATGCTCGTCGTCAGCCTCGCCAAGTCGAGCAACCTGCTGTTCGGCGCCACGGCGGACTTCTCGGTCACGCAGGAATTCGCGGAAGCCGCGACGTACGAGGAGAAGGTCGCACTCGTTCGCTGCCTCTTTGCCGTGTCGTCGATCGATCACGAGATCTCGATGGCCGAGGAGACCGAGATCCACCGGGTCGCCAACCATCTGCGGCTCCACCCGTCGGATCTCACGAGGCTGCGCGTGGAGCACCGGCGGTTCCTGCCGGGGCTGTCCTCCAGGACCGGGAGCGGATCATGACCAACCTCTCCGAGTTCGACGTCGACGCGCCGCTGCCCGAGCCGCCGCAGCGTCACGAGCGCGAGCGCTCCCCGATCGTCTGGGTCATCGCCGCCATCGCCGTCCTCGCGCTTGGCGGTGGGGTGTATTACTGGCTGACGCGGCCGGCCGCCGACGCCGGAACGACGACGGAGGCGACGGTGCCGGCGGCGCGGCCGGCGGCGCCGGCGGAACCGCCGATCGAGGTGCCGCCGCTCGCCGATTCCGATCCCGTCGTGCGGAAGCTCATCGCCGCGCTCTCCGCGCACCCGCTCATCGCGCGGTGGCTCACCACCAACGGGCTGATCCGCAACATGGCGGTCGTCGTCGAAAACATCGCCTACGGCGCGCTGCCGAGCGCGCACCTGCAGCCGCTGCGCCCGGCCGGCCCGTTCCGCGTCCTCGATCGCGGCGGCCAGATCGTCGCGGACCCGCGCAACTACGCGCGCTTCGACGGCATTGCGGATGCGGTCGCGTCGGTGGACGCGGCCGGCGCCGCGAAGCTCTACCGGGGACTTACGCCGCGCCTGCAGGAGGCGTACGCCGATCTCGGCCGTCAGGAGCCCTTCGACGACGCGCTGCGGAAGGCCATCAACCTGTTGCTCGAGGTCCCGGTTCCCGCCGGAAACATCCGGCTCGAACCGGAGAGCGCCGTCGAATACCGCTACGCCGACCCCAGTCTCCAGCGGCTGAGCCCCGCGCAGAAGCAGCTCCTGCGCATGGGACCGCGGAATATCCCCCTCATTCAGGGCAAGCTGCGCGACTTCCTGGCTGTGCTTGAACGAGGCTGATCCAGACCTTTACACTGAGCGTCCAACTCACATCAGTCCACGAGGTTGCGCAGGTTGAACAGAACGCTGATCAGCGTGCTCGGCGGGGGTCTGCTGTCGGTCGCAGCTCTGCCGTGGCTGGGAACGACGACGGTTGATGCGAAGCCGGCAGCGGCGGATGTCTTCGCGAGTGTCCCTGAAGAAGCGGGCGTGGCGGCCGACGTGCTCGGTCTCGCGCTGAAGTCGGTCCGCTGCGCGGTCTCGTCCGGCGACATCGAGACGCCGCGCACGCTGACCGTGATCGACTACTCGCGGCCGTCGGTCGAACCGCGCCTGTGGGTGTTCGAGTTCGCGACCGGCGAGATGCTGTTTAAGGAGCTCGTCGCGCACGGCAGGAACACCGGCGAGAACATGGCGCGGCATTTCTCCGACACGATGAACAGCCGGCAGTCGAGCGTCGGGCTCTTCGTCGCCGACGACACCTACGTCGGGAGCAACGGCTACTCGCTGCGGCTCGACGGCCTGGAGCCGGGCTTCAACGGCAACGCGCGGCCGCGCGCGATCGTCATGCACGGCGCGCCGTACGTGAGTGCGCAGATCGCGGCGTCACAGGGGCGCATCGGCCGGAGCTGGGGCTGCCCGGCGCTGCGCGAAGCCGTGGCGCGGCAGGTGATCGACACCATCCGCGGCGGCGGCGTGATCTTCTCCTATTACCCCGATCGGGACTGGCTGAAGTCGTCGCGCTTCCTCAACGACTGCGGCGAAGCCGTCTAAGCTCGCCCGCTGATCTTCGCGAACCACCACCGCAAGCCGACGAAGAGGAACCGCCAGTCGCGGAAGAACTCCGGCGGCTTCCCTTCGACCGCGTGACCGACGAACTGCAGCACCCAGCCGATCACGAACAGCGCAACCGCCGGCACCCACGCGCGCCCGTCCACGAACGACACCGCGAACAGCACCACCGCGAGCGCGATCATCGGGATCCCGATCGTGTGGCACAGCCGGTTCACCGGGTGCTGGTGGCTGGCTGCGTATTCGCCAACCCAGTCGCGCTGCATGGGAGACATCGGAGGATACGGAGAAACGGGTTCACACGGAGACGCGGAGGCACGGAGGACGACAGGGCACGCCGGTGCGGCCGGCCTTTGGCCGGCCCCGAATCGAGCGGTGCTCGATCCGCCGCGCGAAGCGCGGCACCGGCGTAGCGCCCTCTGTGCGTCTCCGTTGCTCCGTGTCTCCGTGTAACCCCGTTGCCTCCGTCCCCTCCGTTTCCTCGGAGTCAGTACCGTCGAAAAGTGAGGTTGATCCGCCCGTCGATGCCGAGCGCCGGCGGCGCGGTGCCGGCGACGATGCGCGAGACGCCGTGGTAGCGCAGCCGCGCGGGTCCGCCGAAGACGAACGCGTCGCCGGACTCGAGCAGCATCGCCTCGACCGGATCCCTGCGCTTCAATCCACCGAACAGGAAACGCGCGGTGGCGCCGAGCGAGATCGACACGACGGGCAGGCCCGCCTCGATCGACGCGCGGCCCTCGTCCTTGTCCTGATGCAGCCCCATGCGGCCGCCGGGCCCGTATTCATTGATCAGGCAGACATCCGGCGCGACGTCGAAGCCCGCGTCCTGCGCGATGCGCGACGCGAGCCGCACGAACTCTTCCGGGACCGGCGGCACGGGCGCGCCGTCGTGGTCCGCGCGGGTGGCCTCGTATCGATAGGTGAGCGCATTCCAGTGGCGGCCGAGGCACACCATGCGCACGCGCATCCGGCCGCCGCCGCGCACGGTCGGCACGTACCCGCCCGCGGGACCGTTGAGGAACTCGAGGCAGCGCGCGGTCAGCGCGCGCTGCTCGTCGGGCGTGAGGTACCCCTTGAACCAGGACACGGCCGCCGGTTCAACGGCCGGCATCCGTGATTTGCCCGGGGAACACCGGCGGCGGCACGGGCGGCGCGACCGGCACCACCTTGATGCTCATCACCGTCTCGGCGCCGGGGACCCCGCACAGCGTGTACACGCGCAGCCGGAACTCGCCCGTGTTCACCGGCCGCAGGGTGCCGCGGCCGAGATCCGGATCGTCGCCGCGCAGCTGCAGCACGGGCGGCGTCTGGACCTCGGCCTCGATCCCCAGCGGCACGCCCGGCACGATCACCTCCGCGTCGTCGATGACGACGACGCTGAGGCCGGAGAGCAGCAGCGGATCGCCCAGCTGCATCTGCATGTCGCGGCCCGGCGTCTGCAGCCGGACGATGTGCGGGAGCAGGCGGCAGCCCTGGGCCATCACGCCCGGCTGCAGGCGCGGGACGGCCACGCGCAGCCCCTCGTTCAGGTTCGGGGAGGCCAGCGCCTCGGCGATACGGATGTACTGGCGCGGTCCGGACCCGAAGCGCAGGGACGCGCAGCCAACCGCGGTCGCGGTGAGCAGGAGGATCGCGGCGGCAACGGCTCTGGACACGCTTCATCAATAATCTAGCACCGTGGCCACGCGATTGGTCGGCGCGCTCGACCAGGGCACCACCAGCACGCGCTTCATGGTGTTCGACGGGAACGGCGCCGAGGTCGCCCGGCGTCAGCTCGAGCACGCGCAGATCCTGCCGCAGCCTGGCTGGGTGGAGCACGACCCGATCGAGATCGCCGCGCGCGTGAACGACGTGATCGCCGGCGGGCTGCGCGCCGCCGGCCTGACCGGCCGCGATCTCGCGGCGATCGGGATCACCAACCAGCGCGAGACGACGGTCGTCTGGAATCCGCGCACCGGCCTCCCGTGGCACAACGCGATCGTCTGGCAGGACACGCGCACCGATCGCCGCGTGGCGGAGCTCGAGGCCCATCGCGGCCTTCTGCTGGAGCGTACGGGGCTGCCGCCGGCCACCTACTTCTCCGCCGCCAAGCTGCAGTGGATCCTCGACCACGTGGACGGCCTGCGCGGCGCGGTGACGCGCGGCGAGGCGGTGTTCGGCACGATCGACAGCTGGGTCATCTGGAACCTGACCGGCGGCCCCGACGGCGGCCGTCACGTCACCGACGTCACCAACGCCGGCCGCACGCAGCTCATGAACCTGCGCACGCGCGCCTGGGACGACGAGCTGCTGGCGCTGTTCGACGTGCCGCGCCAGGTCCTGCCGCAGATCTGCACCTCGTCGCACCCGACCGCCTTCGGCACGACGCGGCTCACGGGACCGGCCGGCGCCGAGGTGCCGATCACCGGCTCCCTCGGCGATCAGCATGCGGCGATCGTCGGTCAGGTGTGCTTCGCGCCCGGCGAGGCGAAGAACACCTACGGCACCGGCAACTTCATGCTGCTGAACACGGGCAGCGCGATCGTGCCCTCGACGTCCGGGCTGCTGACGACGATGGCGTATCAGTGCCATGAGTCGGCGCCGGTGTACGCGCTCGAGGGATCGATCGCGGTCACCGGCTCCGCGGTGCAGTGGCTGCGCGACCAGCTGCAGATCATCCGCTCGGCCGGCGAGATCGAGGCGCTCGCCGCCAGCGTGCCCGACACGGGCGGCGCGTACTTCGTGCCCGCGTTCTCGGGCCTCTTCGCCCCGTACTGGCGCACCGACGCGCGCGGCGTCATCGTCGGCCTCTCGCGCTTCCACACGAAGGCGCACCTCGCCCGCGCGACGCTCGAGGCGATCTGCTTCCAGACGCGCGCCGTGCTCGACGCGATGGCGCAGGACGCCGGTGTCCGCCTCGACGTGCTGAAGGTGGACGGCGGCGCCACCGTCAACAACCTGCTGATGCAGATGCAGGCCGACATCCTCGGCGTGCCGGTGGTCCGGCCGGTCGTCTCCGAGACCACGGCGCTCGGCGCCGCGTACGCCGCGGGGCTGGCCGCCGGCGTCTGGACGGATCTCGACTCGCTGCGGACACAGTGGAAGGCCGATCGCCAATGGGAGCCGCGCTGGAGCGCCGATCAGCGCGAACACGCGTACGCGCAGTGGACGCGCGCCGTCGATCGCTCGCTGAATTGGGTGGTACCCTAGGCACTCTAGGCACCCCAGGCACCATGGACGGTTTTCACCCGATAGTTGCTCGTTGGTTTTCTGAAACGCTCGGCGAACCCACGCCCGCGCAGGCGCGCGGCTGGGCGCACATCCGCGGCGGCCGTCACACGCTGATTGCCGCGCCCACGGGATCCGGCAAGACGCTCGCCGCGTTCCTCACCGCGATTGACGACCTCGTCCGCGAGGGACTCGAAGGACCGCTCCCCGACGAAGTCCGCGTCGTCTACGTGTCGCCGCTGAAGGCGCTGAGCGCGGACATCCACAAGAACCTCGCGGAGCCGCGCCGCGGCGTCCGGCAGCTCGCGGCGTCGATGGGCATCGAGGCGCCGAAGATCACCGCGGCGGTGCGCACGGGCGACACCACCGCCTCCGAGCGCGCGGCGATCCTGCGCACGCCGCCGCACATCCTGGTGACGACGCCGGAGTCGCTGTACCTGCTGCTGACGGCGCAGCGCAGCAGGAGCGTCCTGAAGACGGTGCGGACGGTCATCGTGGACGAGATCCACGCGGTGATCGGCACGCGCCGCGGCGCGCACCTCGCGTTGTCGCTGGAGCGGCTCGAACAGGTGCGGGCGACGCATGCGTCGCCCCTGCAACGCATTGGTCTCTCGGCGACGCAGAAGCCGGTGGACGAGGTGGCGCGGTTCCTCGTCGGCGCCGATGCCTCGCGCGGCGAGTGCGCGATCGTGGACGAAGGGCACGTGCGCGAGCTCGACCTCGGGCTCGAGATTCCCGGCTCGCCGCTTGGCGCGGTCATGGCGCACGAGGTGTGGGAGGAGTACTACGATCGGCTCACCGCGCTCATCAACGAGCACCGCACCACGATCGTCTTCGTCAACACGCGGCGGATGGCGGAGCGCGCGGCGCGGCACCTGACCGACCGCCTCGGCGAAGGCGCGGTGACGGCGCACCATGGAAGCCTGTCGAAGGACACCAGGCTCGACGCGGAGCACCGGCTGAAGAGCGGCGCGCTCAAGGCGCTCGTGGCGACCGCGTCACTGGAGCTCGGCATCGACATCGGGCACGTCGATCTCGTCTGCCAGATCGGGTCGCCGCACCGGATCGCGACGTTCCTGCAGCGCGTGGGCCGCTCCGGCCACACCGTCAGCGGCACGCCGAAGGGACGGCTCTTCCCGGTCTCACGCGACGACCTCCTCGAGTGCGCCGCGCTCCTTCGCGCCGTCCGCCGCCGCGAGCTCGATCGCATCGTCACCCACGACGCGCCGCTCGACGTGCTGGCGCAGCAGATCACGGCGGAGCTGGCGAGCCGCGCGTACACCGAGGACGAGCTGTTCGCGCTCGTGCGGCGCGCGTGGCCGTACCGCGCGCTCGCGCGCCGCGACTGCGACGCGGTCGTCGCCATGCTGGCCGACGGCTTCGCCACGAGGCGCGGCCGCCGCGCGGCGCTCATTCATCGCGACGAGGTCAACGCCGAAGTCCGTCCGCGGCGCGGGTCGCGCATGCTCGCGCTCACGTCCGGCGGCGCCATCCCCGAGGTCGCGGACTACCGCGTGGTCATGGAGCCCGACGAGACGTTCGTCGGCACCGTGAACGAAGACTTCGCCATCGAGAGCACGGCGGGCGACATCTTCCAGCTGGGCAACGCGTCCTGGCAGATCCTGCGCGTGACGGCGGGCACGGTGCGCGTGGCCGACGCCCACGGGGCGCCGCCCTCGATCCCCTTCTGGCTTGGCGAGGCGCCCGCCCGCAGCGACGAGCTGTCGAAGGCCGTCAGCGATTTCCGGGGCGATGCTGCCAAGGCTGATGTAGGGGCCGACCTTCAGGTCGGCCCGGCTGGCGACCAGATCACTGCGTACCTGAAGGAAGGCGAACGCGCGCTCGGCGTGATCCCGACGCAGGACACGCTCGTCCTCGAGCGCTTCTTCGACGAGTCGGGCGGCATGCAGCTCGTCCTGCACGCGCCGTTCGGCAGCCGCATCAACCGCGCATGGGCGCTGGCGCTGCGCAAGCGGTTCTGCCGCCAGTTCAACTTCGAGCTGCAGGCGGCGGCCACCGAGGACGCGCTGCTGCTCTCGCTCGGGCCGCAGCATTCGTTCCCGCTCGCCGACGTCTTCCGCTACCTGCACCCCGCGACGGTGCGCGAGACGCTGATCCAGGCCGTCCTCGACGCCCCGCTCTTCGCGACCCGCTGGCGCTGGAACGCGACCATCTCGCTGGCCGTGCCGCGCAACCGCATGGGCACGAAGGTGCCGCCCCCGCTGCAGCGGATGCAGGCCGACGACCTGCTGGCGGCGGTCTTCCCCGACGCCGCCGCGTGCCTCGACAACATCCCCGGCGACCGCGAGGTGCCGGACCATCCGCTCGTGAACCAGTCGATCCGCGACTGCCTCGAGGAGGCGATGGACATCGAGGGGCTCAGGCGCGTGCTCGAGCGCATTCATCGCGGCGAGCTCCAGCTCGTCTCGCGCGACACGCCGGAGCCGTCCGTGTTTGCGGATGAAGTCCTCAACGCCCGGCCGTACGCGTTCGTGGACGACGCGCCGCTCGAGGAGCGGCGGGCGCACGCGGTACAGAGCCGGAGGCCGGTCGATCTCGACGGGCCGGCGCTCTCCACGCTGGACCCTGATGCCATTGCCCGCGTCGTGGACGAGGAGCGCCCCGACGCGCGCGATGCGGACGAGCTGCACGACGCGCTCGTCACCGCAGGCTACCTTCGCGAGAGCGAGGTGGAGGCGACGATGTTCGACGCGCTGGCAGCGGCGTCGCGTGCAACACGCGCGCGCGTGGGGTGCTGATTGCCGCAGAGCGGCTGCCTGAGCTGCTGGCCGTTCATCCAGGCGCCGCGCTGGAGCCGATCATCGCCGCGCCGCCCTCCCGCGCCGGCCGCGCGTGGACGCGCGAGGACGCCGTCACGTCGCTGCTCCGCGACCGGCTCGCGATGACCGGCCCGGTGACCGCTGCGGCCCTCGCCGCCTCCTTCGGCATCACCGAGGCCGATGCGGATGCCGCGCTGCTGGCGCTCGAGTCCGACGGCGTGGTCCTGCGCGGGATGTTTTCCCCACCCGCCCCACCCGCCCCACCCGCCTCACCCGCCCCGGAGTGGTGCGACCGCCGGCTGCTCGCCCGTATTCATCGCTACACGCTGCATCGGCTGCGCGCCGAAATCTCGCCGGTGACGCCGGCCGATTTCATGCGCTTCCTGTTCGCGTGGCAGCACGTCGAGCGCCCGCACGTCCTGACCGGGCCCGACGGCGTCCGCGCCGTCATCGCGCAGCTCGACGGCGTGGAGCTGCCCGCGCGCGCGTGGGAACGCGTGCTGGCGGCGCGCGTGGACCGCTACGACCCGGCTGCGCTCGACATGCTGTGCCTGACCGGCGCCGTTGGCTGGGCGCGGCTGTCGAGCGGGCCGACACAGGTCGTGGGTGCCACGCCGATTGCGCTCTACATGCGCGAGCACGCGGATGCGTGGATGGCATTGCGGGGCGTGGTCCGGCTGAAGCCGGACACTACGACAGACGTGGAGGCCGGCTCTCGCCGGCTCGTCATCGAACATCTCCGCCATCGCGGCGCGTCGTTCACGCACGACATCGCCGCCGCGTGCGGCATGACGGCCGACGAGGTCTCCACGGCGCTCGGCGAGTTGGTGGCGGCGGGACTCGTCAGCTCGGACGGCTTCGCGGGTCTGCGCGCGCTCATCGGAGACGTTCGCGCGGCGGCCGCCGGGCGCTGGTGTGCCGTCGGCGAGGGCGCCGGTGACACGTCGCGCCAGTCTGCGCTCGAGACGCTCGCCTGGGTCCTTCTCCGCCGCTACGGCGTGATGTTCCGCCGGCTGCTCGCGCGTGAGGCGCCTGGCGTCGCGTGGCGCGAGCTCGTGCAGATCTACCGGCGGCTCGAAGCGCGCGGAGAGATCCGCGGCGGCCGGTTCGTGTCGGGGATGTCAGGCGAGCAGTTCGCGCTCCCGGACGCGGTCGAGCGTCTCCGCGAAGTCCGCCGCTCCGAGCCGACCGGCAAGCTGCTGACGATCAGCGCCGCCGACCCGCTCAACCTCACCGGCATCGTCACGCCGGAAGACTCCTCGCGGGCGGGTCGCATCCGCGTCGCCGCCGGCAACCGCGTCGTCTACCGGAACGGGATCCCGATCGCGGCGATGGAAGGCGACATGCTCGAGACGCTCGCCGCCGTGGAGCCGGAGGTCGCGATCGAGGCGGCGGCGGCAGCGGCCGGGCGCAAGGTGCCCGTGATCAGCGGCTACGTCGGTCGCGTGAATTAGCGTCGCCCGTCATACCAGGCGAAGGACTCCTTCGCGCTTCGGAGCGTCCGGCCTCCGGTCACCAGCGTCTTTCCGAAGAACTTCAAGACTTCGTTCCACCTGTAGAGCCTCGCCTTGCGCGCGCTCGTGACGAGCGGATGCCGCGTCAGGATCACCAGCCGCTGCCCCCGCGCCCGCGCCAGGCGCTTCAGGCCCCGCGAGAAGTGGATCTCTTCCGTCGCGTACAGCTCCAGGGTGAACCCGCCCAGCGCGCGGAACGCGTCGCGGCGGCAGAACACGAACGATCCGGCCGCCCACCACAACGCGCGGCTCAACGCGTACCAGAACGCGGCGGCCGCGCGGACGCCGGCGTGGGTCGTGTCGAACACCACCTTGCAGCCGCCGCCCAGGACGCGGCCGCTCTCGATGGCCGCGGCGACGCCGTC
>VFYY01000071.1 GCA_016871375.1 Acidimicrobiia bacterium
CTCACCCTGGATGGCCCGTCGATGCGCACCAAGCACCTCGGGCTTGACGACCCGACCTCACCTGGGGCATCAGATCCACCGGCCAGAATTTCCGGAATCCAGCGGCCAGAATTTCCGGAACCCACACCCGCGATGCTGCTCCGGGTGGATGAGCATCGCCTTTCGGTAATGGCCGACAGTAATGGATGGCTGATCCCAAATCAGGCGGCGGTAAATGTTGCTGTGCGTACGATCGACATCTGCATAGTTGGTCATCATGTGCGCGATCGATGACCAATTCGCACCAGGCGGAATTCGACGATAACGTTCGATCACGTAATCCGCGTGGGTGGAGACCACGTGATCCCAGACTTTGCCTTTTGGGGCGCCGTCACGCGTGAACGCCAAGAACTCCGACCTGGAGCCGTTTGGTTCGTGATACGAAATCTCCTCGCAATCGTGGCCATTGACGATCGGGGGGAGGTCCGCTATGGCTTCACGCAGCGTGACGTACGGCTGGCGGCCGGCTGGACCGTGAGTGGGACGCGGGAAAGGACCCCACTTGCCAAATGCATCCTGGCCATATCCGAGGTCCTCGTGTAGACCGATCAAGAAGAAGCGGCTGCGATTCTGCGGAACGCCGAACCACGCCGAGTCGAGCAACTTCGGGTACAAGCGGTACCCCGCGGCGACAGACCGGCGAACCACATGTGCCGCCACGCTCAAGCTGCCGCCATTGTGGCTCTGGGTCCAGAGAATGCCCTGCACATTCTCCATGACGAACACCTTAGGCCGCAGCCGAACGACGTAGTCGAAGAAGGTGTCGACGAGACGGTTGTTCGGATTGCTGCTTGACCAGGAGTTGCGATTGGCGTTTGAGAATCCCTGACAGGGTGGGCCGCCGATCAGGACGTCGACGCCGCCGCATTCGCGCGCGACACCTTGGACGCGGTCCATCGAAGTCGGGTCGCGCAAGTCTAAAGGAACAACTCGGTCGACAACGCGATCTTCGGCTACGAGCCCGTGCCGAAGCATGTACTCTCGATTTGCGTGCAGCGTCGCTGCGTAAACGGGATGCACTTCTCCCGAAAACAACAGCCGAAATCCTCTTTCGCCCTGGTGTGTGAGAAGGAAGCCGAGGCCCATCCCACCAGCACCAGCAAAGAGGTCTACCACGTTGAGAACGCGCTGACTCGCAAGACGCCCGAGCGGTCCGGAACCCTCAAACAAATCGCCGCCTGCTTCTTCGGCGATGCGCTCGTCGAGGCCAGTAGCTATCTTGAGGTTTGCCCGTGCCGGCACAGCCCGTAGAGCGTGCTCATGCGGCGATACCAACTCGAAAGTGAGTGGCCGCTCGCCCCCGTTCTTCGCAGCGGATTCACGCTTGCCTGAGCGCCGGTCGACAAAACGGATCCAACGTGACCACCCGAGCAGGTTAGCAAGTACGTTCAGCGACCGAGGCCGTGACAGCGCCGCTACACCAACGATGAGCTGTCGACGGTAGTCCTTGATTCCGCCTTGAGAGACAGCGAAACAATCGAGGTCTTCGCACCCTGCGAACGACGCACGCCCTAGATCCGTGACCCAATACTGCGCGTCAGAATCGGGCGCTTTGACTTGCCCAAGCTGCCACTTGGCACGCTTGAGCCGGACATCAAGGGGGTCCTGTCGGCTTTCGAACCGCGTCCGTGCCTCGCCTTTTCCAGACGGAGGCACCACGAAAACAGCGTCAATTCCAGCGGCGGCCAGCGCCTTGAGAAGTCCCGGGCTGCTCCCGAGGCGAACTCCGGCGACGACAATCCCACTCCTGACGCGTCCGCGTTTGAGGAGGTTTAGGGCGAGCTCAGTTCTGAAGTTTTGGCGACGGCCCTGCGTTTTCGGCTGATAGCTGGTTTCGGCGACGAGAGTCGGGACGCCTTTTCGGACTGCATGGAGCCGAAGCGATATCGGCGAGTTCACGCCTCGGCTTTCGCGCTCCACGTATCCTGACGTGTCTTCTAGTACCCAGAAATTCGGGATCTTCACTCCGGCCATTTGAGATGAACTGCGACGATCAGTGCGATCCTGCCCCGACTGTTGCGTGCACGTGCCTAGTGCGAACGTAGGTCGGGCATCACCGGTGCTCGCCAGAGCACCGCCGCATGCGGAGATGAAATTGCTGCCGCCTGCGGAGCCTCGCTCGAACGGCGGCTCGGTCCGTATCGTAGCCGTGAACTCCCTTTTCAGCAACGATTTCGTGCCAATGTGGACCGCTGGTCACGACGCGAGTCCGATGGGTACTCTACGAATGATCGGTGACAGACTAGGTCAGGAGCCTTGCAGGAGGGTTGCGCGTCACACAGGAACTTCTGCGTTTGCGGTGGGCGACTCGATGTAGACGCCTCCCAGCTCCGGACGCGTATCAGCGTCGTGTTCTGTGTGTCGGCGGTACGCGCTGGCGATCAGAAACGTCGGGACCCGCCTCAAAGGGTATCGGCTCGGCGTATCGCTGGGCGGTTCTCAGGTGGCGCGACGCCGTTACCCCGGGTGTTACCCCGAACGCTGATCGGTTGCTGAGGCGTGTCTGGGTGTTACCCCAGTGTTACCCCGGAGGGCGAAGAATGGTCGGGGCGACTGGATTCGAACCAGCGACCCCCTGCGCCCAAGGCAGGTGCGCTACCAGGCTGCGCTACGCCCCGACCCTTGTCTCGCCGAAGCCCGAGGCGAAGGCGGACGCTTTGATTATCACACGCTGGTCATGGGGGCGGGCCGGCTAAAGCCGGCCCCCACGACCGAAGCAAGCGGGCGCTCGAGCGAAGCGGCTACGCGATCATCACCTTCCGCGGATGCTGCGAGTTGTCCTCGAGGAACGTCTTCTTGTTGGCCAGGTCCTCGGCGGTCGGCTGCACGGCGCCGGTGGCGTCGGTCACGCGTGACACCAGCGTGTGCTCACCGGGCGTGGCGCCGCGCCACGTGTAGGTGAAGAACTTCCACCCGTACTTCTCCTTCATCGTCGCCGCGTCCAGCGTCGCCGCCTGCCACGGGCCCTCGTCCACCTTCACCTCGACGGAGCGGATCGGCGTGCCGTCGTTGAGCACGACGCCGAAGACGCGATGGTCGCTGCCGGCCTTCGTCACGCGCGCGATGAAGGACTTCAGCCGCATCTCCGCGATCGCGTTCTCCTTCCAGTGCATCTGCCCGTCGATCGTCTCGCCGCGCAGCGTCCGGTACCACCGCGCCTGCCACTTGCCCAGGAACTGCTCGTCCTGCACGTGGATGCCGTTCAGCCACTTCACGTTCGACACGCCGTAGTAGCCGGGAATGAGCAGCCGCAGCGGGAAGCCCTGGTGCTTGGTCAGCGGCTCGCCGTTCATCGCGTAGGCGAGCACCAGCTCGTTCGAGAGCGCCTTGTCGCGCGGGAGGCTTCTGCCGAACTGCTGATCGACCTTGTAGTTCTGCCCGCGGAACTCGACGTCCTCCTCGCCGTGATCGGCGCCGAAGAACACGACCTCGCGCGCGTCGTCTCTGACCCCGGCCATGTCGAGCACGGTCTTCAGCGGCACGCCGGTCCAGCGCCCGTTGCTCGACAGCCCCTGCAGCGGACGACGGTTGCCCGAGCACTCGAAGCCGAACACGAGCTCGCGCGACCGCATCTTCTTCAGCTCGTCGAGCGACAGCGACAACGGCTTGCTGACCAGACCAGTCACCTTCAGGCGGAACGCCGCCGGGTCCACGTCGGGATGGCCGTAGTGCTGCGTGGTGAAGAACTGATCGCGCGGCGTGAACGCGCCGTCGATGTTGCGGATGTCGATGATGCGCCGGTCGGCCGCCGGCACGGTGTTGACGGTGGCCGGCAGGTCTGTGAACGGGACAAGTGTCTCGCCCTGCGCGAGCGCCGGCAGCACGAAGTCAGGGAGCCCCAGCATCCCCAGCCCGGCCATCGCCAGGCCGCCCTTGAGCACGTCGCGTCGCGTAGTCGGATTCATCATCTGCCTCCTGCTCGAGGGCACCATCATACGCGGACCTGACAAGGTCCGCGCCACAAGAACTGAGTTGACACTACGAAGACTACCTGGACACCAGATAGGTCATTTTCACCACGAGCTGCGCGTTGCGCACCTCGGGACGCCCGGGCAGGTTGCCCTGCAGGCCGTCGTACACGACGTAGAGGTCGCTGCCGGGCCGGAAGATGAAGTTGTAGCGCACGCTCGCGCTGAGCTGCCGGGTCGAGGAGTTGTACTGCGACAGCGAGCGCACGGTCATGCGCGGCGAGATGGCGTAGTCGAGGCGCAGGATCGCCAGGTTGACCACGAACGATCCCCACTGCAGGTCCACGTCGTTGCGCGACACGCTGACTTCCGCCGACGCGCGGCTGCTGGCGCGCAGGCCGACCGCCGCGTCGATGTCGCGGCGGGTGCCGTGGTAGAAGGTCTGCGGCGAGTAGGTGAACCGCTCGTACACCCGGCGCGCGGGATTGGTGTTGAACGTGAAGTTCCAGTCGTGGAACCGGTAGACCCCGGCCGGAATCGTCACGTTTCGCTGGATGGCGAACGGCCCGTCGAGCACCTCGAGCCACCGGTTGAGGACGATGTTGAGATAGGCGCCGTTCTGGAACCGCGTGCCGACCATGTGATGCAGCCGGCGGGTGATGAGCCGGTTCTGCTGGTCGGTCGTGTACTGGACGTTGAACATCGGCTCCATGACGCGAATCAGGCCGCCGGGACGCGGGTTCCGCTCGATGTGGAACTTGCTCGTGCGGATGCCGACGCGCGGCACGAACCCGGCCTCGGCCTTGAAGTTGTCCTCGATGTCGGTGTACTCGCCGTAGGTGTTCCAGCGGCTGTTCTGGAAGAGCACGCGGCCGTGCAGCGCCTGCTGGTTGTCGGCCACGCCCGGTGACGCGGTGCGCGCGATGAACGAGTGGAACGACAGGCTCGGCGTCGGCGCGATCACCGCGTCGGCGGCCATCGTCCGGTTGAAGATCGGCGAGTCGATCCCCTCCTTGTTGATCAGCAGGCCGCCGAGGCGCGACCGCTGGCCGATGTCGCGGCTGTAGCGGCCGACGAGGAAGTTCTCGCCCGGACGGCCGAACGCGGCGCCGGTCTGCAACTGCATGACGGCCATGTTGTGGCCGCCCGACTTCCCCGTCAGGCGCGCGCCGCCGAGCAGCGGCACCGGCTGGCCGCTGGCCGACAACCCGATGCGTCGGCTGAAGAACAGGTCCGCCATGCGGTCGTTGCCCTGCGTGCCGACGGTGAACTGTCCGGAGTTCTCGAGGAAGAAGTCGCGCTTCTCGGGGAAGAAGAGCGCGAAGCGCGTGAGGTTGACCTGCTGCTCGTCCACCTCGGCCTGCGCGAAGTCGGTGTTCACGGTGACGTCGAGCGTCAGCCCCGACGACAGGCCGTATTTCATGTCGAGGCCGACGTCGCGCAGCGCGTGCTGCGACACCGACGCGCCGGTCCGGTCGCGCCGGCCGCCGGCGATGAGGAACGGCTTGAGGCGCAGGTCGAGGCCGCGCGTCACGCCGGTCATGCCCGACACGGTGCCCGCCAGGCTCACGCGCGTCAGCGTGTACGGCTTCGGAATCGGCGACCAGTAGACCTGCTCGTTCTTGCGGCGGATGCTCCGCATGAAGTTGATGCCCCACGTCTGCACGTCCACGTCGGGCGAGCGCACGGTCACCATCGGAATCGAGATCTCCGCCACCCAGCCGTCCGCGGTGCGGCGCGCGGCGGCGTCCCACACGCCGTTCCAGTCGCGGTTGATGTTCGACGCGGCGCCGCGCAGGTTGCCCGCGCCCTCCTCGAACACCTGCTGCTCGAGCTTCGCGCCGAGCGGGCTCGTCACGAACATGTAGCCCGACCGCGAGTCGCGGAACGTGTCGAGAATGATCTGGAAGTTGTCCTCGTCGAGCAGGCGCGGCGAGTCGCGCCGCATCTCGGTGGCAATCACGCCCGCCGGGTCGGAGTCGTAGGCGTGCACGCCGATGTAAAGGTGCTGGGCGTCATACAGCAGCCGCACCTCGGTGCGCTCGCTCGCCGGCGCGCCGTCGGACGGCTCCTGCTGCGTGAAGCGGTCGATCGTCGCCGCGTCGCGCCAGATCGCCTCATCCAGCACGCCGTCGATCACCGGGGCGCCGCCGGCCTGCCGGGCCTCGACGCGATACGCCTCGCGCTCTCCGGCGCTGTGATCGTGCTCCTGGCCGAACGCCGCGGGTGCCTGTACCGCCATCCACGCGAGGACACACGCCGCCGTACACACGAATCGTCTGATGGACATAAATTCGGGACAAGGACGAGATTAACATGGCTCGACACTGAGGCATGGGCGAGCAGGTGCGCTTCACGGCCATCAACCGCGCCGGCTGGGGCACTTACTCCGTGCTGGGCTGGATTGGGGCCGGTCCCCTGTATCTGACATTCGAGAGAAGGGCCGGCTAAAGCCGGCCCCCACGACTGCAACTTCGGCCTGATGGCGCCCGTCTAAGCTCCCATCAGGCGCTCGGCATCTCGAGCCACCCCGACCGGCCTGCACAAGGAGGCCGGCCATGCTCAGTGCCGCCGCAGTCCTGGTGTGCGCGCTCGAACTGCTCTACCGCTCGCAGGCGAACTTCCCCCCGGTCATCCTGCTCGACACGCGACCGCCGGATGTCACTGTCACCGCCGAGGCGTTCGTGCGGCGGAACCCCGACGCCGTCTTCCTGATGACGACGACCGCCGTGTTCCGCGACGCGCGGCGCGGGGATGGCGACGCGCTGCGGAAGATCGCCAGCATCCTCGTCCATGAGGAGTGGCACCTCCGCCATGGGCCGAATGAGCGCCGCGCCTACGAGGCGCAGCTCACGGCGCTGATGGCGATGGGGCTGCGCGAGGGCCGGCCGGTGTTCAACGAGGTGCGCACGACGCTGCTG
Organism: Acidimicrobiia bacterium; assembly: GCA_016871375.1. Lineage (GTDB taxonomy): Bacteria > Acidobacteriota > Vicinamibacteria > Vicinamibacterales > UBA2999 > VFYY01. The sequence goes on from VFYY01000071.1 coordinate 6,869, forward strand.
AAGGTGGTCGCGGCGGAGAAGAAGCGCGCGCGGCCGGTGGCGATCACGGCCGCGCGGTGATGGGCCGGCTAAAGCCGGCCCCCACGAACGAAGGCGGGCCGACCTGAAGGGCCGACCTGAAGTCGGCCCCTACACCTGAAGAGCCGTTATTCCAGCGCGAAAACGTAGAGCGCGTTGCCGGTCTGCGGATGCCTGATGTCCGGCGTGATGGTGCGCGGCACCTCGCGCGGACTTCCGCCGCCCAGCCCGGTCGTCACGGCCACGTACTGCTTGCCGCCGGCGGTGAACGTGACGGGGAACCCCTGGACCGACGTGCCGAGCCGCGACTGCCAGAGCACCTTGCCGGTCCGCACGTCGTAGGCGCGGAAATAGCGGTCGAGATCGCCCGCGAACGCCACCCCGCCAGCCGTCGTGATGACGCTGGTGAGGAACGGCGCGCGCTGCTCCACGCTCCACACTTCCTTCATCGACGCCACGTCGTAGGCGGCAAGCTTGCCGACGTTGCCGTTGGTCCCGGGCATCTCGAAGAACTTGCGGTCGCCCTGCGTGCCGCCGGAGCCTTCCTTCATCTCCACGAGCCGGCCGGCGATCTCCATGCACGACTGCGCGAGCGGGATGAGGAGGAGCTGGGTGCCGGGGTGGTAGCTGGTGGCGTGCCAGTTGTGCCCGCCTTCGGTGCTCGGGCACGACGACACCCAGTCGGCCACCCTGGCGTTGGCAACGTCGGCGCGGTACCGCGGCACGCCCGACTCGGGATCGATCCGCTCGAAGACGTTCTGGAACACGGTCTCGCGATGCCCGGCGTACTCGCCGCTCTGGCGGTCGAGCCGCCACAGGATGCCGGGCTTGCCGATCGTGAACACGAACTTGCGCGGCCCCACGTCCACGAGCACGCGCTCGTAGACCTCGTCCAGGTCCAGCGCCTCGCCCGGCGCGTGCTGGAAGAACCACTCGAGCGCGCCGGTGTCGGGCCGCAGCGCAACGGTCGTCCCCGTGAACAGCACGCGGTCCGTCGTCTTCATGTTGCGGCTGGCGGGCACCCACGGCTTGGCCTGCGCCACGCCCCAGTAGGTCAGGTCGAGATCGGGATCGTAGCTGCCGGTGATCCAGGTTTCGCCGCCCTTCCGGAACATGTCGGGCACGTCGCCCCACGTGTCGCCGCCGCGCTCGCCGCGATACGGGACGGTGTTGAACTTCCAGAGCTGCGTGCCCGTGCGCGCGTCGTAGGCGCTGATGTAGCAGCGGTCCGGCCCGAACCGGTCGCAGCCGGTCAGCCCCTGGATGACCTTGCCCTTGACCACGATCGAGCCGCTCGAATTGGAGAAGCCCTTCGCGCGATCGGCGATGCGGACGTCCCACACCTTCTCGCCGGTGCGCGCGCTGAGCGCCACCAGCCGCGCGTCGCTCGTGGCGATGAACACCTTGTCGTCGTAGAGGGCGATGTTGCGGACGGTGGTCGCCACCTCGGGACCGACGTGGTTGTCCCAGATCAGGTCGCCGGTCCGGCCGTCGAGCGCCTGGACGATGTTGTTGGTGTGGACGAGATAGATGACGCCGTTGTGCACGAGCGGCGCGGGCTCGCTGCGGCCCCCCTCGGTCATCGCCCACACCCACTGCAGGCGCAGGCGTCCGACGTTGGCGGCGGTGATGTCCGCGAGCGGGCTGTAGCTCCACGCCTGGTAGTTGCGGCGGATCATCAGCCAGTCGCCGGGCGGCGGATTGCGCAGCATCGCGTCGGTCACCGGCGTGAAGTTCGGTACCTCGCCGGACGCGATCAGCCCGCGCCCGGGCGGTTCCTTGGTGATCGCCGGCATCGGCTGGCCGGGCTGGACCGCGAACTGCGATCCGGCGCCTGGCGCCGCGCGCGCGGCCAGCAGGCCGAGCGGCGTCGCGTTCGACGCCTGCAGCGGCTGCGCGCCGGGGACCGCGCCGTTCGCCTGCAGGATGAACGCGACGATCTGCAGGTACGTCTCCTCGGGCAGCTTCGCGCCCGACGGCGGCATGCCGGACTGGATGTAGGCGACCAGCTCCCGAACCGGCCGCTTGCCCCACGCGTTGACGAAGTTGGCGCCGGCCAGCTGCGGCGCCTCGTTGCTGCCGCTCATGTCCGCGAGGTGGCAGGCCGCACAGCTCGCGGCATACGCGGTGCGTCCGGCCGCCGCCTGGGCGGCGGTGAACGCGGGCACGGGCGCCGGCGTCGCCTGCTGGCCGCCGACGATGGCCACGCCAAGCGCGGCCGCGGACACGAGCGCGAAGATCGTCTGCCGCATCACTTCTTCCCTTCCAGCCATCCCCAGAGATTGCCTTCGGGCGCCTTCTCGCTGTGGAGCTGGATGTAGATCCGGCCCCGCTCCAGCGCCTGGCGCTGCTCGGCCGTCAACTCGACGCTGCCGGTGATGGTGCCGCTCGTGCCGCTCGAAACCTTCAGGTCGTGCACGGCGGGTCCGCGCATCGCCGGCGCGGCAAGGTGAAGGCGCGCCACGGTCGCGGGCGAACGCAGTCCGCTGAACTTGCCGTCCACGACGAGCTGATTGCCGGTCAGCATGGCGGTGGCCGAACCGAGGCCGGCGACCGTCTCCTGCATCGCGGCGGTGATGGGCACGGGCGACAGGCGGGCGACGAACGTGCGCGACGGGCCGACCTGCGACGGGCCGACCTGAAGGTCGGCCCCTACACCTGTAAAGAGCACGAGCGCGATCAGTGTCTTCATCGTCATGGCACCGTGATTGTCAGCTCCGCGCCGTAGAGCATCGTCCGATCGTTGTCGCGCTCGGCCCACCGCTCGAGCACCGCGACGTCCTTCTTCACCGGTCCGTCGAACACCGCGCGGCCGTTGACCGTGACGCGCACCGGCTTCGAGAAGTCCACGACGTCGGGCGAGAGCAGCAGCGTGAACTGCTGGACGCCGCGCGTCTTCGCGTCGAAGGCGTTCCCTCCGCCTTCGCCCGGCTTCGGCGAGACCAACGCTTTCCGCGTGATGTCCACGCGCCCCGACGCGCGCCCGCGCTCGAACACGGGACGACGGCCGCCGCGCGTCTCGATGCTGTTGACGTCCATCAGCATCGCGTCCGAGCTGCGCTTGCCGAGCTGGTTGACGACGAGCCAGCGCATGCGGTTGTAGCGATCGGTGCGATCGGTCTCCCACGTGAGGAACGTGGGATGCGCCTCGCGCGGGTGCCCTGCGAGGTACGTCTCGTACGCGGGACGCTCCTCCGACCACCAGGCCGTGTTGTGCCCCGCCTCTTCGTAGACGTGCCACTCGACCGGCGCGCCGGCGTCGCGAATCATCCTCACGAACGGCTCGACGGAGGCGGCCGGATACAGCTCGTCGCGCCCGCCGTTCACCATGTACATGGGGCAGTTCGCCATGTTCGTCGGATAGAGCTGCGGGTCGGCGCCGACCTGCGGGTTCGCCAGCACCGCCGGATGGCCGTTGAGCGAAAGGCACGCCGAGAACGGCGTCACGAGCCGCATCGCGAAGAAGAGGACGCCGGTGCCGCCGTCGGAGATGCCGGTGATGTACACGCGCGACTCGTCCACGTTGTAGCGGCGCTTCACGGTGTCGATCAGGTTGAGGATGTTCTCGACCTGCGGCGCGCGCCACCACTCGATGCCGTTCCACGCGCGCGGGTGCAGGTTGAGCTCGCCGGCGTTCGGGATGCGGCTGCTGTCCAGCGGACGGCCGCCCGCCCGCCCGCCTGGGCCGGGCGCCTGCCGCCCGACGCCGCCGTGGAGCTGCACGCGCAGCGGCCACTTGCGCGCGGGATCGTAGTCGGCCGGCACCTCGAGCACGTTGTCCAGCCGGAGGCTGGCGACCGTCGTCGGCAGCTCCACGCGGCCGGTGGCTTCCTTCTTATAGGTGCGCCCGGCCTTCAAGCGCGAATACTCGGCGTCGAACGAAGGCTCCTGACCGGTGATGGTGGACGCGAGGGCCAGCAGGACGCCGACGATGGCGAGGACGAGGCGCGTCATGGCGCCGATATGTTACCCCTGGGCCGGCTGGAGCCGGCCCCCACGTCAGGCCAGAATCTCGCCGCGGCCGACGAGAACCGCCTGCCCGCCCACCTTCACTTCCGTGATCGTTCCGCCGCTCTCCGCGACCGCGGCGTAGATCGTGCTCGGGCGCCCCATCTTCACACCCTGGCGGATGACGATGCGGCGGGTGGCGGCGCCGGTGATGAGACGGTGGTGCACCAGATAACAGGCGAGCGGACCGCAGGCGCTGCCGGTCGCCGGGTCCTCTGGGATGCCGAAGGCGGGCGCGAACATGCGCGCGTACGCGGCTTGGGCGGGGTCAGACGGCGAGGCGCTGAAGAGAAAGAAGCACGCGTCGCGGTTCATCCGGTTGGTGGAGGCGAACGCGCGGAACGCGGCGGCATCCACTTCCGCGCGGTCCACGGTCTCCCGATCGCGAAACGGGACGAGGATGTACGGCAGCCCGCAATGGATCTGCTGCACGGGGAGATCCGGCACGAGGTCGTCCGCCGTGAGCGAGAGCGACGCCGCCGTGCCGGCGCGGTCCGCGATCGGCGGGTCGATGGTCGGATTGAGCTGCGTCATCCACGCGAACGTCAGGCCGCCTGCCCCGAGCGAAGTCGAGGGGCTTGCCCCGAGCGAAGTCGAGGGGCTTGCCCCGAGCGAAGTCGAGGGGCTTGCCCCGAGCGAAGTCGAGGGGCTCCACTCGAGATCGACCGGCGTCGGGCCCACGCCGAGGCCGAAGACGAAGCGCGCGGCGCCCGGCTCGATCACGCCCGCGTGCGCCAGCGCGAACGTGCTGCCGATCGTCGGATGGCCGGCCATCGGCAGCTCATTGCCCGGCGTGAAGATCCGCATGCGGACGTCGGTGCCCGGCGCCTCCGCGGGCAGGATGAACGTGCTCTCCGAGAAGTTCATCTCGCGCGCCAGCGCCTGCATGCGTTCGGTCGCGACGCCGCGGCCGTCGAGAAAGACGGCGAGCTGGTTGCCGCTCAGCGGATCGGTGGTGAAGACGTCGTAGTGGAGGAAGGCGAGCGCCATGCGCCGGATCTTCCCATGCGCGGCGCGGTCACTTGTCGTGGCGACAATTGCGGCGGGTCCGCCGGCTTCGCTGAGCGGAACCCGCCCTACGTACGCAAACGCAGTTTTCGTCCCACGGCCAGTCCCAGGTGATACGCGCCTTCCTGCTGCAGCCAGACGTGCCGCGCGTGGTTGTCGGCGAGCTCCACGATCAGCATGCGCTTGTCCTCGGGCAGCGCGGCGGCAATCTGTTCCACGAGCTCTTCCTGCCGCTGGATGTCCACCGGCGAAAACAGCTCGTCGTCATGAATCGCCTGCAGCAGTTCCTCGTATTCGTCCTCGCACTGGTCCTCGGTGTCGGAGAACGAGGGGACGTGGCGCAGCTTGCCGTCCACGTCCAGCTTGGCGGCGCAGCGGTCGGCGAGCTCGAGCAGTTCTTCTGAGGTAGGCATGGTTTCCTTGCGGGCCGGCTATAGCCGGCCCCTACATCGTTATTTTCGGGGTCGTTCCGCGGCCTCGCGGACCAGGAACCCCATTTTCGGATGGGAGGCCTCCAGGTCAATGTGCACGTCGTGTTCGCGGAGCTGCTCCGAGGTGGTCGGGCCGATGGACGCGACCACGGCGCGGCTGAGCCCGCGGCGCAGCGCGGCTTCCTGCCCCATCGACGTGGCGACCTGGAAGAGGTGGACGACCTGCATGCCGGTCGTGAACAGCGCGACGTCGATCTCGCCGCGCGCCGCGGCGCTCACGCCGGCCTCGAGCGGCGCGAGATCGTCCGGCAGCGCCCAGCGGTAGACGGGCACGCGCGTAACCTGCGCGCCGCGCTCCTCGAGACCCTCGATCAGATCGGGATTCGGCACGCCATATTCCTGGACGGCGATGTTGAGCCGGCTAAAGCCGGCCCCCACGACAAAGAAGGCGTCGAGCGCCGCCAACAGCTCGCGCCACGTGTTCGGCTCGGGCGCGACCACCGCGACCGGCACCTGCAGCTCGCGCATCACGGCCAGCGGCTTGGGCCCGCGCACGGCGACCTTCGTCCGGGCGAGCGCGGCGACGAACCGCTCGCGGGGGTGGACGCGCTCCACCACCTCGAGCAGCGCGCGCGTGCCGACGCCGGTCAGCAGGACGACGAGATCGAACTCGTCGCGGAGGAGCCGCTCCGCGAACGCGAGCGCCTCGGGATTCGAGTCGAGCGGCACTTCCTTCAGCGCGGGCGCGGAAACGGGGCGGCCACCGTAGTTCGTCACCAAGGCCGCCATTTCCTTGCTGCGACGGCTCTCGAGGATCAGAACGGCGCGATTCTCAAAGCTCGGATTCACGGATCACAACTATTGTATGGAGATGCGCGAAGGCTCAGAAGTCGTCTCGGTGATCCGGCATGAGGTACGTGAGGGCCACGACGCCGACTACGAGGCATGGGTGGCCGAGGTACTGCCGATCGCGGAGAGCTTCCCCGGGCACCAGGGCGTGGCGATCATCCGGCCGCCGCAGGGCTCGCGCGTCTATACCATCGTCCTGCACTTCGACACGCTGGAACACCTCCGCGGCTGGCTCGAGTCCGACGTGCGCAAGCACCTGCTGGAGAAGGTCGAGCCGTTCCTCACGCACGCGCCGGGCGAGGTCGAGATCCGTCCCGGCCTCGAGTTCTGGCTCTCGCCGCCCGGCCAGAAGCACGCGCGGCCGTATAAGCAGTTCCTGCTGATCCTGTCCGCGTTCTATCCGCTGACGCTGACGATGACATGGCTGCTGCAGCCGCTGTTTGCAGCGGCGCCGGCGCTGGGGACCGCGCCGGTGCGCGTGTTGATGGTGGGCGGGTCGGTGATCGCGATCATGACCTGGGTGGTCATGCCGCGATACACGAGCGCGGTATCAGCCTGGCTGTACGAATAAAAGGCGGGTCCGCGTCGCCATCGATACTCCGGCTCTGCGGAACCCGCCCTACGTACGGCTATTTCCTGACTACGCCCAGCGATAGCCCGCTTTGGACAGCGGTAGAGTACGGACCCGCTTGCCCGTCGCCTTGGCGATCGCGTTGGCGATCGCGGGCAGCGTCGGCGGCAGCGCGGGCTCGCCGAGGCCGGTCGGCGGGTTGCTCGTCTTCAGGAAGTGCACCTCGATCTCCGGCGGCGCCTGGTTCATGCGCGTCGGCTGGTACTGGTGGAAGTTGCTCTGCACCACCTTGCCGCCGTCCACGGTGATCTCCCAGTTCATCAGGTGGCTCATGCCCTCGATGACCGCCCCCTGCCCCTGGTTGGTCGCCGCGCTCATGTTCACGATCTGGCTGCCGATGTCGCCGGCCACCCAGACCTTGTGCACGGTGACCGCGTTGTTGCGGTCCACGCTGACCTCGGCGACGTTCGCGAAGTAGCCGCGATGGCTGTACTGGAAGCCCACGCCGAGCGCGCGGCCCGGCGCCAGGCGACGGGTGCCCCAGCCCGACTTCTCGCGAATCAGCTCCAGCACGCCGCGCATGCGCGAGGCGTCGAAGCCGTCCGCGCCCTCGGCGGGCGGCGGCATCGCCTGGCCTGAGAGGATCGCCAGGCGGAACTCGATCGGATCCTTCCCCGCCGCGTCCGCGAGCTCGTCGAGGAACGACTGGAACACCCACGAGAACGCGTGGCTGCGCGGGGCCCGCAGCGCGCCGGTCGGCACGCCGAGCGGCAGGAGCGTCGCCTGGAAGTCGAAGTTCGGCACGAAGCGCGCCGGGAACTCGACGCCGTTGATGTTGCCCGAGTTGGTGAAGCCCTGCACCCCGCGCGCGTTGTCGCCGTAGCTGATGAAGTGGTTCTTCCACGCGACGAGCGCGCCCGATGCGTCCACGCCCGCCTTCAGGTGGTGGAAGCCGCCCGGGCGGTAGTGGTCGTGCTTCATGTCGTCTTCGCGCGTCCACAGCACCTTGACGGGCACGCCGATCTGCCTGGCGATGGCGCACGCCTCGCCCATGTAGTCGTTGGTGAGACGCCGGCCGAAGCCGCCGCCCGCCCGCTGGATGTGGATGGTGATGTTCTCCTGCGGGATGCCGAGCGCCGTCGAGACGAGCTGGCGGCCCGCCTGCGGCGTCTGCGTGGGCGCCCAGATCTCCATCTTCCCGTCGCGGTACCACGCGGTCGCATTCTGCGGCTCGAGCGGCGCGTGCGAGAGGAAGGGATAGTCGTACGACGCCTCGACGACCCTCGCCGCGCCCGCCAGCGCCTGATCCGCGTTGCCGTCCACGCGCAGCGGGAACGCGGGCTTCTCGGCCTTCAGCTCCTGCGCGCGCTGCGCCCAGAGCTTGCTGCCCTGCCCCGCGGTCGCCGGGATGTCGTTCCACGTCACCTTGAGCTGCCGCCGCGCGCTCTGCGCCTGCCACCAGCTGTCGGCGACGATGGCGATGCCCGGCATCAGGCCGCGCGTGTCGCTCGTCCCCTCGACGACGAACGCGTGGCGCACGCCCGGCAGCGTCCTGATGTGCGCGAGGTTCTCGGTCGCCACCTTGCCGCCGAAGACCGGCGACTTCTCGTACACCGCCCACAGCATGTTCGGCAGCGTGAGGTCGATGCCGAACGTCGGCTTGCCGGTGACGATGGCCGCGTTGTCCACGCCGCCCTTGTGCTGGCCGATGATCGTGTAGTCGGCCGGCGCCTTCAGCGGCACCGTCGCCATGTCCGGCGGCGTCATCGTGGCCGCGCGCGCGGCAAGCTGGCCGTAGGTGGCCGTGCGGTTGCTGGCGAGGTGCGTGACCGAGGCGTTCCCCGTGGTCCGCAGGTCGGCGGCGGGCACGCCCCACTCCTGGGCGGCGGCCGCGACGAACATGGCGCGCAGGCTGGCGCCGACGCGGCGCAGCGGATCCCAGTTGATGGGCGTCGCCGTGCTGCCGCCGGCGTTCTGCGGCCCGTACTTCGTCTGGTCGAGATCGGCCTGCTCGATGCGCACGCGCTCCCACGGCACGCCGAGCTCCTCGGCGATGATCATCGGCAGCGCGGTCTTGATGCCCTGCCCGATCTCGGGGTTCTTCGAGATGATCGTCACGACGTTGTCGGCCGTGATCTTCACGAAGGCGTTGGGGACGAACGACGCCTGCGGGCCCTGCGGCCCCTGGGCGAACAGGCCCGTCACCGGGTCGATGTAGGTGGCGACCAGCATCCCGCCGCCGGCGAGCGCGGTGACCTTGAGGAAGCCGCGACGATTCAGCATCGTAGTCATGATCGCTCCCCCTTACCGCTGTGCGGTCTGAATCGGGCGCGGCGGCATGCTCGCGGCCTTCTGGATGGCTTCCTTGATCCGCAGGTACGTCCCGCAGCGGCAGACGTTGCCGCTCATCGCGCGATCGATGTCGTCCTCGTTCGGCTTCGGCGTCGTCTGCAGCAGCGCCGCGGCGGACATGATCTGCCCCGCCTGGCAGTAGCCGCACTGCGGCACGTCGATCTCCTGCCAGGCCACCTGCAGCGGATGCGTGCCGTCGGGCGAGAGCCCTTCGATCGTCGTAATCGTGGCGTTGGCCGCCATCGACACCGGCGTCTGGCACGAGCGGACCGCGCGGCCGCGCAGGTGCACGGTGCAGGCGCCGCACTGGCCGATGCCGCAGCCGAACTTGGTGCCCTTCAGGTTGAGGACGTCCCGGACCACCCACAGCAGGGGCATGTCGCCGGGCACATCGACGGTCTTGGTTTGACCGTTCACAGTCAGCGTGTATGGCATTGGTTACGTCCCGCGGTACGGGCGACGCACTGCGTCGCCCGTAAGCTGTTCGTCTACGGTCAACGCATGCGTTGACCCTACGGTGACAATGGTTTACGGAAAACGCCGCTCATTATACATTTGTGATTGGTGAGTTGTGACTTGTGATTGAAAAACACAGCCGTTGGCCGCTCGCAAATCGCGAATTCCGCGCAAATCGCAAATCCCTCGCAAATCGCAAATCACAAGTCGCAAATCGCAAATCACAAATCGCAAGTGTAGTCCTGCTCGTCCTGTTCCTGTGGCTTCCGGCTTCAGCCGGAAGGCAGGATCCTGCCGTCCCTGAACGGCCCCCCTTCGATGTCTGGCTGGCCGACCTGGTCCGGGACGCCAAGACCGAATTCAACGACGACCTCGTCACGCGGACGCTGTCGAATCTCGAGCCGCTCGAGCGCGTCATCCGGGAAGACCGCAGCCAGGCGGAGCTCGTCGTCGGCTTCGAGCGCTACTACCGCTCGCGCGTGAACGCGCGCGTCGTGCAGCGCGGGATGGCGGCGGCACGGCAGAACCGGACCCTTCTGAGCCGCATCGAGGACCAGTACGACGTCCAGCGCCGCTTCCTCGTCGCCATCTGGGGCATCGAGACGCAGTACGGCCGCGTCATGGGACGGACGCCGGTGTTCCAGGCGCTGGCCACGCTCGCGTGGGAAGGACGCCGCGAGCAGTTCTTCAGGGGCGAGCTGTTCGACGCGCTGCGGATGGTCGATCGCGGGCACATCGACGCGGGGACGATGACCGGGTCGTGGGCGGGGGCGATGGGCCACCCGCAGTTCATGCCGTCGAGCTACCTCAAGTTCGCGCAGGACTTCGACCGGGACGGGCGCCGCGACATCTGGCGCAACACCGGCGACGCGCTCGCCTCGATCGCGAACTACCTGCAGGGATTCGACTGGACGAACGAGGAGACGTGGGGCCGCGAGGTCCGCGTGACCGACGCGGTGCGCGCGCGCGTCGAGCAGGAAGTGAGCAAGCGGACGCAGGGCTGCTTCGCGATCCGCAACATGACCGAGCGCATTCCGCTCGCGCGCTGGCAGGCGCTGGGCGTCCGCCGCGTGGACGGCGGCGCGCTGCCGCGCGCGGACGTCGACGCGGGGCTCGTGCTCACCGACAACCGCGCGTTCCTCGTCTACAGGAACTACGACGCGATCCTCGCCTACAACTGCGCGCACTACTACGCGCTGACCGTCGCGCTTCTCTCCGATCAGCTTCGATAGTGGTCCGGCTAAAGCCGGACACTACGACGTTTCAGAAACCGCTCTAAAGCCGGACACTACGTAGTGTCCGCCTTCAGGCGGACCACTCACCGCAGCCAGGCGTAACCGAGCTTCGCGAAGAGCGTGCGCTTCTCGTGCGTCATCGCGAACAGGTCCCGGCTCTCGGCGTCTTCTTCGTCCGGCTCCACGTACAGCCGCAGGTCGTCTTCAGCGACACGTCGCGGGTCACACGCAGCGCGGCCGTCGTCTCGACGAGCGCGTCCTGCCAGTCGGGATCCGTCACCTCGGTTGCGCGTCCCGTGACGCGCCGCACCCAGACCAGTCCCGCCGGCTTCCAGGTTCCTGGTTCCGGGTTCGTGTTCGGGGTTCTACTTGGCTCTATTCGGGGGGCCTTGCGCACGCATCGCGATCTTCCACGCCGCGTTGCGGCCGACGACGTAGAGCGTGCGCCTGCCGGGGCCGGCGAACGCGAGGTTCTGCGGACCGCCGGTGATGCCGATGGGAATGGTGCCGAGCCGCAGCCCCTGCGGCGAGAAGATCTGAATCCCCGCCAGCGACGCCACGTAGAGACGGCCGTCGCTGTCGATGGCCAGGCCGTCCGCCCCGCTCCTGACGCCGGCCGCCGTCTTCACCACGCCCTCGAGCCGCGCGAACGGCCGGCGGTTGGTGAGCGTGCCGTCCGGCTGCACGTCGAAGGCGAGCACGGCGTCGCCGAGCGTGTTCGCGACGTAGAGCACCTTCTCGTCGGGGCTCAGGAGCACGCCGTTGGGCCGCTCGATGTCCTCGGCGACCTTGATCAGCTCCCCGCCGTCGGGCCGGATGTAGAAGACGGCGGGCTTGCGCGGCGCGGGCGGCAGCACGCCGTCCGCTCCGGGCGGCTGGCCGGGATCGGAGAAGTAGATGCCGCCGCGCCGGTCGATGGTCAGGTCGTTGGGACGCAGCAGCGGCATGCCCTCCCACGAATCGGCCAGCACGTCCCGCGTCGGCGACAGCACCGCGATCTGCGGCGTCGTCGTCTGCGCGGCGATGAGGCGGCCGAGATGGTCGTAGGCGAGGCCGATCGCGCCGCTGGTGTTCGTCAGGTAGCCGACGATGCGGTTGTCGGCGGTGATGCGGGAGATGCGGTTCGCGTCCTGCTCGGTGAACAGCAGCGTGCCGTCCGGCGCCGCGATGGGACCCTCGGTGCCGCGCAGCCCGCGCGCGATGACTTCGACGGGCGTCCCGCCGGCGACGACGCCGGCGATCTCCGGCGCGACGGTGGCGGTTGGTTCGGGAGCAGTTGTCTGTCCGTCTACGGGCGAGCCATGGCTCGCCCCTACCAGGAAGATAAACAGGAAAACCCGTCGCATCACAGACATTGTAGGGGCGACGCATGCGTCGCCCGCAACCGGCGGACCTGACCAGGTCCGCCCTACGTGGCGGGTTGTTTGATCCCCTTCAGGATCTCGTCGATCAGGAACAGATCCGTGAGCAGCGCGCGCAGGTGGATCGACGCGTTCAGGTTGTCGATCAACTGGGAGCTGATGGAGGCCTGCGCCAGGACCAGCTCGATCGCCGCCAGCGCCTTGCGCGCATCGTCGGCGACGACGGCCTGGTAGGCGCGGTAGCGGTCGGCGGGCTGGAGGCGCTCCTCGTCCACGAGCTGCGACACGACGTCGCCGAGGCCATGCAGCGCGGCGGCGGCGCGCGTCAGGATCTCGCGCAGCTGCCCGCCGGGCGCGCTGCCCGCGTCGCCGCTGAGCCCCTGAGCGGCGTAGGCGAGCATGAACTCGTAGCTCTCTTCGATTGCGTCGACTCGACGCTGTAGCTCTTCGCGCATATTTGTCGGCGGGTCCGCTCGCGGTGGATTGCGACGCTCGCGGAACCCGCCCTACGTCCGGGATTACGACGCTCGCGGAACCCGCCCTACGTCCGGGATTGCGACGCTCGCGGAACC
>VFYY01000072.1 GCA_016871375.1 Acidimicrobiia bacterium
TCGACCGCGACCTGTTCTGGCTCGAGGACGCGCAGGCGCCGTTCACGAACCCGGCGACCTACATCGACTGGATGAGCGACAACCTGGACCCGGCGCCGTACCTGAAGCGCGAGTATGCGCCGCTCGATCAGCGGATGCGGGCCTACATCAGGTACGCGCGCTCCGTGCAACAGGCCGCCGGCCAGATCCGTTCGAATCTCCGGATGCCGATGGCGCGGCCGCTGCTCGACCGCGGCGTGTCCCTGTTCCGCGGCTTCGCCGAGTTCTTCAAGGCCGACGTGCCGGGCATCTTCGCTGCCATCAAAGACGAACCGGGGAAAGACGAGGCGCTGCAGAAGGAGCTGGCGGACGCCAACGGCGCAGCAGCGAAGGCGATGGCCGACCTTGCGGCCTATCTGGAGTCACAGCGCGCGACCGCCACCGACGCCTTCGCGCTCGGCCCCGAGAAGTTCGCCCGCATGCTGCAGATGACCGAGGGCGTCACCACGCCGCTGGCGCAGCTCGAAGCGGCCGGCCGTGCGGACCTCGAGCGCAACCAGAAGGCGCTGCGCGAGGAGTGCGCGAAGTTCGCGCCCGGCGCCACGATCCCCGCGTGCATCGCGAAGATGAACGCGAACAAGCCGAAGGGCGGCGCGGTGGAGGGCGCGCGGGCGCAGCTCGCCGGCCTCAAGACGTTCGTCCAGGAGGCCGGCGTCGCCACTATCCCGGGCCCCGAGGAAGCGCGCGTGGACCAGTCGCCGCCGTACAACCGCGCCAACTCTGCCTACATCGACATCCCCGGGCCGTACGAAAAGGGCCTGCCGGCCACCTATTACATCTCGCCGCCCGACCCGTCGTGGACGCCGCAGGAGCAGCGCGACTACATCCCCGGCCAGGCGGATCTCCTCTTTACGTCGGTCCACGAAGTGTGGCCGGGCCACTTCCTGCAGTTCCTGCACTCGAACCGCAATCCGTCTGTCGTGGCCCGCAACTTCGTCGGCTACGCGTTTGCCGAAGGCTGGGGGCACTACACGGAGGAGATGATGTGGGAGATGGGGCTGGGCAACGGCGATCCCGAGACCCACATCGGCCAGCTCACCAACGCGCTGCTCCGAAATGTCCGCTTCCTGTGCGCCATCGGGCTGCACACGAAGGGCATGACCCTTGCCGAGTGCGAAAAGATGTTTGTGAGCGACGCGTTCACCGACATCGGCACCGCGCGGCAGCAGTCCACGCGAGGGACTTACGACCCGGCGTACCTGAACTACACGATGGGCAAGCTGATGATCCGGAAGCTGCGCGAGGACTGGTCGGCGTCGCGCGGCGGGAAGCAGGCGTGGCGGCAGTTCCACGACCAGTTCCTGACCTACGGCGGGCCGCCGATCCCGATGGTCAGGCGCGACATGCTCGGCACGGCCGAGGGCTCACTGTTCTAGCGGACCGTCTGCAGCACGCCCCAGAACGCGCCGGCCACGGTGCCGATGGTTGCGAGAAAACCCGTGACCATCAGGCCGACGAGCCACGCGAATCGGTGTTCAACGGCATCGAACCGCCGATCGAACGAATCGAAGCGGCGGTCGATGGCATCGAAACGTCCGTCGATGGCCGCGAAGCGTCCGTCGATGGCCACGAAGCGGCGGTCGATGGCCACGAACCGTCCGTCGATGGCCACGAACCGTCCGTCGATGGCCACGAACCGTCCGTCGATGGCCGCGAACCGTCCGTCGATGGCCACGAACCGTCCGTCCAGTGCATCGAAGCGCCGGTTCATCTCATCACGCACGACGCGAATGTCCTGACGCAGCTCGGCGTTCGCCTGTCTGATATCGGACATCTGCGCGGCGTGCTCCTGCACGCGACCCTCCAACGCTGCCACCCGCTCCTCAAGGTTCGGCACGTCTCGCCTCCTTGAACCGGGCCCGCATCGGCCCAATCCTAGCATCGTCGGATCGCACGCGCCGTGCCGTGACGAAAACCACAGAAACCCGCCTGCCTGCTCTTCCAACGTTGCAGTTCTTGCCACCTCGATCGCGCGGACCCGTGGCGGAATCTGCGTACTCGTCGTGTCACTGGAGGTTGGAAGCCGCCTCGGTCCGTACGAGGTGCAGGCTGCCATCGGGCCGATCGCCTCGCGCACGGACCCATGTCCCTGGACGAGGCGCTGCCAATCGCCCGTCACACTGGTCGTGAACTGGCCGGCGCTGGTCGCCCGACCGTAGGCCTCACCTCATTGTTCCAGGACGGCGTGCGGCTGTGGGCTCGGGCTCAGCAGCCGCTGGCTGAGCACCGTCCACACCGCGAACGACAGCCGGCGGCGATCGTGACGCGCGATCTCGGTGCACCAGAACTGCCCGAGCACCGGCTCGGTCTCGCCGGTCAACGTGCCGAGCTCCAGCGGCTCTTTGTGCTCGGCGGCGTAGCGGCGCACGGCGTCCGGCGACGGACCTCCGGTGTTGGCAATCACCACGTCCACCGGGCGGTCGATGGCGCGCGACACCCAGCGCGCCGCGTCGGCGGCCGTGAACCCCGACATGCCGCGCCCTTCGGTCAGCAGGTTCGAGATCAGGATGATGGGCCCACGCATGTCCGCGAGCGCCTCGCGCACGCCGCGCACGAGCAGCGGCGGCATGAGGCTCGTGAAGAAGCTGCCCGGCCCGATGATCACGGCGTCGAAGCCGCGAATCGCCTGCGCGACCGCCGGATGAATCGAGACGTCGGGCTCGAGCCAGAGCCGCTTCACCTGGTGGCCGCGCGTCTGCCCGGCGTCCACTTCGACCTCGCCGCGTGTCTGTGAGCCGTCGCCATACTCGACGCACAGCGACGCCGGCTGCACGCTGACCGGCCAGACGCGGCCCTTGCAGCCGAGCAGCGCGCGCAGGCCGTCCACGGCTGCCAGGAAGTCGCCGCTGTACTGCTCCATCATCGACAGCAGCAGGTTGCCGCCGGTGTGCCCGGCCAGCCGCTCGTGATGTTCGAGCGTCGGCAGCCGCGCCAGCAGCACCCGGCGCGCTTCCCCTTCATTGCGCGAGAGCGCCAGCGCGCACTTCAGTACGTCGCCCGGGGGCAGGACGCCCAGCTCGTCGCGCAGCTGCCCCGAGCTGCCGCCGCTGTCGAACATGGTGACGACCGCGTTGAGGTTGAGCCAGGGGTTGGTCTTGAGCCCGCCGAGCAGGCTGGGGAGCCCGGTGCCGCCGCCGAAGCAGCCAATATTCAGCTCGCGCAGACGCATCGCCTAGATTCTACCGAACCCGGAACCCGGAACCCGGAACCCAGAACTTGGAATCCAGAACTTGGAACCCGGAACCCGGAAGCTTCGTTAACTACAATGAGAGCCATGGAACCGTGGCGGCACGCAGCCGCTGCGCTCGTCACCGACCTGCGGCGCGTCTTCGGCGATCGCCTCCGGTCGCTCGCCGCGTACGGCCCGAGCATCGAGCATGCCGGCGGCGGGCCGCTGACGTGCCTCGCCCTCGTCTCCGACACGCTCACCATCACCGATCTGGAGGGCTGCGCGACGTTCGCGCGCGGCTGGGAGCGTCACGGGCTGGCCACGCCGCTGATCCTGCCCGAGGCTGAATTCCGCCGCTCGCTCGACGCCTTCCCGCTCGAGTACGGCGAAATCATCCGCGCGCACGAGCGCATCTTCGGCGAGGACCCGTTCACCGGCGCCGCGATCACGCGCGAGGACCTCCGCCGCGCCGTCGAAACGCAGGCCAAGAGTCATCTCGTCCACCTGCGCGAGGGCTTCATCGAGGCAGGCGGCGATCCGAAGGCGGTTGCCGGCCTGGTGACCGCGTCGGCGCCGGCGTTTGCGGCGCTGCTCCGCCACGTCGCGCACCTGTGCGGCGGCTCCGCAAGCGGCCACGCCGAGGCGACGCGCGAGGGCGCCCGATCCGCGGGCCTTCCCGACGCCGTCGTCACGAGCATCCTCGCGCTCGAGCAGCGGTCCGGCATTCCCACGACGGACGCCGCGCGGCTGTTTCCCGCCTATCTCTCCGCCGTGGAACAGCTCACCCGGTTCGTCGACGCCTGGCGGCCTTGAAGAGCACGGAGACGTACTTGGCCACAAGGGTCACGAAGACCCTTGGTGTCCTTTGTGGCGCCACCGTCTTCGTGCTCCTGGCTGGAGCAGCCAGCGCGCAGGAAGTGGCGCCGCTCAACGACCCGGTGAACGACTACGCCGGCGTCATCGACGAGGCGAGCCGGCAGGAGCTCGACACGATGATCCGCGCGCTGCAGCAGGCGTCGGGGGACGTCGTGGTCGTGGCGACGATCGACACGTTCCAGCCGTTCGCCGACATCCGGGAGTACGCGGTCGAGATGTTCGAGAACCGCGGACGGGGCGTCGGCCAGGCCGGCCAGGACAACGGCCTGCTGGTGCTCGTCGCGGTGAACGACAAGCGCGTGTGGGTGGAGGTCGGCTACGGGCTCGAGGAGTTCATCACCGACGGCTTCGCGGGCGAGACCAGCCGGCAGTACATGGCGCCCGAGTTCCGCAACGGCGACTACGGGGCGGGGCTCGTGGCCGGCGTCGGCCGCATCGTCAACCGGATCGCGGAGCGGCGCGGCGTCACGCTCCAGGGCGTCCGTCCGGCGCGCGAGATCGACAGGGATGAAGGTGGGCTGCCGTTCGGCGTCATCCTGACGCTGTTCATCTTCTTCATGGTCCTCCGCGGGATGGCGGGGAGCCTCGGGATGCGGCGGCGCCGCCGCCGCTGGGGCGGCGGGCACTGGAGTGGATGGAGCAGCGGCGTCGGCTCATTCGGTGGAGGTAGCGGCGGCGGCTTCGGCGGCGGTGGATTCGGCGGCGGCTTTGGCGGCTTCGGCGGCGGGAGAAGCGGCGGCGGTGGCGGCGGCGCGAGCTGGTGATAACTTGAGAGTGAGGATGCGATGACTCGTCACATGCGATCGACCCTGGCGGCGGCGCTGGTGCTGGCCGCTGCCCTGTTCACGTCGGGCTGTTCCTACAACACGTTCGTGTCGCAGGAAGAGGCGATCAAGACGCAGTGGGCGCAGGTCGAAAACCAGCTGCAGCGCCGGAACGACCTGATCCCGAACCTGGTGGAGACCACCAAGGGCGTGGCGCAGCAGGAGCGCGACGTCTTCGGCCAGATCGCGGAATCGCGCGCGAAGCTCTCGGGCGCGACGACGCCCGAGCAGCGGATGCAGGCGGCCAACGAGCAGAGCACGGCACTGGCGCGGCTGCTCGTCATCGTCGAGAACTACCCGCAGCTGCGCTCGAACGAGACGTTCAACCGGCTGATGGACGAGCTCGCCGGCACGGAGAACCGCCTCGCCGTCGAGCGGATGCGCTATAACGAGCGCGTGCAGGAGTACAACACGGCGCGCCGGCAGTTCCCGTCGAACATCACGGCCGGGATCTTCGGCTTCAGCGAGTACCCCGTGTTCAACGCGCCGCCGGCAGCCGAGCAGGTTCCGCGCGTGGACTTCGGGCGGCCGCCGGCCGGGTAAACACCATGGCCCTCGTCGACGCGCTGCTGCCGGAGTTCGACCACGAGATGGCGACCACGCGCACGGTGCTCGAGCGCGTGCCGGAGGACAAGCTCGCGTGGAAGCCGCACCCGACCTCCAGCTCGCTGGGCGATCTCGCCACGCACGTCGCGACGATTCCGATGTGGGGTG
This sequence comes from Acidimicrobiia bacterium, assembly GCA_016871375.1. Taxonomy (GTDB): domain Bacteria; phylum Acidobacteriota; class Vicinamibacteria; order Vicinamibacterales; family UBA2999; genus VFYY01. Next base: position 5,623 of record VFYY01000072.1, read on the forward strand.
AGATGACGCTGAACCGCGACGAGCTGGACCTCGGCGGCGCCGGTCGCGTGGCGGCTGCAGCATCGCGGGCGGCGCTGCTGGAGCAGTTTGGCAGGAATGCCGCGGGCACGCGTGCGGCGCTCGTCGGCCGGAGCGACGCCGAGCTGATGGCGCACTGGTCGCTGAAGAACGGCGACCAGATGCTGTTCACCCTGCCGAAGGCGATGGTGTGGCGCTCGTTCGTCATGAACCACCTCATTCACCACCGCGCGCAGCTCGCGGTCTACCTGCGCATGCTCGAGGTGCCGGTCCCGTCGATGTACGGGCCGAGCCGGGACGAGAACCCGTTCTGAGGCGCGCGCTGATCGGGGTCGCCGGCGGGCTGGTGTTCGCGGTGGTGACGACCGCCAACGGCGCCGGCTACCGCTACGGCGTCTCCGACCAGGCCTTCTACATCCCCGTCGTCACCCGCGCGCTGGACCCCGCCGCCTTTCCCCGCGACGCCTCGCTCATCGACGCGCAGGGCACGCTGATGCTGGCCGACGAGGTCATCGCCGGCATCATCCGCGCCACAGGCCTGTCACTCGAAGTGCTGTTCCTGCTCGCGTATCTGGCGTCGGTCGGATTGCTGTGGGCGGCTGTCGTGCTGATCGGCACACGCGTGTACCGCCACCCCCTTGCCATCGCCGCGCTCGGTGCGGCACTGACGCTCCGGCATCGGATCCCGCGGACCAGCGCGAACTCGTTCGAGCCGTACTTTCATCCCCGCATGTTCGCCTTCGGGCTCGGCGCGCTCGCGGTGGCCGCCGTGCTGCGCGGCCGCGCGTGGTGGGCGGTTGCGCTGATCGCGATCTCGGCGGTCGTCCACATCACCACCGCGCTGTGGTTTGCCGTGCTCGTCGGCACCGCGCTGGCCATCCTCTACCAGCCGATGCGACGGCTGGCCGTGGGCGGCGCCATCGCCGCCGCCGCAGTCCTGCTGTGGGCGGCGACCGCCGGTCCGCTGCACGCGGCCAACGTCACGATGGACGACACCTGGCTGCAGGCGGTCGCCAGCAAGGACTCGCTCTTCCCCACCGCCTGGCCGGCGTGGGCCTGGACCTTGAACCTGGGACTGCTGCCCCTGCTCTGGTGGGTGCACCGGATCCGCGTGCGCCGCGGGGACGCGACGCGCGAGGACGGCGCGCTCGTCTGGGGCGCCACCGCGCTCGTCGTTCTGTTCGTAGTGACCCTGCCGCCGGTGGCCGCCGGCCTGTCGCTGGCCGTGCAGTTCCAGATCTCGCGCGTCTTCTGGCTCGTCGATTTCGTCACGACGGTGTACGTGGTTGCCGCGATCGCCGAATCGCGGCCGCGCGCGGTGTACGTGCTTGCGGGTGTCCTTGCCGCGTTCAGCCTGGGCCGCGGTGCCTATGTGATGCTCGTCGAGCGGTCCGACCGGCCGCTCTTCGCCGTCCACCTGCAGCAGTCGCCGTGGGAGGACGCGATGCGGTGGCTCGCGCAGCAGCCGCGCGACGTGCACGTGCTCGCCGATCCGGGGCATGCGTGGAAGTACGGCACGAGCGCGCGCGTGTCGGCGGGCCGCGACGTGCTCGTCGAGGAGGTCAAGGACAGCGCGCTCGCCATCTATTCCCGCGACGTGGCGGCACGGTTCGTCGAGCGCACGCAGGCACTCGGAGACTTCGCGGCGCTGACGCCCGAGCACGCGGTCGAGATGGCGAAGCGGTACGACCTGGATTACCTCGTGACCGAGAACGATCTGCCGCTGCCGCTCGTCTACCGCAACACGCAGTTCAAGATCTATTCGTTACGGTAGCGGGCGACGCATGCGTCGCCCCTGCGCCTTCAGGCGGAAGGGCGCGCGCGAGCCTTCATCCAGAGCTCGTCGATGCCGCCCTCGTGCAGCATCTTGGCAATCCAGACCACCTGCCCCATGTGGTTCGCGTTGTGATGCGTCACGTGCAGCAGGAGCTGCGCGAACGTCGTCACCTTGCCCGTCCGGTCCGTCGTCTGCATCAACTGCGAGGGCTCCAGACCGTTCAACACCTCTTCAGCGGCACGTACCGACCGATCCCAGATCTCGCGCACCTGCGCCTTCGTGTACCCGCCGCGCGCGGCGAACTCCGCGTCGCGGGTGCGCCCGATGTCGCGCCCGGTGATCACCTGCTCGAGGTAATAGCGGTTCGACCACGCCAGGTGCACGACGATGTTGCCGACGGCGTTGGTCTTGTCGTTGGGCCGCCACCACAACTCCTCTTCGGAGAGGAGGTCGAGGCACGTGGCGATCTGCGACGGGTAATCCTGCAGCAGGCGGATGCGGGTGATGTGCAGCAGCGTCGAGTCGAGCGTGCGGTCCATGGATGCGATGATATAGCCAGGTGGCATTCCAGGTTTCCGAGTACCGGCCGCGGTTCACGGGCGGCCACACCCAGACCTTGTACGCGTGGGCGCGCCGCCGCGACTTCCCCACCCTGCCCGAGCCATCGGCGCGCTATTTCGACGTCGCCGGCGACGCGCGCGTGCTCGCGCATTGCCACTGGCAGGCGGAGCCGTCCGCGCACCCGGCGATCGTCCTGCTGCACGGCCTCGAAGGCTCGAGCCTCGCGCATTACATGCGCGGGATCTCCGACAAGGCGTGGGCCGCCGGCTGGAACGTCGTCCGGCTGAACCAACGGAACTGCGGCGGCACCGAACATCTCTCGCGCGGCCTGTATCATTCCGGCCTCACCGGCGATCCGCAGTTCGTGATGCGGGAGCTCATCGAGCGCGACGGCATCCGCGCGATCGCCGTTGCCGGCTACTCGCTCGGCGGCAACCTGACGCTGAAGCTCGCCGGCGAGCTCGGCGACGCCGCGCCGCCGGAGCTCAAGGCCGTCTGCGCCGTGTCGCCGACGATGGACCTGGCGCCGTGCGTGAAGGCGCTCGAGCGTCGCGCCAACATTCCGTATCAGTTCAACTTCGTCAGGAACCTGAAGGCGCGGATGCGCCGGAAGGCGGCCGCGTTCCCCGGCGCCTACTCGCTGGAGGCGCTGCGGCGCATCTGGACCGTGCGGCAGTTCGACGAGGCCTACACCGCGCCGCATCACGGCTTCCGCGACGCCGACGACTACTATCACCGGGCGAGCGCGCTGCGCGTGATCGATCGCATCCGCGTACCCGCGCTGATCCTCACCGCCGCGGACGACCCGTTCGTACCCGTCGACCCGTTCCGCGCCGCCGCGGTGACCAGCAACCGGAACATCACGGTCGTCGTCACGCCGCACGGCGGCCACTGCGCGTACCTCGAGCGCGGTGAAGGTGACTACGATGGGTACTGGGCCGAGCGGGAGATCGTGCGCTTCGTCAGCGCTCACTCAGAGGGCACGGAGGTTGCGGAGGGCACGGACTTCACAGGAGCAACGGAGGCTCGGAGCGGCAGTTCAACCGCGCACCCCCCTGCCGCCTCATCCCGATAGTCCCGGATACGCACCGAAGTACATCAGCACGAGTGCCAACGTATTCGACACGCCATGCGCGACGATCGGAATGGTCAGGGTCCGGCCGCAGACGAGAAACAGGACGCCGAGCCACGCGCCCGACAGCGACTCCTGAATGATGCCGGTGACACCCTGCGTGGCGTGGCCGATCCCGAAGAAGAGACTGACCGCGAGCAACGCGGCCGTCCACCCCAGCCAGCTGTGACCGGTGACGTCCCCGGCCCGGTTCAGCAGGTATCCGCGGAACGCCAGTTCCTCGCCGAAGGCGGCCAGCACCCAGTTCACGGCCACGAGGATCAGCAGCAGCCCGGCGTTGCCAATCAGCGGCTGAAAATCCGTCAGGTCCGGCGGACGGCCAGTCACGGCCGCAATCAGAGGCGTGGTGACCAGGCTGGCGAACCCCTCGAGGGCGAGGCCAGCCGCCACGCCGAGGGCGATCGCCGAACGCCATCGCTCCGGCCGGCGCAGGCCGAGGTCGCGCCACGCCATCCCCCGCAGTCGCAACGAGACCCACGCGAGGAGAACCAGGAACGGTGTCCGGCTCAGGGGCACCCATCCCAGAACGTCGGCGATCGTCAGCGCCACGAGCGCGGCGCACTCGAACAGGAGAATCACCCGAGAGTAGACGGAGAGGCGGCGATGAATGTTCGCTCGCCGGGGAGGAAGCCCTCCGCTACCTCGAGGCCAGCCGCTCCATCAGCATCCTTCCGAACTCGGGCCCCTTCCCGGACTCTTCGTGCTTGAAGTAGACGAAGACGTCCTGGAAGTCCTGCGTCCTCTCACGGATCACGTCCGCCCACTTCCCGATGCCGGCGGGCGTGTAGCCCTCGTCGCGTAAGCGGAAGTAGCCGTAGTCGGCGGTGATCTCGACAGGCGTCGAGAGCTTCTCGCTGTCGGCGACGCACAGCGCCAGGTTGCGTGCGCGCAGGCGGCTGTAGATCTCCTCGTCCAGCCAGGACGCGTGACGGAACTCGAAGGCGGCGCAGACGCGCGGCGGGAACGCGTCGAGAAACGCGTCGAAGAGCGCAACGTCCTTCTTCAGGTTGGGCGGAAGCTGAAACAGCAGCGCGCCCAGCTTGGGGCCGAGCGTCGCCGCCGTTTCGAGAAACTGCCGCACGCGGTCGCCGCAGTCGCGCAGCCGCGCGTCGTGCGTGATGCGCTTCGGCGCCTTGAGCGTCAGCTTGAACGGCTCCGGCGTCGCCTTGTTCCACCCGTCGAGGATCTTCTCGTTCGGCGTGCGGTAGAAGGTGTAGTTGATCTCAACGGTCGGGAACCGCTCCGCGTAATACGGCAGCATCTTCGCCGCGGGCAGCGTCTCCGGATAGAACGTCCCCTTCCACTCCGGGTAGTTGTAGCCGGAGGTCCCGACCCAGATCATTTGGTAGAGTTAAGCACATGCGGGTCGCCGCCGGAATCGTGATCGCGCTGTCGCTCGTCGTCGGCGCGTGCGGGCGCACGCCTCCGCCACCGCGCGAATACCAGGTCAAGGGGCAGATCCTCAGCGTCAGCCCCGAGCGGCAGGAAGTGCTCGTCAACCACGAGGACATCCCCGGCTTCATGGCGGCGATGACGATGCCGTACAAGGTGAAGGACCCGGCGCTGCTCGAGGGCAAGGCGCCGGGCGATCTGTTCACGGCCACGCTCGTCGTCGAGGAAGTGGACGCGTACCTCACCTCGCTCGACAAGACCGGCAGCGCGCCGATCACGTCGCCGGCGGCCGCCCCGCTCATCACCGCCAGCGATCTGCTGAAGGAAGGCGACCGCGTCCCGGACCACGTGCTCGTCGATCAGGACAAGACGCCGCGCCTGATGGTCTCGCTGCGCGACCACCGCGTGGCGCTGACGTTCATGTACACGCGGTGTCCGCTGCCCGACTTCTGCCCGCGCATGGACCGCAACTTCGCGGAGGTGCAGAGGATCGTGGCGGAGACGCCGGAGCTCGCCGACGTGCGCCTGGTCTCGGTGACGCTCGATCCGGAGTTCGACACGCCGGCCGTGCTGAAGAAGCACGCGGAGGCGCTGAAGGCGGATCCGGCGCGCTGGCACTTCGTCACGGGCCAGCAGGACGAGGTGCTCGACTTCGCGAAGCGCTTCGGCGTCACCGCGGAAGCGCCGAGCGAGGCGGGCGGCATGATGGTGCACAACCTGCGCACGGCGGTCATCGACGCCCAGGGGCGGCTCGTGAAGGCGTACTCGGGCACGTTCTGGACGCCGGCTGAACTCGTTGCCGACCTCAAAGCGGCTCCCGCTCCCGCGAACTGACCGGAAGGAACGCCGCCGAGGCGTTCCGGTAGACCGGGTCAGGCCGCCGGACCTGCCGCTGAACGCGGCCGAGCGCCGCGTGATCGCCCGTCTGCGGACGCCCACCGCCGTCCAAACCTGGTTGAACAACCTGCCGTACAACACGGAGCCGCACGGCGACACATTGCGCAGCTTCCGCGGCGTCGTCCGCGCGGGCACCGCGCACTGCTTCGAGGCAGCGCTCTCGGCGGCCGTGATCATGGAGCAGCACGGCTATCCGCCGCTCATCCTCAGCTTCGAGTCGATCGACCTGCTGGATCACACGCTGTTCGTGTACCGCGGGCCGCGCGGCTGGGGGTCCGTGGCGCGTTCGCGCGACCCCGGGCTGCACGGGCGCAAGCCGGTCTTCGCCACACCGCGGGCGCTGGCGCTCAGCTACTTCGAGGGCTACATCGACTTCACGGGCGGCATCAAGGCGTACCAGGTCGTGGACATGCGATCGATCGGCGACTACGACTGGCGTCTGTCGGAGAAGAACGTGTGGAAGGCCGAGCAGATGCTGCTCGACTGGCCGCACCGGACGATCACGTACTCACAGCGCCGTGCGGATCGGCTGCGCCGGCGCTACCGGGCGTTCCGCGAGGCGCACGGCTACAAGCCGTGGAAGTACTACAAGGGGCGCGAGCGGTGGACGGAGCTGCCGCCCGAGTTCCGCCATCGCGGCTAGAGCGGTTTCTGAAACGTCGCAGTGTCCGGCTTTAGCGCGGTTTCTGAAACGTCGTAGTGTCCGGCTTTAGCCGGACCACGTTGATCGGCACCGCCGTATGTGGTCCGGCTAAAGCCGGACACTACGAAGAAGTCGAAACCGCGCTAATCCAAATCGAAGTCGCGCAGCGGCTTGGTGACCGGCTCCTGCTTCGCCTGGCGGAGCGCCTCCTCGAAGCGCTTCGAGAGCGCGTCGTCGCGCGTCTTCTCCGCCTCGAACGACTGCTCGAAGAGCGCCTCGCGGCGCTTCTGCGCCTCGGCCAGGATGCGCCCGGCCTCGGTCAGCTCCGGCTTGTCGCCGCGCTCCGGCTCCTTGTGGGAGATGACGCGCTGCAGGTTCAGATCGATGACCAACGTCGCGTGGCAGCACGGGCACGCCACTTCCATCTCACTCTTCAGCTTGGCCATTGGCTATTCTAGTGTCATCGGCGTGACGACTGAGACCCACTGGCGGACGCTGCGCGTTGCCACGTACAACATCCACCGCTGCCGGGGGCTGGACGGCCGCACGAACCCCGCGCGGATCGCCGACGTCATCCGCAGCATCGAGCCCGACATCATCGCGCTGCAGGAGGTGATCGGCGCCAGCCCGGCCTCGCCGGGGCACGCCGAGGAGCTCGGCGCGCTGCTCGGCATGGGCTGGGTGATGGCGCCCGCCAGGCACCTCCGCAGCGCGCTGTTCGGCAACGTCGTCCTGAGCCGCTTTCCCATCCTGCACCACGCGCAGTACGACCTGTCGTGGAAGACGTGCGAGCCCCGCTGCTGCCAGCGCGTGGACATCGCCATCGGCGAGGACACGCTGCACCTCTATAACGTGCACCTCGGCACGGCGTTTCTCGAGCGGCGGCACCAGGCCGGGCGTCTGAGCGCCATCGTCCACGACCGCCGCGTCGGGCAGCCGAAGGTGGTGCTCGGTGATTTCAACGAGTGGATGCGCGGCCTCGCCACGCAGATGCTCAGCGAACGGCTCGAGAGCATCGACCTGCGCGCGCATCTGAGCCGCCGGCGCACGTATCCCGGCGTGTTCCCGGTGCTGCACCTGGATCACATTTATTACGACGGGAAGGTGGAAGTGTCGAAGCTGGAGCTGCCGAGGACGCGGCTGTCGCTGATGGCGTCGGACCACCTGCCGCTGGTGGCCGAACTGAAGATTCAGTTCAGCTGAGCCGGGCGACGCGTGCGTCGCGCCTACCCTTCTTCTTCGTACTCTTCTTCTTCGATCGGCAGGAAGCGCGTCGGCGGGCGCAGCGCCTCGCGGAAGTCGTACACCGGCAGGTCGCGGACGTGCAGGGGCATCACGCAGTGGGCGCCCTTCTCGTCGATGACGACGGTCACCGGGCTGCCCTCGACGCCGTCGCGGAACGTCAGCCTGCAGCCGCAGGCGAGACGGGCGTGCGTGAACCCTTTCAACATGGCCCGATCATACTACAGCGCCGCTATGATCTCCCGTTCGAACTGTTCCTTCGTCGCGATGCCGGAGTGGCGCTTCGACACGTTGCCCTCGCGGTCGATGAACACCGACACGGGAATCCCCCACAGCGGCCCGTAGGCCTCCTGCATGTCGTCGTGCCCGAGGCCGACGAGCAGCGGATAGTTGATCTTCAACTGTTCCGCGTAGGGCTTCATCTTCTCCGCGGTGTCGTCAACCGACACGCCGAGGATCACGAGGTCGTCCTTGTACTGCTCCTGCAGCTCCACCAGATGCGGGATCTCGACCTTGCACGGCGCGCACCACGTCGCCCAGAAGTTGACGAGAATCACCTTGCCCTTGAACGACGACAGCGTGACGTCGGTGCCGTTGACGTCCTTCATCGTGTAGTTCAGCGGCGCCGGCGATCCGGGCTGCAGCAGCCCGCCGTCTCCCTCGCTTCCCGCCTGACCGTCCGCGGCGGGCGGCGGCGCGTCCGGGTCGTAGCCCGGCTCGGGAATCATCGTCAGCATGCCGAGCGCGACGGCCACGGCGGCCATGCCGATCCACGCCTTCCCGCGGCTCACACGCGCCGGTGCCTGAGGTGCCTCGGGTGCCTCGAGGGCGTCGAGGGCGTCGGGCTGCTGTTCGTTTTCCATCGAAGACGTCCTTGTATTCTACCGCGCTTCCTGCATGAGGTATTCGGCCGCCGCATCGAGGTGACTGCCGGCCGATGCTGACGAAACAAGCACGAACGTGGTGTCGCCGCGGGTCCAGATGCGCGACCGGTGACCGAAGGTGATGACGTCGGCGTCCCGTCGCGTCACGCCCTCGAGCACGTAGAGCGAGACGTCCTCGCCGTTGACGCGGTACAGCAGGTGCGGCACGAGCCCTTCCGGCGACAGGCACCGCCGCGCATGGATCAAGTGGACGCCGTCCTGGGCGCGCGACGGGGGCACCTGCAGGCTCCACCCGAACTCCCTCGCCAGCTGCGCCTCGACCTGCGCGGCGTCGAGCTCCGGCGCATCCGCCGGACCGTGGCCCCTGAAGCACACCGTGTGGTCGGCGGTGAGCTGCGCGGCGAACAGGACGTCGGAGCGCTGCGCGGCGACGAAGAACACGGCGCCGCCGACGAGGATGACGACCATCGCGGCAACCGCGGCCGGCACGAGGCGCGACAGCCACGGGCGCCGCGCCGCTCCGCCAGCCTGCGCCGAGGCCGCCAGCGCCTCGCATCGCGACCGCAGTCCCGGCGGCAGCGGCTCGGCGCGGAATTGTCCGGCCCGCGCGCGAATCACGGTCCGGCCGCCCGACTCGAGCGACGCCTCGTTCCGGCAGGGCGGGCACGCGGCGAGATGACGCTCCACCTCCTCGCGCTCCGCCGGCGGGAGCTTCGCGTCCGCGTACGCCGCAAGCCGGTCGGTAACGCTTCGACAGTCGCTCATGATCAGCTCACCATCTTCACCTGCGAGGCACTGAGTCGCTGAAACAGCATCTTCCGCCCGCGCGAGATTCGTGACATCACGGTCCCGATGGGCACGCCGACGACAGCGGCGATGTCCGCGTACGAGAGCTCCTCGACGTCGCGCAGCCAGACCGCGGTGCGGAAGGCCTCCGGCAGCTCGTCGAGCGCGGCCTGCAGATCGGCGTCGAGCGAGGCGCGCAGCAGGATCCGCTCCGGCGTCTCCGGCGCGCCAGCCGCGTCCTGGCCCGCCGCCTCATCCACGCGGTCGCCGTCCACGTCCACCGTCACCTGGCGTCGCGTGTCGTCACGGACGCGGTTCCTCCACGTGTTGTGGAGGATCGTGAACAGCCACGCCTTGAGGTTGGTCCCCGGCCGGAACTGGTGCGCGGACCGCAGCGCCTTGACGTAGGTGTCCTGGACCAGATCCTCCGCGTCGGCCCGGTTGCGGGTCAGGCGCAGCGCCACGGCGTACAGCGGCTCCAGGTACCCGAGCGCGTCGCTGGCAAGGGACATCAGCGCTTCGAAATGGTGAACACAGGAAGGGACGCCTTTATTCCGCAGTATACGAATTCAGGCCGCCTTTTACCCCAGCTCTTCGGTACGTCCTTTGCTCCCGCGCCCTCGCGTCAGCGATTGCGGCGTCCAACTGTCGGCAGTAAGATGCGGAACATCGACCGTCCGACCTTTCACCGGTCTTGAGGAGAACTCCCATGAGGCTGCTCCAGGCAGCTGCTGCCACGTTGGTCGCAGCGTTTGCCTTCGCCCCGGCCGCCCTGGCGCAAGGCACCCCGTACATCCCCTACTACGGGAAGAACCAGATCCGCTACGACAACTTCCGCTGGCAGATCTACACCACCGATCATTTCGAGATCTATTACTACCCGGAGATCGAACAGCACCTCGAGCGCATGGCCGGCTACGCGGAGAGCGCGTACCAGCATGTCAGCGGTGAGCTGAAATACGACCTCGCCTTCAAACTTCCGCTCATCCTCTTCAAGACGAGCAGCGAGTTCCAGCAGCAGAACGTCATCCCCGGCGCCGCCCAGGAAGGCGTCGGCGCGTTCGCCGAGCCGATGCGCTACCGCATCGTGATGCCGATCGACGAGCCGCCGGACCTGCTCTACCGGCTCGTGGTCCACGAGCTGACGCACCAGTTCGAGTTCGACATGATTCCCACCTCGCTCATCCGGCGCAGCGTGCCGCTGTGGGTGAACGAGGGGCTGTCGGACTACATGACCGGCGTCTGGCGCGCCATCGACCTGATGACGGTGCGCGATGCCGCCGTCGCCGACATCATCCCGAAGATGAGCGAGCTCGAGGGCTACACCAACGTCGGCAGCGTCCGCATGGTCTACAACCTCGGCCACGCGGTCTTCGAGTTCATCGAATCGCGCTGGGGCAAGGAAGGGATCCGCCAGTACCTGTTCGCGCTGCGCAAGGCGGTCATCGGCGGCGGCGACGACGCCTACATGGAGGCGTTCCGCATCTCGCCCGAGGAGTTCGACCAGCAGTTCGACAAGTACCTGAAGGACCGCTTCAAGCCGTTCCGCGACAAGGAGCGGCCGGCCGACTACGGCCGCAACCTGGCGCCCGATCCGGAGCGGACCCGCTTCAACGGCGCCGCGTCGATCGAGCCGTCGCCGTCGGGCGATCTCATCGCCATGGTCACCGGCAACCGCCGCGACCGCGAGCTCGACATCGTGCTGGTGTCGTCGAAGGACGGCTCCATCATCCGCAACCTGACCCCGGGCTTCGACCAGGACCACGGCTTCGAGTTCATCATCCAGCCCGGCATGCGGTTCAACACCGTGTCGTGGCTCTCGTGGGCGCCCTCGGGCGACCGCCTCGCCTACTTCGTGCGCCGCGAGAAGTGGCGCACGCTGATCCTGCAGAACGTGCTGACGCGCGACATCGAGCAGCGCATCGAGCTGCGCACGGTGGACGACCCGGAGTCGCCCGACATCTCGCCCGACGGCCGCCGCGTCGCGTTCGCGGCGCTGCAGGGCGGCGTCGGCGACATCTTCATCGTCGACCTGCAGACCAATGAGGTGACCAACGTCACCAAGGACAACTTCGCGGATTCAGGGCCGACGTGGTCGCCCGACGGGCGGTCGCTGGTCTACGTGGCGCGCATCAGCGGCAACGAGAAGCTGTTCCGCCTCGACGTCGCCACGGGGCAGAAGACGCAGCTCACCTTCGGCACCCACGACGACTCCGCCGCGCAGTTCCTCGACGAGGACACGCTGGTGTTCTCGTCCACCGCGACCGATCCGAACCAGCCGATCGATCCGGAGGTGGCGCGCAACGGCAACGTCTACAACATCTGGACGCTCAGCCTGAAGACCGGCGAGCTGAAGCAGTACACGGATGCGATGGGCGGCAACACCTCGGCGGTCGTGCTCCGCGACGGCACGCAGAACCCGCGCATCGCCTTCGTCAGCTACTACAAGGGTGAGTACGAGCTGCACACGCTCGAGCGCCGCGACCCGATCGTGACCGCGGCCACCTCCGACTTCGGCGCGCCGGGCCCGATCATCGACTTCCAGGCGCCGCTCACCCACACGCTGGTCACGCAGAACAAGCGGACCAAGGGCAGCTTCGAGAAGCTGTTCCTCGACGGGCGCCCGCCCGTGAACGTCGGGGTCACCAGCGGCGGCGACGTGTTCGGGGGCTCGGCGGTCACCTTCAGCGACGTGCTGGGCGACAAGCAGTTCAACATGTACGCGGCGTCGATTTCGCAGTACCGCACGCTGTCGTTCTCGTACCTGGACATCGGGCGCCGCTTCAACTACGCGCTCCAGGGCTACTCGCAGACGCAGTTCTTCTACGGGGCGCTCGAGGGCGTGTTCTACGACCCCGTCTTCGCCGGCGTCATCGACCGCGACTTCGCGGTGGCGACGCGCACCGTGCGCGGCGGCCAGGGGTTCGGCATCTGGCCGATCGACCGCTACCGCCGCTTCGAGCTGTTCGGCGGCGTCCTCCAGTACAACGAGTCGTTCAACGATCCAGGGCTGCAGCAGGTGTCCGAGGAGTTCCAGCAGGACCAGTTCGGACGCCAGCTCTTCCGCTCGGGCACCTACGTGCCGCTCGGCATCAACTACGTGCAGGAGACGACGGTCTTCCGCGAGTTCGGACCGCTGGCCGGAAACACCATGCGGCTGTCGTACGAGGTCTCGCCGGCCATCGGCGACACGCTCTCACGCCAGACGGCCGACGTGGACCTGCGCTATTACCTGCGCATGGGCGGCTCGGGGCTGCTGGCGATGCGCGCCCGCGGCTTCAAGAGCTGGGGCGACGCACCCGACTTCATGTACTTCGGCGGCAACTCGGAGATGCGCGGCTACGAGTACCTCGAGTTCATCGGCTCCGAGGCGGCCTTCCTGAACGCGGAGCTCCGCTTCCCGTTCATCGAGGCGATGCTCACGCCCATCGGCGTGCTCGGCGGCATCCGCGGCGTGCTCTTCGCCAACATGGGCGGCGGGCGCTTCGAGGGCCAGCCGTTCAAGTGGCTGTCCACGAAACCGGAGGTCTACGTCCCGACGATCGGGTTCAACACCAGCGGCTTCACGCAGACGCCCATCCTCGGGAGGCCGGCGGTCGTGGACGGCTTCCGCCTGGTGGACGCCAGGGCGTCCTACGGCATCGGGCTGGAGACGTTCGCCCTCGGCTTCCCCGTCCACTTCGACTGGGCGTGGAAGACGCTCTTCAACAAGCACTGGGAGGATCTGCGGTTCGCGGCCTTCGGCGGCAGCGCCGCCTTCCGCAAGCCGAAGTTCCAGATGTGGATCGGCTACGACTTCTAGGTCGTAGGTCGCAGGGGCAGGTCGTAGGTGGTAGGTGGTAGGTGGTAGGTAGTGGGACCTGCGACGACGAATTCCGCCGCTGGAGATTTGCGTCGCTGGTCTAGAGCGGTTTCTGAAACGTCGTAGTGTCCGGCTTTAGCCAGGCTTTAGCCGGACCAAGTCGATCGGCACCGCCGTATGTGGTCCGGCTAAAGCCGGACACTACGAAGAAGTCGAAACCGCGCTAGTGCCACGGGAGACCATCGATCAACTGCTTAACGCCGCCGGCCATTTGCATGAAGCGATCTTTGGAGCCACGGAAAAGACCAACACGTACCGGTGGCCAGGCATCACCCCAGCGTGTCGCCTCTTCTATCAACTGGACGTACGGACTCTCGATAAATCGTATGTGCAGTCATAGCTCGGCTTGGCGAGCCTCCCCAGGGCGCCAGAACCTCGTTGTCGCTCCCGACACCCGCGCCGCAGGCTTTGCAGCGTCGCTCCTTCGTGCGAGGCGAGCACTGCAACGTTCATCGTTCAATGACAAAAAGGGCCGGTCGCGCTAAAGGCACGACCGGCCCTGCACCTCAAGAAGACCAGCTACGACCTACGACCTACCACCTGCCACCTAGAACTTCTCCAGCCGCAGCTCGCTCCGCGCCAGGTCCATGGCCACGCGGTAGTCGCTCAGGAACTCGTGGCCGACGATCCCGCCGAGCTGGAAGCCGAGCAGGACGCTCGGCGCGCGCAGATTGAGTACCGCGAGGCCGACCTTGCGGTACTCGATTTCCTGGAAATCGAGGTCCACGCCCGGGAGCAGGAACGCGTCCTTGTCCATCCCGGACATCCCGTAGACACGCAGCGGAATCCGCCGCACCGGCGTCATCGACAGCGCGTTGGCGGTTTCCGCGCTG
>VFYY01000073.1 GCA_016871375.1 Acidimicrobiia bacterium
CGAGCGCGGCCTCGAGCGTCTCTTCCATCACGATCTGGTTCTGGTAGGCGACGATCACGCGCGTGAGCTCGGGGATGCGGCCGCCCGAGGCGCGCAGGTACAGCGGACGTACGTAGATGAGCGACTCCTCGATCGGGATCACCATCAGCGTGCCCCAGATCACCTGCGAGCCCTGCTGGTTCCACAGCGTGATTTGCGGCGCAATCGTCTGGTCCTGGCTGATGCGCGCCACGACCTGGCGCGGGCCGAAGATGACCTTCTGCTTCGGGAACTGGAACACGCGCAGCGTGCCGTAGTGCTCGCCGTCGCTGCGCGCCGCGAGCCACGCCGCCAGGTTGTCGCGGTTGCGCGGCGTGAACGGCAGCATCTGGATGAACTCGGGCTCCGTCTCGCCCGGCAGCCGCATGATCGTGTAGTAGGGCTGCATCGCCGCGGCTTCGCGCGTGTCCTCGATGACCGGAATCTCCCACTGGTCCTCGCGGTTGTAGAAGACCGAGGGCTGCGTCATGTGGTAGGTCGCGTAGACCGCCGACTGAATCGCGAAGATGTCCTCGGGGTAGCGCACGTGCGCGCGCAGCGACGCGGGCATCTCCGCGAGCGGCGTGAACAGCCCGGGGAACATCCGGTCGTAGGTCGCGGCAATCGGGTCCGCATCATCGGCGCGGTACACCGTCGTCGTGCCGTGGTAGGCGTCGATGACGATTTTCACGGAGTTGCGGATGTAGTTCACGTTCCCCCGCGCCGGCGTGGAGTAGGGATAGCGTCCGCTGATCGTGTAGGCGTCGTACATCCAGAACAGACGCTCGTCGGCGAGCACGAGGTACGGGTCCTGATCGAAGCTGAGGAACGGCGCGAGCTCGCCCACGCGCTCGCGGATGTTGCGGTGGAAGAGGATGCGGCTCTCCGGGCCGATGTCGTTGCTGAGGACGATCTGGTAGGCGCCGAAGCGCAGGGCGAAGAGCAGCTTTCTCCACAGCGATCCGAGCGAGACCCCGCCGCGCCCGTCGTACTGCGTGAAGACGTTGTCCTCGCCGCGCGGGTAGTGGAACTCGCGCGTCGCGGTCCGCACGATCACGTAGTCGTTCGACAGCTCGCCGAAGTACAGGCTCGGCTCCCCGACGGGCAGCTCCGGCGTCGTCTCCGGCGGCAGGTTGCGGACGAGCAGCACCGGCAGCCCTTCCTCCGTCACCTGGTTGACCGGCCCGAGCGTCAGCCCGTACCCGTGCGTGAACGTCAGCCGCTCGTTGATCCACGTGCGGTTGGGCAGGCTCGCCGAGTTCAGCTCGCGGGGCGACAGCATGATCTGCCGCAGCGCGCCGTCGATCCGGTAGCGGTCGTTGTCCACCGCCGCGAAGTCGTAGTAGGTGCGGATCTCCTGCAGCTGGCCGAACGTGTCGAGCAGCGGCTGGTGGTCCCACAGCCGCACGTTTTCGATCGTTTCCGCGTTGCTCCGGACATCCTGCTGCGTCAGCAGCGCGTCGCCCGAGATTTCGCGCGCCTCCACCCGGTCCAGCGCGAACGCGCGGCGGGTCGCGTCGATGTTGTGCTGGATGTACTGGCTCTCCGCGCTCTGTTCGTTGGGGGTGACGATGAAGCGCTGGATGACCGTGCTGTAGACCTCGCCGCCGACGGCGACGAGCAGGTAGAGACCGGCCGCCGCCGGGATCGGCCAGTTGTGCGGCGTGAACGCGTGCACGAGGGCCAGCACGCCGCCGATCGCGGCCGCCACCGACAGCAGCAGGGCAGCCGGCATCCGTCCATTCACGTCGGAGTAGCCGGGGCCGTAGATCACGCCCGACGGCTGAATCAGCCGCTCCGCCTGACTGAGCCACGCGCCGAACGCGAGCAGGAACAGGAAGAGGGCCGCGAGCACGGCCAGGTGCCGCCGGGCGGCGGGCGTCATGGACAGCATCGAGCCGAAGCGCGACGCCATGCTGCCCGACACGAAGTAGAGCGCGCCGGCGCCAATCGCCGCGAGCAGGACGAGCCCCTGCGCGAGCCCGCGCAGGAACTGCAGGAACGGCAGCGAGAAGATGTAGAAGCCCGCGTCGCGCCCGAGAATGGGGTCCGGCTGGTTGAACGGCACCTGGTGGCGCCAGGCCAGCCACGTCTCCCACTGTGACGAGGCAAAGAGCCCGATGAACACGGCGACGACGAAGGCGAGCGCGGTGGCCAGGGTGCGGAGCTGCTGGCGGCCGGGCAGCGCGACCTCGATGCCGTCGCGCGTGGTGAAGACCGGCCGGAGGTCGCCGATCGACCCGAGCGCGAGGCGCAGGTTCGCGGCCAGCCAGACTGCGGACACGGCGAACGCCGCGACGAACAGCGTGCCCTGAGCGCGCAGCATGGTGAGGAACACCTGCTGGTAGCCGACTTCGCCGAACCACAGCCAGTCGGTGTAGAAGCGCACGAGCGAGGGCCCGCCGAAGAAGAGCACGGCGAGCACCCCGAAGATGAGGAAGCGAACAGGACGTTGTGGCATAAATGGGGTCGGGAGTCATTTTTCGAGGACACTCCCGATGCAACGAATATTACTTCGGGAGTGTCCTCGAAAAATGACTCCCGACCCCATATTGATCGGTGGCGGCCTGCAGGTCCGAGCGCACGTCTTTCGCGAGCGCCGCAGGCGTGACCACGCGCGCGAAGGGTCCCCAGCTCAGGATCCAGCTCCGAAGCGCCCAATCGTGACACACATCCATGGCCAGCACGAGCCGGCCCTCGTCCCCCTCGCGCAGCTGCTGAGACGGGTGCCAGACGCGGGCGCGCACGTACGGCGCGACCCGCGCGTCGAAGGCGATCTCGACGCGCGCGGCCGGGCCCGTGTTGACGCCGAGCGAGTTGCCGAACACGTCGCCGGTGACCTCCTGGCGTGGGGTGAACGTCTGCTTCTCCAGCGACACCGACGCGATGCGATCGACGGCGAACGTGCGCACGTCCTTGTACGCCGGCACGTAGGCGAGCAGGTAGAGCCCGCCCTGCGCAAAGACCAGCCGGTACGGGTGGACGAGGTAGTCCTTGACCCGGGCGCTCGACACCGAGTGGTACCGCATCGACGCGGTTCGCAGGTGAAGCGTGGCCTCGAGCAGCCGCGCCACGATGTCGGGCGACGACTCGCCGCCGCGCGCGCGCGGGCCGGGCTTGGCGGCCAGCACCGTCGGCAGGCGGTCGAGGAACTGCCGCATCCGCGGCGACAGCATCTTCTCGAGGCGCGCGAACGCGTTGGTCAGGTCGCGCTGAAACGGCGTGCCCGTGACGGCTTCGAGGAGGTTGCGGCTGAGGTAGAGAGCCGACAGCTCCGCGAGCGTGAACCCGGTCTCGAGGCCCTTGAGCACCTGCCCGTCCAGCCGCCACCGCGCGCGGCCGTCGTCATCGTGCTCGTCGTACAGAGGGAAGCCCGCTTCCTGGAGCGCGGCTAGATCGCGGCGAATCGTGCGCGTGGTGACGCCGAGCTCGTCGGCCAGCGCGTTGATCGTCGCGCCATGGCGGGACGACTCCAGTGCGTGGAGCACCTTCCACTGGCGGATGACTTCCTGGTTGCGCGGCACTTACGTCATCGTAAAGCCCGAGGTCGAAATCCCAAATCCCAAATCCCAAAACCCAACGCGTTCCTGGCATGCCAGGACTAAGACTGATTCCCCAGGGTCGCTTGGAGCAGCCGCTGCAGCTCCGCCCACGTAAAGGGCTTGCTGAGACAGGGCGCTCCGATTCGCCCAAGAAATGCTTGCGTGTCCGTGCTGAGCGTGTCTCCCGTGAGGAAGATGAATCGCCGCTGCAACCCTGGGTAGCGGTGCTCCACCTCCCGGTAGAGGCCCGGCCCATCGAGCTCGGGCATCTTGATGTCGCACAGAATCACGTCGTAGGTTCGCTGTCGGAGTTGGGCCAGGGCCAGGTTCCCGTTGGCCGCCCTCTCGACCTGATGGCCATCGGCCAACAGCATGTGGGCCAACACCTCCGCGACCTCGATCTCATCGTCCACGACGAGCACCGCTCGCCCCCGAACGGGCGACGCGGGTTCGGCCACTCCAGCCTGTGACGTGGCCCCGAGTGCTCTTCCGAGAGGCAGCGCGACCAGAAACCGCGCGCCCTGTTCGGGCCGGTTGTCCAGCGTGATGGTCCCCCCGTGAGCTTCGATGATTCCGTGACACACAGAGAGCCCTAGTCCCGTCCCCTCGCTCGAAGCCTTGGTCGTAAAGAAAGGCTCGAAGATCCTGTATCGGATCTCCGGACGGATCCCGGGACCGGTGTCCGCCACGGCGACCGACACGCGTTCTTGTTCCGCGTCGTACCAGGTGGCGAGGGTCAGCTGGCGCGGCGGTGGGGTTTCGCGCATCGCGTGGTGCGCGTTGGTCACGAGATTGACCACCACTTGATGAAGCTGGTCCGGGTCGGCCCAGAGATCGGGCAAATCATCGGCCAGATCCAGCACGACCTGCACGTCGTCCGCTCGGAGCGAGGCGGCCATCGGTTCCACGGCTTCATGGACGACCTGATTGAGCCTCACCTGCCCACGCTCCGGAGTGCGCTGCCTTGCAAGCGTAAGGAAACTCCGTACAATCCGCGCGCAGCGCTCCGCGGCCCTGGCAATCTTGTCGACCCGCTCGACCGCCGGCCTGCCCTCCAGCTCCTGGTGGAGGAGATCCGTCTGACCCTTCACGATGAACAGGGGATTGTTCAGCTCGTGCGCCACCCCCGCCACGACCCGACTCAAGGCGGAGAGCTTCTCGGACTGGAGTATCTGCTGCTGGGTGAGCGTCAGTCGGAGCTGCTGGCTCTCGACGACCTGCTGGAGCCGCAGCGTCGCCTGCCTGGCCTCCTCGAGCAGCCGGGCGTTGTCCAACGCGGCAGCGATGTAGGCCATCAGCGCGCTGAGGAACTGGAGATCCGTCGGGCTGAAGGCCCGCAAGTCGGGCGGCGAGATCGCACCGTACTCCTTTCTGGACAGGTTGATTACGCCGATGATCCGGCCGCCCACGCGGACGGGCATGCAGATAAAAGAGCTGCCACCATACTTTGGGTCGCTGCTCTTGGCGAACCGGGGATCCTGCTCGATGTCGTCAACGAGGATCGGCTCACCCAGCAGCGCCACCTTGCCGGCGACTCCTTCGCCAACCCCGACCTCGGTGTTGGCAATGACGTCCTCCGGCAGTCCCCGCGCGGCGGCGATCCGGAGTGTTCGCCGCTCCTCATCAACCAGCATGATCGAGCCAATGGACGCCCGCACAGTCCGCATGGTCCGCTCCAGAACCAGGTCGAGGACATCTTGGATCTTCGGGATCTTGGCGACCAGCTCCACCATCTCGTTCAGCATCGAGAGCTTGAAGACGAGGTCCTCTAGCCGGTCCGTGGCGCCCCGCAGGTCCACCAGCATGCGGCTGAATGCGTCAGCGATGTGTCCGATCTCGGCCACCGGGCCGAGACCTGGCACCGCAGGCGATTCGGCTTGCGGCGGCGCCACCAGGTCCGCGGGCCTCGCGTCCACAACGGTGCGGGCCAGCTTCGAGATCCGTCCCATCATTCCCTGAAAGACCAGGAACCCCAGGAGGGCGGTGACCAAAGCCACGAACAACCCGATCTGAACCTCCGTCTCGGCGACCAGCTCACTGCCGCGAAGGAAGTAGAAGAAGACGAGCAGCGGCAGGATGGCACTGAGGGCGAAGATCGTCGCAGCCGCGCGGCGGAGGCTGAATGGATGGCGAGAAGACGTCATGGCCCGCGGGTCGACCCCGAGGACGCGGCCGTCTGTGCTGTATGTTTCACTCGCGTTCATGATCCACTCCGGCTAGGACCGTCGATGGCTTGCGGCCGCCGGCAGCGTAACCCATTCAGGGGTGTATCAGCCACGCTCCTTGAGCTTGCGCAACTGCCGCCGCTGGTTCCGATCCGGGGTACCCGCCGCGCGGGTGGCGGCGCGGTACTGCCGCTCGATCCGCCGCATCTCGAGCTCCTCGGCGGTCGGCTTCGGCGTCGCGTCGTCGTACAGCGCCCTGGCCTCGGATTTCTTCACGTGGTCGTCGAGGACGATGCGGACGATGACGTCCTGGTGGTGGCCGTAAGGGCGGGAGATGCGGATGCGGTCGCCCTCACGCAGCGCGCGGTTGGCCTTGGCGGACTGGCCGTTCACCGCGATCTTGCCGCCCTCGCACGCGCGCTTGGCCTCCGAGCGCGTCTTGAAGAGACACGACACGTCGAGCCAGACGTCGAGGCGAACCGTATCGCTCAACTCAGATCAGGATCTCGACCTTGCCCTTCGCCCGCAGCGACTCGACGAAGGCGTCGGTCTGCTGCTCGCGGTTCTGGTTCTCGAGGAACTGCTGCAGGCGCGGGCGCACTTCGTCGAGCGGCAGCGTCCGCTCGGTCTCCTTGGCGGTGACCTTGATGATGTGGAAGCCGAAGGTCGTCTCGACGAGGTCGCTCAGCTGGCCCGGCTTCAGCGTGAACGCGGTCTGCTCGAACGGACCGACCATCTGGCCGCGCTCGAAGAAGCCGAGGTCGCCGCCCTTGGCCGCGCTGCCCGGATCCTGCGAGTTGGTCTGCGCCACGTCCGCGAAGTCGTTGCCCGCCTGCAGCGCTTTCAGGACGACCAACGCCCGCTCGCGCACGGCAGCCTTGGCCTGCGCGTCCGCGTTCTCCGGGAAGGCGATGAGGACGTGGCTCGCGCGGACGCGTTCCGGCGTCTTGAACTGGTCGGGATTGTTCTTGTAGAAGTCCTCGAGCTGTCCCGGCGTCACCGCGGCCTTGCCGGCGATCTCGGCCTCGAGCATGCGGTCGATGCGCATGCCCTCGCGCGCGTCGTTGCGCAGGCCCTCGACGGTCATGTTGCGCTGCTCGAGCGTCTGCGTGAACGCTTCCTGCGTGGGGAACTGCTTGCGGATCTCGGCGATGCGCGCGTCGATGTCGGTCTCGGGGACCGCGACCTTGCGCGCCACGCTTTCCTGGGCGAGCAGGCGATAGCCGATGAGCTGATCGAGCACGCCGCGGTAGATGCGATCGCGCTGATCGGCGGGCACCGGGCCGCCCGCGCGTCCCTCGAGGTCACGAATCGCGCGCTCGAAGTCCGCCTTGTTGATGGCCTCGCCGTTCACGCGCGCGAGCACCGCGGGGAGCTCCGCCGGGACGGGCTTGCCGGGGTCCACCTGCTGCGCCGCGGTGGCGGCGAGAGGCGCGGACGCGGGTCCGGCGCTGGCCTCGGTGCTGGCCGCCGGCGTGTTGCGGGAGCAGGCGCCGAGCGTCAGCGCGAGGCAGAACGGAATGAATCGGATCACCGACTCACTATACCCGACGAGCTGGCGGCCGCGCGCGGGTGCTATACTCGGATTTCTCTCCGGCTCCGGCTAGGTAGCTCAGTTGGTAGAGCACCGCACTGAAAATGCGGGTGTCGCTGGTTCGATTCCGGCCCTAGCCACCACCTTTCCCAAATCCCAAATCCCAAATCCCAAATCCCAAAGTGGCGTACGCGTTGCGCCGTTGTTTCCGTCTTTCACGATTCCCGATGCGCGTCCGTATCGTTCGGAAGCCGCCGCCGCACTACACGAGTGGCGTCGACGCCGATTTCCTGGCGGTCGGGGGGGCTGATGCTCGACGGGTACGCGGAGCTTCTCCTTACGCGTGGACCGCGGCGGATCACGCCCGGCGAGGGCGCGTGCCGCCGCGGAAGAAGAAACGCCAGCGCGTCAGGCGATATTGACGACCTCGGCCTCGCGCGCCAGGCCGAGCTCCTTCCGGACGCGGTCCTCGATCGTCTGCCGCACGTCCGGGTTCTCCTTGAGGAACTGCTTCGCGTTCTCGCGGCCCTGGCCCAGGCGCTCGCCGCCGTAGGCGAACCACGCGCCGCTCTTCTCGACGATACGCTTGTCCACGGCGAGGTCGAGCAGGTCGCCCTCGCGCGAGATCCCTTCGCCGTACATCACGTCGAACTCAGCCTCGCGGAACGGCGGGGCCACCTTGTTCTTGACCACCTTCACGCGCGTGCGGCCGCCGATCACCTGGTCGCCGTCCTTGATGCTGGCGATGCGGCGGATGTCGATGCGGACCGACGAGTAGAACTTCAGCGCGCGGCCGCCGGTGGTGGTTTCCGGGTTGCCGAACATCACGCCGATCTTCTCGCGCAGCTGGTTGATGAAGATCAGGGTCGTCTTCGACTTCGAGACGACGCCGGTGAGCTTGCGAAGCGCCTGCGACATCAGGCGCGCCTGCAGGCCCATCTGCGCCTCGCCCATCTCGCCCTCGATTTCCGCCTTCGGGACGAGCGCCGCCACGGAGTCGACGACGACGACGTCCACGCCGCCGGAGCGGATGAGGACCTCGACGATTTCGAGCGCCTGCTCGCCGTGATCCGGCTGCGAGACGAGCAGGTTCTCGAGGTCCACGCCGAGCTTCTGGGCGTACTGCGCGTCGAGCGCGTGCTCGGCGTCGACGAACGCCGCCATCCCGCCGCCCCGCTGCGCCTCCGCAATCACCTGCAGCGCGAGCGTCGTTTTGCCCGACGACTCTGGTCCGTAGATCTCCACGACGCGGCCGCGCGGCATGCCGCCGACGCCGAGCGCGTAGTCAATGCTGATGGACCCGGTGGAAATCACTTCCATCGGCGCAATCGGGCCGCGCTGCCCGAGGCGCATGATCGAGCCCTTGCCGTACTGCTTCTCAATCTGGCCGACGGCAATGTCCAGGGCCTTGGTGCGTTCCTTGTGATCGTCGAAGGGCATGCGTCTCTCCTCTAAGAGGAATGGTGGCCGTAGGGTGTGACGGGGCAGGTCACGCCGCTGTCACGGCCGGGGTAGATCCTAGAAATGTGCCGAGCGAAAGTCAAGGGAAATAATGTGTATGACAGGCGCGCAGATCGCTATCCTGCAATGACTTACGACGTTCATCCACTTTCGCCATTGAAACCTCGGGTACGCAGAATCTGCACCGGGATCCGGCGCCGTACGGCGCAGTTTCTGCCACCCTCCCGGGCATGAGCAGCCCGACGGGCGGTTACGACACGCGTTCGACAGCGAGCGCGACGCCGTTGCCGCCGCCGAGGCACAGCGTGGCGATGCCGCGCGTGGCCTTCCGCTGCTGGAGCGCGTAGAGCAGCGTCGTCAGGATGCGCGCGCCGCTGGCGCCGATCGGATGGCCGAGGGCCACCGCGCCGCCGTTGACGTTGACCCTCTGCGGGTCGATGCCGAGCTGCTGCAGCACGGCGACGGCCTGCACGGAGAACGCTTCGTTCAGCTCGAACAGATCGACGTCCTCGAGCCTCCACTTCACCTTCTCCGCGACGCGGCGCACGGCGTCGACGGGCGTCATCAGGAGGAACTTCGGCGGGAGGCCGCTGGTGGCCTGGCCGGCGATGCGCGCCATCGGCGTCAGCTTCAGCGCGGCCGCGCGTGCGGCGGACATGACGACGAGGGCCGCGGCGCCGTCGTTGACGGGCGGCGCGTTGCCGGCGGTCACGGTGCCGTCCTTCTTGAAGGCCGGTCGCAGCGCGCCGAGCGTCTCGACGGTCGTGTCGGCGCGGATCGATTCGTCGCGATCGATGACCATCTCGGCGGGGCCGCCTCGCGATGAAGCCTTTCGGTCGGCGGAACCCGCCCTACGAACGGTGACGGGCAGGATCTCGTCCTTGAAGCGGCCAGCCTTGGTCGCCTCGGCCGCGCGCCGGTGGCTCTCGGCCGCGAACGCGTCCTGCTGGCCGCGTCCGATGTTGTACTCGGTGGCGACCACCTCGCCGGCATGTCCCATGTGGCACTGCTCGAACGCGCACCGCAGGCCGTCGTGGATCATCGAGTCCACCAGCTCGCCGTTGCCCATGCGGAGCCCTTCACGCGCGCCGCGCAGCAGGTACGGGGCGTTGCTCATGGACTCCATCCCGCCGGCCACCGCGATCTCGATGTCGCCGGTGGCGATGCCCTGAGCGGCCAGCATCACGGCTTTCAGCCCCGATCCGCACACTTTGTTGATCGTGAGCGCGGCGACGTGGTCCGCGAGGCCGCCGCGCAGCGCCGCCTGCCGCGCCGGCGCCTGGCCGACCCCCGCGGAGACGACGTTGCCCATGATGCATTCCTGGACGCTGGCCGGGTCGATGCCGGCGCGCCGCACCGCTTCGCGGACGACGAGCGCGCCCAGGTCAGGCGCTGAGAAATCCTTCAGCCCGCCGAGGAATTTGCCCGTGGGCGTGCGGACCGCGGAGACAATGACGGCGTCTTCCATATCCCAATGTTAACCACCGGCCGCCCCCATCCGTTGAGGTGTCAGGAGAGCTGACATGGAAATGTGGGTGTTCGTGCCGATTTCGGCGTTCATTGCCACCGCGTGGGTCATCCAGGTCGTCGTGGACGGGTTCCGGCGGCGGCAGCAAATCCGGCTGACGACCGAATTCCACGGAAAGCTGCTCGACCGGATTGGATCGGCGAAGGAGTTCGGGGAGTTCCTCAACACCAGCGGCGGCGCCAGGTTTCTCGACTCGATGACGGTCGAGCGCGAAGGCGGCGGCGCGCCGGCGCGGATCCTCCAGGCATTGCAGGCCGGCCTTGTGATGCTGACGCTCGGGATCGGCGTGTTCGTCCTGATCGGGACGACCGACCTGATGATTGGCGACAATCCGGGCGAGAACGACGAAGCCGGATTCGCCGTCTTGGCGACCATCACCACGTCGATTGGCGTCGGTCTCCTGCTGTCGGCTGGCGCGTCGTACGGACTGTCGAAGCGCCTCGGCCTGGTCGATGGCGCGTCTCGATGAAGGAGCGTTCACCAGCTTCTACGGCCGCGCGACACGCGCGCTCTGGTCATACGTGTATCGCGTCACCGGGAATGCCGCCGATGCGGACGACATCGTGCAGGAGGCGTTCCTGCGGCTGCTGCGGGCGGAGGTCGGCGCGAGCGAGGAGGATCGCCGGCGGTACCTGTATCGGATCGCGAGCAATCTGATCGTCGACCGCTGGCGGATCGGCAGGCACGAAGAGGGAAGCCGGGCGCGCGGGCGCGAGGTGCAGCCCGCGGCCGACATCGACCGCGACATCGCGCACACATTCGCAGAACTGGCGCCGCGGGAGCGTGCGCTGCTGTGGCTCGCGTATGTGGAGGAAGACAGCCACGAGGAGATTGCGAGCTCGCTCGGGCTGCGGCGCGGCAGCATCAAGGTGCTGCTGTTCCGGGCGCGCCGCCGGCTGCGGGATCTCCTGCGGGCAAAGGGCATTCAGTCGTAGGGGCCGGCTTCAGCCGGCCCGGGGGAGAAGATGACCAGCTGGTTCGATCTCAACGAGGACGACGAGCGCGCGGTGGCGGCGTTCATGACGCGGGTTGCCGCGCTGCCGTCGGCGATGGGCGCCGCAGATCCGATGCAGGTGTGGTGGAAGGCGCAGCTGCTCCGGCGCTGGGACGCCGAGCGGCGCGTGCACGCGCCGCTCGACGCCATCCAGCCGCTGGAGATCGCGGCGGGGCTGGGGACCGCCGCGTTCCTCCTCTACCTGTCGCTGCCGTACCTGCGCTGATCGAGCCGCGCGCGGATCGTGTCCGCCTGCGCCGCGGTGAAGATCGGCAGGATCGAGCGCTCCAGCTCGAGCGACGGCCGCATGATGCCCTCCGGTGAATGGCTCGGCTGCGGGAGCAGCATGTGCCCGATCTCGTGCGCGATCGCCAGGCCAAGCATGCGGCCGAGCGGTACCTTCGACGCGCGCGACAGCTCCTCGAGGCGGTCGTAGAAGACGTAGGCGACCCGGCAATCCACCGGCGTCCGTCCGCATGGCGTGAAGCCCATCGTCGCGCGCGTGGCCTGGACCTGGCCGCCGAGCTGCTCGGAGCGGTAGCCGGCCTGCAGGATGACCCGCACCCAGTGCGCATCCCCCGGGCGTTCGCAGCATCCCGGGCTCCGCCGGCGCCGCCGAGGCGCCCGCTGCCGCGGTCAACACCGTCCCCACCGTCATCGCCGCTGCCCGGGTCCACATGACACGTTTCTCTGCCTACTCACACAGAGAAACGCCGGTGGCGCGCTATCCGAACGCCAGCGCTATTGGGTGGTCACCGCGATCACCCGCACGACGCCCGCGCCGAGCAGCGGCTGCAGCCGGGACCGGATCAGCCCGGCTGAATGCTCGATCTCGCGCTGCCACCGCGCATCCCTCACCGTGACGTGCAGGACGCTGTCGCGGAGCTCGACGGTCGACACGTGGTCGATCGCCGGCCCGACCGCGGTCCGCCACGCGAACGACACCTTCTCGGGCGTCAGCGGCGTGTTCTCGAGAATCGCCGCGAGCGCCGGCGACAACATGTTCTGAACGGGAATCAAGGCCTTCAGCAACGCCGTTCAGGCGTTGCGGTAGACAGCGAGGATAGCATTGGGACGTGCGACTTGTTCTCGCATCGGCCTCACCGCGTCGAGCCGAGCTGCTGACGGCGGCCGGCATCGATTTCGACGTCATTCCCGCCGCTGTTGACGAGGTCATGGATATCGAGGAAACGCCGGAGGGCTTCGCGCGGCGCCTGGCGCAACTCAAGGCGGAAGCCGTGAAGCCGCGCGCGGGGGAGCGTCCGATCCTCGGCGCCGACACGATCGTGCTCGTCGACAACGACGTGCTGGGGAAGCCGGCGGACGCCGATGATGCGAAACGGATGCTGCGGATGCTGTCGGGCCGCGAGCACGCGGTGCTCACCGCCGTGTGCCTGATCCATCCTGAAGGGCCGGCTGAAGCCGGCCCCTACGTACGAGGAGAGGTCGTACGATGGCGCGTACAGACGCAGGTGGCCCGTACCACCGTCACGTTCGCGCCGCTCAGCAGCGAGGAAATCGACTGGTACGTGGCCAGCGGGGAGCCGATGGACAAGGCCGGCGCGTACGCGATCCAGGGGCTCGCGTCGCGGTTCGTCACCCGGATTCACGGGTCCTATTCCAACGTGGTGGGGCTGCCGGTCGCGGTCGTGTACCAGTTGTGCACGGGCGCCGGATTACTGGTATCCTGAGGCCGTAAATCCTTGTAGGGGCGACGCATGCGTCGCCCGGTCCTTATCTATGAGTCACAAAGCCGCAAGAATCGGTATCACCGGGCTGGTGCTGGTGCTGGCCTTTGTCGGGCTGATGTATTCGACGCTCAGCGAGGGCACCGAGTACTACAAGCACGTGGATGAGGTGCTCGCGAGTCCCGCCGAGTGGCAGGGCAAGCGCCTGCAGGTCCACGGGTTCGCCAAGGACGTGCGCCAGAAGCCGGGCACCCTCGAATACCGGTTCGACGTCGAGAACAACGGCAAGGTCATCCGCGCGTACTACGCGGGCATCGCCCCCGACACCTTCAAGAACGACGCGGAGGTGGTGATCAAGGGCGCCCTGCAGGCCGACGGCACGTTCCTCGTGAACGAGGACGGCATCATGGCCAAGTGCCCCTCGAAGTACGAGCCGCGCAACACCCCGACGCTGACGAACACCGGTACGGAGTAATGGCCGGGCTCGGGTACTACCTGCTCCTGGCGGCCTTCGTCGTCGCCGCCTACGCAGCTGCGATCTCGGTGGCGGGAGCACGCCGCCGCTCGCGCGCGCTCGTGGAGAGCGGGGTCGGCGCGTTCTACCTCCTCGCCGCCGTCATGGCGGTGGCCTCCTCGATCATCGTCCACGCGTTCGTCGTGGGCGACTACTCGATTCGGTACGTGCAGCGCACGTCGGACTCCGTGCAGCCGCTCTTCTACAGGCTGACGGCGTACTGGGGCGGGCTCGACGGCTCGATCATGTTCTGGGTGACGCTGCTCGCGTTCTTCGGCGGCATCGCGGTGTACGTGAACCGCGAGCGCCACCGCGAGCTGATCCCGTACGTGGTGGCGGTGATCGCGGTGGTGCAGATGTTCTTCCTGTACCTGATGATCATCCACAACAACCCCTTCTCCACGTTCCTGACCGAGGCGCCCGCCGACGGGGCAGGGCTCAACCCGCTGCTCCAGAACTTCTACATGGTGATTCACCCGCCCACCATGTACCTCGGCTTCGTCGGCCTGACGATCCCGTTCGCGTTCGGCATGGCGGCGCTCATCACCGGCTTCCTGGACGACTCGTGGCTGCGCGCCGTGCGCCGCTGGACGATGATCTCGTGGCTGTTCCTGTCGATCGGGCTCGGCCTCGGCATGATCTGGGCCTACGAGGAGCTCGGCTGGGGCGGTTACTGGGCGTGGGATCCGGTCGAGAACGCCGGCCTGCTGCCGTGGTTCACCGCGACCGCCTTCCTGCATTCCGTGATGGTGCAGGAGAAGCGCGGGATGCTGCGCGTCTGGAACGTGACGCTGGTGATCCTCACGTTCTTCCTGACCATCTTCGGCACGTTCATGACGCGCTCGGGCGTGGTGCAGTCGGTGCACGCGTTCGGCGAGGACCCGGAGCTGGCGCGGCTCTTCACGATCTTCATGGTCGCGATCGTGACGTTCAGCTTCGGCTGGGTGATTTACCGGCTGCCGCTGCTGCGGGCCCGCAACGAGCTCGACTCCTGGGTGTCGCGGGAAGCGGCATTCATGATGAACAACTGGATTCTGGTGTTCTCGGCCTTCTTCGTCCTCTTCGCCACGATGTTCCCGACGTTGAGCGAGGCGGTCACGGGCGAGCGCATCACGGTGGGCCCGCCGTTCTTCAACCAGTGGATGCTGCCGATCGGGTTGACGCTGCTGCTCCTGACGGGGATCGGGCCGCTGCTCGCGTGGCGCAAGACCACGCTCCTGAACCTTTCGGATCAGTTCCTCTTTCCGACCGGGTTCGCGCTGGTCGTCTCGATCGCGCTGGTGGCGCTCGGCGTCCGCGTGTGGGTCTCGGGCATCTGCTTCGCGCTGAGCGCGTTCGTCTTCGGCACCATCTCGCAGGAGTTCTGGCGCGGCGCGCGCGTGCGCCAGGGCGTGAGCGGCACCGACATCCTGACCGCGCTCATCGGCCTCGTGGCGCGCAACAAGCGCCGCTACGGCGGCTACGTCGTCCACCTCGGCATCGTGCTGCTGTTCCTCGGCTTCGCCGGCGAAGGCTTCAAGCAGGAGGAAGACGCGGTGCTGACGCCCGGGCAGCAGGTGACGGTGGGCGACTTCACCTTCCGCCACGATGCGCTGACGGTGACCGACGACGGGCAGAAGCAGATGATCACGGCGCACGTCACGGTGCTGCGCGACGGCGGCGAGTTCGCGAAGATGTATCCGGCGAAGTGGTTCTTCCGCAAGCACGAGGACTCGCCGACCACCGAGGTCGCGATCCGCCGCGGGTTCGCCGAGGACGTCTACATCGTGCTGCCGGCCTACGACGTCGCGAAGCAGGCGGCGACGCTGTCGCTGGTCGTCAACCCGCTCGTCAACTGGGTGTGGTTCGGCTTCGGCATCATGGCGCTCGGCATCGGCATCGCGCTGCTGCCGGACGCCGCGTTCTCGTTCGCGACGGCCAGGGTGCCGGCGGGCGCGGGCGCGGTGCCGACCGCGCTGCTGCTGCTGGCGCTCGTGCTGCCGGCGGCCGTGCAGGCGCAGGACGGCACCCAGGGCGCACAGGGACAGCTCAACGTGAAGACCGCGCTGCATCGCGAGCTCGAGGGCGAGATCATGTGCACGTGCGGCGCCTGCCTGAGCACGCTCGGGAGCTGCCAGATGCGCCCGAACTGCCACGGACACACGCAGCAGACCGCGCGCATCCTGCAGTACATCAGCGAGGGCAGGGACCGCGACGCGATTCTCGCGGCGTTCGTGCAGGAGTTCGGCAGCCAGGCCGTGCTCGCGCGGCCGGTGGATCGCGGCTTCAACCGCCTCGCGTGGCTGTTCCCGTATCTCGTGGCCGGGTTCGCGCTCGTCGGCATCGTCGTGACCGCGCGCCGGTGGTCGACGCGCGCGGCGCCTGCGGCGGACGCGCCCGTCGACGCGGCCCTCGACGCGCGCCTGGACGATGAGCTCAGAAACCTCGATTGATGCTCACGACCCGGTCCGGCTGCCCTCGACTTCGCTCGGGCCAGGGAAGCCGGACACTGCGGGCGAACAGTTCCAACCCTGGCAGCTCTTCACGCTCGCGGGACTCATCGGGGCGACGATCGTCGTCTTCCTGTCGCGCGGTGAGACGCCGGCCGGGATCATCCTCCTCAGTGTGACCATCTTCACGGCCGCCGCGCTCGGCGTGGGCGTGTGGCGGGCGCTCGCGCCGTTTTCGGGCGGGACCGACGCGGGCACGCCGCAGGTGCTGGGCGGGCGCACGCGCGCGGCGCTCGAGCGCGAGAAGACGCTGGTGCTGCGCTCGATCAAGGACGTCGAGTTCGACCGCGCGATGGGCAAGGTGTCGGAGAAGGATTTCGCCGAGATCACGACGCGGCTGCGCGCCCGCGCGGCAGGGCTGATGCGGCAGCTCGACGCCGGCGCGAGCTACCGGCAGCAGATCGAGAAGGAAATCGAGCAACGCGTGGGCGCTCGTCCCGTTGCCGTGGCGAGTCTCTGCAAGGCCTGTCAGATCGAGAACGACGCGGACGCCAGGTTCTGCAAGAACTGCGGCACAGCCCTCGGAGCCACGGCATGAGCGCCAATTGGCGATTGGGGATTTCGGGACTTGGGATTTGGGTTTTGGGATTTGGGATTTCTCTCCCGGCCCAGCTGAACATGCCGGACCCATCGTTGATTCACGGGCGCGCGATTCCCGCTCCGGAGCTCGCGGCGGGTACGGTGACGGTGCGCGTCGTGCGCGAGAACATCGGCAACAACATCAGCGGCCAGCGCGTGGAGCTGGCCGTCGGCGGGCAGACGCGCACCGCGACGACGGACGCCGAGGGGCGGGCGGAGTTCACGGGACTCACGGCGGGCGCCGCCGCGAGCGCGAAGGCGACGGTGGACGGTGAAGAGATGACGTCGCAGCCGTTCGACGTGCCGGCATCCGGCGGGCTGCGCGTGATTCTCGTGGCGGGACTCGAGGCCGTCGCCGACCGGCGCGCCAAAGAGGAGGCTGAAAGCCTTGCCGCACCGCCGGTGAAGGGCTCCGTCGTCATCGGACAGAACTCGCGCGTCGTGATGCAGTTCGAGAACGACGCGCTGCAGGTGTTCTACGTCCTCGAGATCCTGAACAACGCGCGGGCGCGCGTGGACATCGGCGGGCCGCTCATCCTCGACCTACCGACCGGCGCGGCCGGCGCCGCGATGCTGGAGGGCTCGTCGCCGGCGGCCACCGTCAGCGGCGACCGTGTGACGGTCGTCGGGCCGTTTGCGCCGGGCGCGACGTCGGTGCAGGTCGGTTTCCGCCTCAACCTCGATCGCAGCGACATCACGATCGAGCAGACGTGGCCCGCCGCGCTCCAGCAGGTCACGGTCGGCGTCGAGAAGCTGACCGGGCTGTCCGTGACGTCGCCGCAGTTCGCGGACACCCGCGAGGTGGCCTCCGACAACGGCACGCCGTTCTTCGTCGCGAACGGGCCGTCGCTGCCTGCCGGCGGCACGTTGACGATTCAGCTGGCCAACGTCCCGTCGCACAGCGTGGTGCCGCGGTATACCGCGCTCGCCATCGCCGGCATCATCGTCGGCGCGGGTGTGTGGCTCTCGCTGTCGTCGGGCGCGAAGCGGCGGGACACGCGCAGGAGCCTCGAGCACCGGCGCGACACGCTGCTGGGCGAGCTCGCCGCCCTCGAGCAGCGGCACCGGAAGGGCGGCGCACCTGACGCGAAGTATGCCGCGCGCCGCGAGCGCATCCTCAGCGAGCTCGAGCGGATCTACGGCGAGCTGGACGAGGCGACGCCTGCCGCGTGACCCCTCGACCCTGATCGGGGTCATGCCGAGCGTAGTCGAGGCATGACGGTTGACTTCGACGACCTGACGGTCGAAGACGTCTCACGCACCTTCGGCCGCCGCCGCGCGCTCTCGCATATTTCCTTCCGCGCCGCCCGCGGCGCCATCGTCGGTCTCCTCGGGCCGAACGGAGCGGGGAAGTCCACGATGATTGCGGTGCTGGCGACGCTGCTGCGGCCGACCGGCGGCAGCGTGCGCTACGGCGCTCACGAGGCGGGGCCACACGGTCCGGCGCTGCGCTCGGCGATCGGCGTCCTCGGTCACGATCTCTTCCTCTATCCCGAGCTCACCGCGCGGGAGAACCTGGCGTTCTTTGCGGGCATGTACTCGGCGCTCGACCGGCACGCCGCCGCGGACGCCGCGCTGCAGCAGGCCGGGCTCGCGGACCGGGGCGACGATCCCGTTGCGAGCTTTTCGCGCGGGATGCGCCAGCGCGTGGCGCTGGAGCGCGCGCTCATTCACAAGCCGCGGCTCGTGCTGCTCGACGAGCCGTTCACGGGCCTGGACGATGCGTCGGCGGCGGCGCTCCTGGCGCGGCTGCGGGCGCTGCGCGACGCCGGCGCGATCGTCGTGCTGGCCACGCACGATCTCGAGCTCGCCGAGGGGCTCCTCGACCAGGCGGTGTTCCTGCGCGATGGGCGCATGGTGCACGCGGCCACACGTCCCGAGGGGCTGCGCGCGACGTACCGGTCGCTCGTAGGGGCCGACTTCAGTCGGCCCGGTCGCTGATGTTCGCGCGGATTGTCTGGCTGGTGCTGCGGAAGGACCTGACGGTGGAGGTCAGGAGCCTCGAGATCGCCTACACGACGCTGTTCTTCGCCGTGTCCTGCGTGCTCGTCTTCGCGTTCGCGCTGGTCCAGGAAGGCCGCGCGCCGGAGGACGGGGCGGCGGGGATCCTGTGGATCTCGATTGCGTTTGCCGGGACGCTGGCGCTCGGGCGCGCGTTCGAGCGGGAGCGCCAGTCCGAAACGCTGCGCGCGCTGCTCCTGGCGCCGTCGCCGCGGCCGGCGATCTATGTCGGCAAGCTGCTGGGCATCCTCGTCCTGCTCCTGGCGGCGGAGGTCGTCCTTCTTCCGCTCGTGGCGCTGCTGTTCCAGACGAACCTGCTGGCGCATCCGTTCTGGCTCGCGGCGATCCTGTTGACCGGGACGCTCGGGTTCGCGTCGGTGGGGACGCTCTTCGCCGCCATGCTCGTGCGGGCGCGCAGCCGCGACGTGCTGCTGCCGGTGCTGTTGTATCCGATCACCGTTCCGGTCATCATTGCCGGGGTCCGGGCCACGGCGCTGCTGGCGCAGCCGGAGTTCGAGGTGGCGCTGGTGCGCTTCTGGACGGCGTTGCTCGTCACCTTCGACGTCGTATTTGTCACGCTTGCGTTATGGACTTTCGAACCGTTGATGACGGATTAGTCCGGCTGAAGCCGGACACTACGTACGACGTACGTAGTGTCCGCCTTTAGGCGGACCACGATGACTATGCCCAAGTGGTTCACGCCAGCGGCCGCGATCTGCGGCCTGATGTTCGCCGCCTCGCCGCTCCTCATCGCCAACGCTCCGTACGAGTCGACGATGGGGCTGGTGCAGAAGATTTTCTACTACCACATGCCGGCGGCGATGACGTTCCTGATCTCTGCGCTGGTGTGCGGCTACGCGAGCATCCGGTATCTCTTCGGCGGCAATCCGCGGCACGACCGGCTGGGTTACGCCGCCGCGGAGCTGACGGTGCTCTTCGGCATCATCGCGCTCGTCACCGGGCCGCTCTGGGCGCGCAAGGCGTGGGGGGTCTGGTGGCAGTGGGACGTGCGGCTGACGTCCAGCCTCATGGGATGGATGGTCGCGGTGGCGT
>VFYY01000074.1 GCA_016871375.1 Acidimicrobiia bacterium
CCCGCCAAACTTGGTGTAGCGACGAAGGCCAACAATCCCAGAAGCACGAATGTTGTTTCGGAGCGCATCATCTGAGCCGCCCTTCGCTTGCTGAACGTCCGAGCCGATCATGGCGCCGCTCGATTCCGAAACGCAAGACCGACCCCTACTGGAGTGGGACCGCTGGGAGGGTCGTTGAAAGCCTTGAATGCCTGACGGCGTGTCACACCTGTGTCACACCGCCGATCAAAAAGTGGCGCGCCCTGCAGGACTCGAACCTGCGACCTCCTGGTTCGTAGCCAGACGCTCTATCCAGCTGAGCTAAGGGCGCGAGAGGGAATTGAGTTGTGGGCGCCCCGACGCGGTCGTGTCAAGGCGCGCAAACACTAATTATACATACCTCTGTCGAACGGCAGCGCCCTGTACGTCTTCCGCGCCTGGAGCCCGCACGAGTGTGGCTCCGTGTTGCGGAACGACAACGGAACCGTCATCCCGCACGGCAAGTCGTTGTAGCGCGGCGGAATGTTGGGGCCGCACCGCTGGACGTCGAAATGCAGGTGCGGCTCGTTGGACGCGCCGCTGTTCCCCGACAGGCCGACGACCTGGCCCTGGCCGACAACGCTGCCGACGTCGACGAGGGCGCCATTCGTCGTCAGGTGAATGTACCGCGCGATCGTGTCGTCGGCGTGGCGAACCATCACCCAGTTCTCATGGTAGTCCGCATGATCGTCGTTGCTGAACCGTTCCTCCACCGCGACGACGACGCCGCCCCGAATGGCGTGAACGGGCGTGCCGATCGGCATGATCACGTCGAGCGCGTACAGGCCGACGCCCCCGTTCGACGGCAGGTAGTGCCCGAACGTCCGGCTGACCAGGAACGACCGGCCCACCTCGAAGGGCAGCACGTACGGTGACGCTGCGCTGTCCGTGAAGCTGCCGCAGTCCACCAAGGACGGCACACCCGGCCCGGGGCCGGACCCGGGGCCCACCGGGCTCGGGCCCGCCGGATTCGAACAGGCGATTGACGCGCCTGCGGCAAGCGCCCCGAGTCGCCGGACCCACGCCATCGTGCCTGCAACCATCCGTCACCTCCTGAATTTCGCGTCTACTGACTCACGCGGAAGCCGGGGCCGAATTCACTCAGCGGGCAGCAACGGCCCGATCGGATGGGTAAAATGCGGCCAGCTCGGCCTTGACGCAGTCGTCTCCCTCCGAGGTCACCCGGTTGCTCCAGCAGTGGAGCGCAGGCCGTCCCGACGCGCTCGAACGGCTGATGCCGCTCGTGTACGGCGAGCTGCGGCGGCTGGCGGCCAGCTACATGCGCCGGGAGCGGCCTGACCATACGCTGCAGGCGTCGGCCCTGGTGCACGAAGCCTTCCTGAAGCTCGTCGATCAACGCGAGGTGCGTTGGCAGGGCCGCGCGCACTTCTTCGGTATCGCCGCGCAGGCCATGCGGCGAATTCTCGTGGACCACGCGCGCGCGCACGCCTCCGCCAAGCGCGGCGCGGGCGAGCGTCCGGTCGCTCTCGACCGGGTGGACGTCGCGGCCGACATGCCCGGCCACGACCTGCTGGCCCTCGACGAGGCGCTGACCCGTCTCACGGCCCTCGACGCCCAGCAGGGCCGGATCGTCGAGCTGCGGTTCTTCGGCGGCCTGACGATGGACGAAACGGCAGACGTGCTCCGCATCTCGCCGGCGACCGTCGGGAGGGACTGGACGCTGGCAAAGGCATGGCTGTATGCGGAGCTTCGGCCGCCCGATCGATGAGCGGCAGCAACGATCGGTGGGCCCGCGTCAAGGACGTCTTCAACGGCGCGCTGGCGCGCGGCGTCGACGAGCGGCCGGCGTATGTCGCATCCGCCTGCGGACAGGACGATGGCCTTCGCGCGGAAGTGGAGCGCCTCCTCGCCGCACACGTCGCGGCCGGCGGGTTCCTGGAGATCGCGCCGCCGTCGATGACGGGGCAGCGGATCGGCCGCTACGAGATCGGCGCCCGTCTTGGCGCGGGCGGGATGGGCGAGGTGTACACGGCCCGCGACGTCGAGCTCGGACGCGAGGTCGCGGTGAAGGTCGGCCTGTCTCCGGGCGACGACTCGCGGTTGCTGCGTGAAGCGCAGCACGCGGCACGGCTCAATCATCCGCACATCTGCACCGTGCACGAAGTGGGCACGTTCGACGGCCGCGTCTGCATCGTCATGGAACGCGTCGATGGACGGCCGCTGGCGGAGCTGATTCCGCCCGAGGGACTGGCCCCCGACGAGGCCGTGCGCTACGGGATACAGGTCGCCGACGCGCTCGCCCATGCCCATCGCCACGGCGTGACCCATCGGGATCTCAAGAGCGCGAACATCGTGGTGACCGCCGATCGCCGCGCCAAGGTGCTCGACTTCGGCCTGTCGCGCGGACTCGCCGCCGGACAACTGGAAGACGCCTCGACGTCGCGCGCGCCGATCACGGCCGACGGCGCCCTCGCCGGCACGCTCTCGAGCATGGCGCCGGAGCTGCTGCGCGGGCACGACGGCGACGCTCGCGCCGACATCTGGGCGCTGGGTGTGCTCCTCTACGAGATGACGACCGGACGGCGGCCATTTGCGGGCGCCACGCCGTTCGAGCTGTGCGCGTCGATTCTGCACGAGGCACCCGCGCCCGTGCCGGCGCGCGTGCCCGCGGCGCTGCGGCACGCGATCGCGAGATGCCTGGAGAAGGATCCCCGCGACCGGTTCGCGCAGTCGGAGGACGCGTGCTCGGCGCTGGAGGCCGTGCCGCTCGGGGCGGCGGCGTCCTCGTCCTGGCGTCGTCGTGTCGCGGCGGCCGCCGTGGTCCTGGTGCTCCTCGTCGCAGGCGACATCGCGTGGCGCATGGGGAGCCGCACGCAACCGGGACCCGGGCCGGGCGCGGCCGGCCGGCCTGCGATCGCGGTGCTCGCGTTCGAGAACCTGGCCCGTGGCGAGGAGACATCGTGGCTGTCGACGGGCGTGCAGAGCATGCTCGCGACGGGCCTGGCGCAGACGCCGGCGCTCGAGGTGATCGCGTCCGAACGTCTGCAGGAGGTGATCAGGAACACAGGCAGCGCGTCGGAGCTTGCGCGGCGCGCCGGCGCGCGGGTGGCTGTGGTCGGTACCATCGCGCAGGCGGGCGCCGCGTTCCGGCTCGACGCCCGCGTCGAAGACCTGACAAACGGCCGCATCGTCACCGCGACGAGCGTCACCGGCACGGACCTGTTCGCGCTCGTCGATCAGCTGACCACGCGGATTCGCGACGGTCTTGGCGTGCGCGGCACAGAGGACGTGCGGCCGGTTGCGCAGGTGTCCTCCGCGTCGCTCGACGCCTACCGCCTCTACAGCCAGGGAGTCGATGCGTATCTCAGCTTCCAGCTCGACCTCGCGCAGCGGCACCTGGAGGAAGCGGTCGGCATCGACCCGGCGTTCGCCGATGCCTACCTCGAGCTGGCGCTGTTGAGCGGGCCAGCGGGCCGACCCGCCGAGCGGCGCGGCTACCTGCGCAAAGCCGCTGAGCACGCCGGGCGTCTCCCCGAGCGCCGCAGGCTGCTGATGAACGTCGAGATGGCGCGGGATGAGGCGCGATTCTCCGATGCCGCCCGCACGCTGGAGGAGCTGCTCGCCAAGTACCCGGACCTGGAGGCGGTGTCCACCCTCGGGATGCAGCTGCATTCGCCAGTGGTCGGTCCGATGCCGGACGACGAGCGCCTGCTTGGGATCCAGCGCCGTGTCGCCGCGGCACACCCGACGTCGGCATATGTCAGGAACAATCTCGCGTACGCGCACCTGTATGCCGGCCACTACGACGAGGCCATTCGCGAACTGGAGTCGGCCGTGCGGCTTGCGCCGCGCCAGGCCTACCCGCTCGACGGTCTCGGCGAAGCGTCTCTCCTGAGCGGCAGCGCCGCGAAAGCGATCGAGATCTATTCGCGCGCCCTGGCCGTGGACCCGGGATTCTCGTTCTCCCGCCGCGGACGCGCCTGGGCGTTGGGAGTGCTGGGCAGGTTCGACGAGGCGCTCGAGGAGGACCACGACGCGCCATATCTGACGGCCGTCGTACTGGCCAGGGCGGGCCGCTATGGCGAGGCCGACGTGACGCTTGCGGGTGCAGTCCGCACCGCCCGCGCCAGCGGCGACATGACGCGGCTCGCCGGCCTGCATCTGCTGTCGGCCATGCTGGCGGTCGAACGCCGGCAGTACGGGCCCGCGATCGACGCCTGCCGTCTGGCAGAACAGACGCTGGCGAACGTGCCCGACGCTCGACGGCGATTCAGCCTCGGGCTGCTCGAACTGATCTGCGGCGTCGCCGAGCTGACGGGAGGGCGGCCGGCCGAGGCCCGGGCTCGTTTCGAGCGCCAGCGGCGAATCGACCCGGCGGGCCTTTCAGGCGCCGCCTGGTGGCATCACGCCCTCGAGGGCGAGATCGCGCTGGCCGAGGGAGATCTCGACCGGGCAGCGGCCGCGTTCGCGCGCGCTGAACCGCCGCGCAAGCAGTTCTTCAGCGGCCTCGTCGAAGGTTCGGTCCTGTCCAACGACCTGATGCTGCGCGATGGCGTGGCCCGGCTGGCGAAAGCGCGCGGTGATCTACCGGCCGCGATCGATGCCTACCGCCGGCTTCTCACCTTCGGCCCCGACCAGAGATGGGTGGCGGTGTTCGAGCCTCGCTATGTGCTCGAGATCGCGCGGCTCCGCGCGCAACGCGGCGACGGGGCAGGCGCTCGAGCCGAGTACCGGCGCTTTCTCGATCTGTGGAATCGAGCCGATGCCGGTCTCCCCGAGGTCGTCGAGGCGCGGCGGGCGTTGGCAGCCGGTGCCTCGCGGTAGCCGCCGGGCGGGAGAAAATCATCGGTCATGGCCCGGTTCGTCGCGCTGCTCCGCGGCATCAACGTCGGCGGCAGCAACCTGATTCGCCTGGGCCGCATCGTCGGGACACCGGCGTACCGGAACCTCACCATCCGCACCTGGAACACGACAACGACGCTGCTGGAGTTGTTCAGCGGACGTTCAGCGGGACGGAAGCAAGTGCTGCGGCGTCGTGGACGATCCGGCCGGCCACAATCGTCATCACCGAGCGAATCCTCTTCAGGTCTTCGTCGGGCACGGTGAAGTAGTCGTGGCTCAGGACGGCGAGGTCCGCGAGCCTGCCCGGCTCGATCGTGCCGATCTCGCCTTCCTGCCGCAGGAACCAGCCGTTGTTCGCGGTATACATCCGCAGCGCGTCCTGCCGCGAGATCTGTTGTCCGCCGTTGATGAGCACCTGCCGCGCGTTGAGTCCGGTGCTGGCGTAGTACATGTGGAGCCAGGGATTCATCGGCGCGATCTGCATCCCGTCCGAGCTCATGCCCACCGGAATCCCGTTGCTCGCGATCATCCTGAACGGCGGGCCGTTCTGCTCGGGCGTGCCGTTGAGATAGCGCCAGCCCGTCAGCGACAGGCCGCCGCCGATGGCCTTGAGCCGGCTCACCCATTCCTCGGTGATGAACGGCGCGTGCGCGACGACCCATCGCAGCCCGGCGATTGACGCCTCCTTGTGGGCCGCCTCGTAGTCCTGGATCTCCTGCTGAAAGTCGGTCCGGGTCAGGGAGTGGACCTCGGCGCGCCAGCCCGCGCGCGCCAGCCAGATCGCCGCGTCGCGAAACGCCTTTGGTCCGCCGATGAACTCGCCGATGCCGCCGGTGCGCAGCATGTCGTCGCCGAAGAACGGGAACGTGTTCCGGGTCCGTTCCCGCAGCGTGGCCAGCTCCGGCGTGGCGTCCTGGTGCAGGAAGTTGATCTGCAGCCGCGCGGGCAGCCTGCC
Source organism: Acidimicrobiia bacterium (assembly GCA_016871375.1). Lineage (GTDB taxonomy): Bacteria > Acidobacteriota > Vicinamibacteria > Vicinamibacterales > UBA2999 > VFYY01. Next base: position 5,777 of record VFYY01000074.1, read on the forward strand.
TTCGGCGTGCAGCGCGAGGAACGGCCGCTGCATCGTGTAGTTGTTCTCGTGCGCGGCGCCGTCGGCGGGTGTGTTCGTGGCTTCGAAGGCGCCCTGATCGAGGTGCGTCGTCACGCCGAGACCGAGCCCGTACGAGAGCGCGTCGAGGGCGCCCCGCGTGCGCTGCTCGGCCGTCAGCAGTGTCTGGCGCAATGCCAGGGTCGCCAGGCCGGTGCCATTCATTCCGGCCTCGATCGAGCCGTCGTCACCGACCGGAACCGGCGGCGTCCGGCGCGCGAAGATCGCCCGGCCCGCACTGTTGGTCACCGACGGCCCGTTGAACGACTCGCTGATGTAGACGGGGTTGTTCGGCGCCGCCGCGTCGAGCTCCGCCAGCGTCGGCAGGCGCGGAGTCTCGCCCGGCCCGACGAGGTGGTTTCGATGGAACCCGCCGATGGTCGTCAGCCAGCTCTCGGGCGGTACGGCCTTCGCGCGGGCCGCCATCGTTTCCTGCACGTCGCGGATCGAAAGCGCGTTCTCGAGCGGCGCGTGGTAGCCCGGACGGTTGCCCATCAGGACGATGTGGTTGTGGTTGTCGATGATGCCGGGGACGACCGTGCGGCCTCGGAGGTCGATGACGCGAGCGCCGCGCGCCGGTGGACCGTCACCAACCGCGACGAACCGGCCGTTTCTGATCGACACCGTCGTCGCGACCGTGTTGGCGCGATCCATCGTGTGGATCCGCCCGTTGACCAGCGCCAGCTCGTCACCGGGCTCTCCCGGGCCTGCTGTTCCGCCCCGGCGGGTGGCACAGCCGCCGAGCGCCACGGTCACGCCGGCGGCGATGCCGCCGGTCATCACCTGGCGTCGGGTGAACTTCACGGGCGCGTGCGCGCCTTCATCTCCGCGGTGACGATGTTCAGGTAGCCCTGGATCTGCTCCGCCGCCTTGCCGCTGACGACGAACTGCGGCGGGACGTTCTGGGCCGAGACCGTCCCGCCGAACGTCGTGGCGGCGAGCGCCGCCACTCCGAATCCGGCGAGACGCGTCCTCATTTCTGCTTCTCCCGTTCCTGCTCGGCCAGCTTCTCGAACTGCTCGACGTTCTCGTTGTTGGTGCAGAAGTTCTCCGTCAACGTCAGTTCCGCGACCGAGAGCGAGAACTCGCGCCACGCCGACGTCCACGGCCTCGTCAGCGTGTTGGGGTCCTCCACGGTGTACTGGTACTCGAGGAAGTTCCTGGTCGGCCGGCGCAGGCGCTCGATGACTTTCGTCTGCTCCGTCTTGAACCACCCGTTACCCTGGATCCACGGCCGCGTGTCGAACGAGATCGTCTCGAGCACGAGCGTGTCGCCCTCCCACCGGGTCGCGGTGTCGCCCATGTAGAGCGGCTCCTGCTCGTCCGCCGGCTTGTGCGCTTTCGGCAGCGGCACGGCGCGCCAGTTGTTGTTGCTCTCGATCAGGTGCACGAACATGGTCGGCTTCATGACGATCTGATGCGGGTACGGGTTGTCCGTCCACATCCCGGGCACGCCGAGCGGCCGGCACGCGACCTGGGCGCGCCCGAGCTCGCGCTCGGCGCGGGTCATCGAGTCGATCTTCTTCCTGACCTCCGGCTTGAACGGAATCGGGTCCTCCTTGCGCGGCTGGTCGGGGACGACGCTCCAGGCGTTGGCGCGGCCGGTCGGTCCGGAGAACCAGACGCCGGAGAAGTCCGGCTTGCCGTCGGCCATGCGCGGCGTGGACCCGCCGGGCGGCAGGCGCACCGGCGTGACGTTGCCGCGCGCCTCGACGAACGGTTTGTCGGGGTTGGGCTGCTGTTCGCCGATCTGCGCCCACAGCGGCGCAGACACGAGCGCCGATCCGAGTGACACAGCGCCAAGCGTCACGAGAGTCCGTACCGTCATGCTCATCTCCAGATCTTGGTGCCGAAGACGCCTTCGACGTCCTGTCCCACGCGCTGCACGACGCCGTCGGCCAGCTTGATGTACGACGCGGCGTAGCGGTTCTTCTCGCCGTTGCGCGACGCGCAGCCGCGCACCGTCACCTGCTTGTTCATGCTCGCGTTGAACGCGGCGACGGTGGCGCCGCCGCGCCGCAGGTTCGACGTGGACGAGAGCTGGAACGTCGCTTCCTCGCCGTTGACGTTCAGGAAGAGGTAGGCGTGCGGGTTCTCGTAGTTCACCTTCGTCAGCACGCCGACGACGTCGGCGCAGTTCTGCGCGTCGAATTCCGCGGCGAACGCGTGATGCGCCGAGGCGGGCGCGGCGGCGAACAGGATCGCCGTCGCGACCGAGAGCACAATGCCAGTTGTCACTCGCATGACCGGTAGCCTCCCAAAAGGAACGCCGTTCAGGCGTTCCGGCAGATAACGCGACTTCTGAAACGCCCCGGCCACTTCAGAAGTCGTACTTGACACCGAACTGGATGATCCGGGGTGCGCCGGCCTGGGTCGTGATGCGGCCGAAGGTGCCGGCGTTGAAGTTCGTCAGCGGGTCGCCCCAGTTGAAATTGTTGAAGAGGTTGAACGATTCGAGCCGCAGCTCCAATCGCTGTGACCCTGCCGAGGCGATGAGCTTGGTCACCGCCAGGTCCACGGCCCAGTAGTTCGGTCCCACCGCGGCATTGCGCTCGAGGTCGCCGAGCGTGCCGGGCGCCGGCTGCGCGAACGCCGCGCGGTTGAAGTAGCTGGTGAGGGTCCTGGGGCCGTAGATGTCGTCGCTCACCTGATTGGGCCGCTGGTTCGCCAGGCCGGAGAAGTTGTTGTCGATGCCGCTCAGGATGTTCAGCCGGTTGCCCGACCGCGCGTTGAGGATGCCCGACAGCCGCCACTGCGAGCCGAGCACCGCCAGCGCGCTGTCGCCGAGGTCCGGCGTCTCATAGCCGAGCGTCAGCGTCGCCAGGTGCGTGCGGTCCTGCTCGCAGTAGCCGGCGTCGTACGACGGGTCGTCCGGCTTGATGTAACCGGCGCTCTGCTGATTGAACGTCAGCGCCGTGGGCGTGCCCTTGCACCGCGACAGCGTGTAGTTGCCGTTCAGGCTGAGGCCGGCGGCCGCGCGCCGCGTCACCGACAGCTTGAGCCCCTTGTAGTTCTGGTAGCCCTCGGCCGTGTTCTTGTCGAGCGCGCCGATGAGGGCGGCCTCGCGCGGGTTGACCCGGTTCAGCGCGCGCCGCTGGTTCAGGTTCGCGTTGGTCGAGCACACGGGGATCGCGACGCCGTTCAGCGTGCAGGGACCCAGCCCCATGAAGACACCCGGGTTCAGCGCCACCTGCGCCCACAGCCGGTCCGAGTGGCTCCCGAGATAGCTGGCCGCGACGCCCCACTCGGCGCCGAGCTGCTGCTCCACGGTGAGGTTCCACGACTGGATGCGCGGCGAGTTGATGTTCGGATCCATCGTGCCGAAGGTCCCGAACGCCGGGTACTCGGTGTTGCGGTTCGTCGTGATCGGATGCGGATCCCTGCCCCCGTACGGGTCGTCCATCAACCCGGGCGGATCGGTGATGAGCGACCGGTTGCCGAAGGGCGGCGCGTTCGCGTTGATGTTGTGGTACTCGCCGGTCATGAAGTCGTAGGCCATCGCATACGACGAGCGCACGGCCAGCCGCCCGTCGCCGCGCACGTCCCAGGCGACGCCGAAGCGCGGCGACAGGTTCGCCCACTGCTTGTTCAGGCCCGTCTTGCCGTTGTCGGGGAAGCCCTCGTCTCCGGCATACAGGATCCCGGCCGGCGCGTTCACGAACACGCTGCTCTTGCGGCCGGCGCGGAAGTTGTCCATGTCGAACACGGTGATCACGCCGTTGCGCACGTTCTGTCCGAAGAACGGCTCCCAGCGGAGGCCGCCGTTCACCGTGACGCGGCTGTTCAGCCGCCACGAGTCCTGCGCGTAGCCGCCGAAGTACCAGCTGTCCACCGGCAGCTTGCCGAGGCCGCCGTGCTCGACGGTCGTCACCCGGCCCACCAGCAGGTCCGCCAGGCCCAGGCCCGTCGCGGACCCATTGAAGATCCAGTTGCCGTTGGCGCGTGACGTGGAGGTGTAGTCGCCCTTCCAGTACTGCACGTTGGCGCCGAAGGCGAACTGGTGATCGCCGCGCACCAGCGTGAGGTCCTCGGCCACCTGGTAGGTGTCGTTGAAGAACAGGGCCTTGGTGTTGGTGCCGGTGTAGAAGGTGAACCCGCCGGTCACGTTCATCGACATGTAGCCGGGCAGGTAGCTGTGCATCTTCACCCCGAGGTCGCGGGGGGAGAAGAACGGCGTCTGGAAGTTGTCCACCTTCGCCTTGTTCACCGCCACGCGCAGCGAGTTGACGACCGACGAGCTGAACACCGTCGTGGCGCCGACCGTCAGCGAGTTCACCGTGTCGTCCGCGCCCGAGACGTTGGTCTTGAGCACGTTGTCGCCTTCGCCCGCATAGCCGGGTTCGGCCGCGAACGTGAACGCGAAATAGCGGCCGAACACCTGGTGCGCGGTGCCGAGCTGCAGATCGACGCGGCCCACCGTCTGGTGCTCGTCGCGGTTCGACTGCGTGTCGAAGGTGATGAGCCCGCAGGGGTCGGTGGCCGTCGGCAGCCGGCGGACCATGTTGAGCGCGGCCGGGCTGAACTGCGCGGGATTGATCCGGTTGTTGACGAACGGCGCGCGGAGCGTCACCTGGCGGCCGCCGTTGCACTGCGGCGAGGTGAACGCGGTGAAGTCGCCGGCCAGCATCTGCGCCGTCGGCACGAACGCGACGTTGTCGCTGGGGCGCACGCGGATGGCCGTCCCCTGATACCCGGCGAAGAAGAACAGCCGATCCCGCAGAACCGGGCCGCCGAGCGTGCCGCCGAACTGGTTCCGCTTCAACCCGTCGTCCATGCGCTTCCCGTCGGGGCCGGTGGCCGCAAACGGGCTGGTCGCGTTGAAGCGGTGGTGGCGCAGGAACTCGAACGCGTTGCCGGCGAACCGGTTGGCGCCCGACTTGGTGACCGCGTTGACCGAGGCGCCCGAGTGCACGCCGTTCTGCGCGGTCAGGCCGCTCGTGGCGACGCGGAACTCCTGCAGCGCGTCGGGGAAGGGCAGCGGCAGGTTCGCGTTCTGCTGCTTGTTGTTGTGGTTCGCGCCGTCCAGCGTGTAGCCGACGCCCGTCCGCAGGCCGCCGGCGACGGAGATATTCACGCCGCCCGGCACGCCGCGGCTGCTGACGACGTCGGTCTGCACGGCGGCGCCCGACAGCACGAGCAGGTCGGTGACCTGGCGTCCCTGCAGCGGCAGCTCCACGATGCGCTCGTTCTCGATGACCGCGCTGATGCCGGCGCTGCGCACGTCCACGAGCGGCGCCGCGGCGTCCACGGTGACCGTCTCCTCCAGCGCGCCCAGCTCGAGCGACGCGTTGATGGTCGGCGTGGCGCCGACCTGCAGCACGATCCCCGTCTGCGCGTAGGTGCGGAAACCCTGCAGCGAAATCTCGAGCCGGTACGGCCCGGGCGGCAGGTTCGACAGCAGGTACGCGCCGTTGTCGTCGGTGACGACGGCGCGCGTGAGGCCGGTCGCGACCTGCGTGGCGGTGACGCTCACGCCGGGCAGGACGGCGCCGCTGGAATCGGTAACCCGGCCGTTGAGCTCGGCCGTGGCGATCTGTGCAACCGCGGGCGCAGCCGTGAGGAGGCCCGTGAGGAGAAGCGCCGAGAGTGAAATCGCCGCTCGGGCGAACGTCATGGTTTTCTCCGCTCTGTGGGTAGAACGCTCGAACTGATCGACAGGCGGCTCGGTTGTAACACCCGGGTCAGGGGCTGTCAACCGCAGTCATGGGCCGTGCTAGCATCCGCCGCGTTCATGACCCGCGCCCGGCTCGTCCTGCTTGCCGCGCTGCTGGCCCCGGCAACGGTGGCGTCATGGGAGCTTCCGCCCGACCACGCGACGCTCGGACGGGACGCGGTGCGCGAGATCCTTGCCGGCAGCGAATATCCCGAGACGAGCGCGTACTCGCAGCGCATCGACTTCATCGAATTCACGGCCCACGGCCAGCCGTTCACGCAGGTGGCCGTCACGCTCACGCCCGATCGGCCGCGGCTGCGCAATGGCCGCCGCCTCGTGGTCGTGGGGGCCGAACCCGGCAGCGAGTACGGGATGGACTTCGTGCGGACGCCGGAGGGCCGCGACGGTCCGGGTGTCTGGCTGGCGAAGCGCGGGGTGACGTTCATCGCGCTGACGCGCGTCGGGCGCTGGAACTTCCTCGCGCCTTCGGGCGACGGCTCGTGGGAGACGATTCCGCTGGCGCAGCGGATGCCGATGTTCACGCGCGCGCAGAAGACCTACTGGCGCGACATCGATTACGAGTCGCGCCGCTCGGGCGCCGCCGTGGGCACGTCTGCCGGCGTCAGCGCCGTCCACAGGTACCCGGTCCGCGGCAGCGAGCTGGAGAAGCAGATGCTGGCCGCCACGCCGCGCGTGTTCGTGGACGGCTACCGCCGTGCGCTCGAGCAGGCGATTCCCGATCGGCGGAACGCGTTCGTGCTCTTCTGGGGGATGTCCACCGGCGGCGCGTTTCTCTATCCGCTCGCGAAGCACTTCACGCCCGACGGCTATCTCGGGTGGGGGACGAGCTCCACCGGCCTGGCGTACGTGAACAACCGCACGCAGGCGGGGAACTTCACCGACATCTACGACATCCGCGCCCTGAGGGTGCGCGAGCGCGGCCTCGAGGACTTCGAGTTCTACACGCGCCATGTCGACGCGGCCACACGCGAGCGGTGGTGGCGCGGCGCCCTCAAGTCGCCGCGCTTCAAGAGCACCGAAGACGCGGTGATGCAGTTCGGCATCGGCGCGCTCACCGAGCACGCGATGCGCCTCTGGCAGTCCCCGTTTCTGCCCGCCGCCGACCGCGCGCCCGGCCTCGGCGCCTTCATGCAGTCGGTGATGGAGCCGAGCTATCCGCCCGACGCGCTGAAGCAGGTCGAGGTGCTGGACCTGAACGGCGTCAACGACGAGACGCTGCCGCCCTCAACCGTCGACGCGAACCGCACCGTGATGGAGCGCTACGCGAAGAAATACCGCGTCGGCCGCGTGGACGGCATGCACCACTATCTCTTCACGCAGGACGACATCACGGTCGTCGGGACGATCTGGCTGCGTTACGTCGAGTCCGGCTACTTCGACTGAATCAACCAGCGAAGAGTGCCGATAGGTGAGGTAATGGCTGTGCGACACACGACCATAGCCGCTCTTGCGGCCGCACTGCTGGCGGGCCAGGCCGGGACGGCCCAGGCCGCTCCCACCGGTGTCACCCTCGCGCGCGTCGGCGTGACGACCATCGCCGGACGGCAGATCTTCTCGTCCAGCAAGCTGACGGTGTCGTGGACGACTACCACTTCCTCACGCCGACCGGCGACCCCAACCTGCAGGTGATGTACATCACCATCACCGACGGGGCCATCCCGCCGCTCTCGGCGACCGCGATCCTCAGGAACCCGTAGCGCCCAGCGCACTGATATATCGCGACGACCTTTCATGGGCGTGCAGGGCTTTCGCGCGTGGCGTGCTACCGTTCGCGCGTCGAAGGAGGCCACACATGAGGCTGTCTTGCGCCATTGCGGTGTCGATGCTTCTCGTCTTTCACGCTCCGGAGGGGTGGGCGCAGGGCACCGCCCAGATCAACGGCACCGTCCGCGACGAGAGCGGCGCCGTGCTGCCCGGCGTCACCGTGACCGCCACGCAGGCCGACACCGGGTTCACGCGCACCGTGGTCACCAACGAGGCCGGCGCGTACGCGATGCCCAGCCTGCCCACCGGCCCGTACCGGCTGGAGGCGGCGCTGCAGGGCTTCCGCACGTACACGCGCACCGGCATCGTGCTGCAGGTCGGCGCGACGCCGGTGATCGACGTCGCGCTGGCGATCGGGAGCCTCGAGGAGTCGGTCACGGTGGAGGCGGCCGCCCCCCTCGTCGACGTGAAGAGCGCCGGCGTGTCCGAAGTGGTCGAGCAGGAGCGCATCGTCGAACTTCCGCTCCAGGGACGCCAGGTCACGGATCTGATCGTCCTCGCGGGGGCGGCCGTGAACACGGGGCCGGTGACGGCCACGCGCGGCCGCTCTGATTCGGTCGCCATCTCGGTCGCCGGCGGTCTTCGCACCGGTGTGACCTTCACGCTCGACGGCGCGCTGCACAACGACCATTACGACAACGGCAACCTCGCCTTTCCATTCCCCGACGCGCTCCAGGAGTTCCAGGTTGCGACCGGAGGGTTGTCGGCGGAAAGCGGGATGCATTCCGGCGCATCGGTGAATGCCGTGACGAAGTCCGGCACCAACCGCTTTTCCGGCAACGCATTCGAGTTCGTGCGCCACCACCGGTTCAACGCGACCAATCCGTTTGCGGCGCGGGGCGCCGACGGGAAGCGGCTGAGCGACGGCCTGGTGCGCAACCAGCTCGGCGGCACCGTCGGCGGCCCGGTCGTTGCCGACCGGCTCTTCTTCTTCGGCGGCTACCAGGGCACCTTCGCGCGCCAGACGCCGGCGGCCAACATCGCGTGGGTGCCGACGCCCGCGATGCTGGCGGGCGACTTCACCACGCGCGCGTCGCCGGCCTGCAACAGCGGCCGCCAGCTCACGCTGCGAGCGCCCTTCGTGAACAACCGCGTCGATCCGTCGCTGGTGAGCCCGGTAGCGAGGGCGATCAGCCGGTATCTTCCGGCCAGCGACAACCCGTGCGGCGAGGTCCGGTTCACGGCGCCGATCGACACCAACAACCCGCAGGGCGTCGGCAGAATCGATTTTCAGCTCAATCCGGGCCAGACGATCTTCGGGCGCTACCTCGTCTCGGCGGAAAACATTCCGTCGGCGTATGAAGCGACGGGCAACGTGCTGACCGTGCGCGGCATCAACAACGAGCGGCGCTACCGCGAGCATTCGACCGTCGTCGGGCACACCGCGGTGCTCGGCTCCAACAGGGTGAACGCCTTCCGCATGACGGTGACGCGCGGGGGCAACCACCTGAACGACCCGCCGGACGAGTTCTTCGACGCGCCGTCCCTGGGCATCCCGTTGCACACCTACGTGCCAGGCACGATGGGGCTCAACGTGAGCGACGGCTTCAACTTCTCAACCGGCGTGGCCGTGCGCGTGGCGATCAGCAAGGCGGCCTACCAGGCCGACGACCAGTACACGTGGGTCCGCGGGCGGCACCAGTTCGGCCTCGGGGCGACGACCTCGTTCTGGTACATCGAGAACACCGACTATGCGGCGTCGAACGGGACGTTCAATTTCCTGGGGCGCCAGACCGGCCTCGGTCTCGCGGACTTCGTCGTCGGCCGGCTCGACCGCCTCGATCACGGGGCGCCGAGCACGCTCGACATGAACCAGTGGTATCTCGGCGTGTACGGGCAGGACTCGTGGAGGGTGACGAACCGCGTCACGCTCAACGTCGGGCTGCGCTGGGAGCCGTACTTCGGGCAGAACATGGCCAACGGCGCCGTCGCCAACTTCTCCGTCGAGAACTTCCGTCAGGGCGTCCGGTCGCGGATGTTCAGGAACGCCCCCGCGGGCGTCCTCTTTCCCGGGGACACTGGCGTCAACACGAGAGGGATCAGCACCCAGTGGTGGAATTTCTCTCCGCGCGGCGGCGTGGCGTGGGACGTGGCCGGGGACGGCCGCACCGCGGTTCGCGCCTCGTATGCGATGAACTACGACATGCCCACGGGGCAGTTCATGTACCGTCTGGCGACGGGCGCGCCGTTCAGCAGTCGGATCGGGATCGAGAACGTGACACTCGAGGATCCGTACCGCGGCTATCCCGGCGGGCAGTTGCACCCGATCGCGCAGCCGCCCACCGTGGACGCCCGGTTCTTCCCGTACACGCAGCTCCTCACGATCGACCCGGAGATCAATTCGACGCGGGTGCAGTCGTGGAACCTGACCGTCGAGCGGCAGCTCGGGGCGTCGAACCTCGTCTCCGCGAGCTATCTCGGCAATTACATCGATCGGATCTGGGGACAGCAGCCGCTGAACCCCGCGCGGTTCATGGGCCTGGGCCCGTGCGCGATCAACGGCGTGTCGTACCCGGTGTGCACGGCAACCACCAATCGCGACCAGCGCCGCGTGCTCTCGCTCGAGAACCCCGTGCTCGGCCAGGGCCTGGGCGCGGTCAGCCGCATCGTCTCGATGGGCGAGCAGGGCTACGCGGGCGTGAGGCTCTCGTTCCGGCACCGCGCCGCGACCGGCTTCGGCGTCGACGGCAACTACACCATCTCGAGGTGCGAGGCCGACACCTACTACAGCGGCGGCTTCTTCAACTTCGACGACGGGTACCAGAAGCCGGACGACCCGTCGTTCGACCGCGGCAACTGCGTGCAGAACCGGCGGCAGGTGGCCAACGTGTCGGTGACGTACCAGACGCCGCAGTTCGCGGCGCCGGTCCTGGGCGCGCTGGCCGGGGACTGGCGCGTCGCCGGCATTCTCAATGCGCGGTCAGGCCAGTGGCTCAACATCGTCACCAACCGGGACATCTCCGGCACCGGCATCGTCGGCAGCACGACCACCGAATGGATTCAGCGCGCGAACCAGGTGAGCGGCAGCGTCTACGGCGCGGACCGGATCAACGCGTTCCTGAACCGTGACGCGTTCGCGTTTCCGCAGGCGGGCACGCTGGGCGATTACCGCAAGAACAGCATCGAGGGTCCCGGGTTCTGGACCGTGGACCTGGCGCTGTCGCGCCTCGTGAATCTCGGCGCCGCCAGCTCGGTGCAGCTCCGCGTCGAGGTGTTCAATCTGCTGAACACCTTCAACCTCGGGAACCCGGAGACGGTGCTGGACCTTGCGAGCTTCGGCCGCATCACGACGATGTCGGGGAGCCCGCGGATCATGCAGTTCGGCGTGAAGTACGGATTCTAGGGAGTGAGACGGGCGGCCGTGATCCGCCGCCCGTCGCGCTCGGTCAGCCACCGCTCCCGCACCAGCCGATCGACGGAGGCGGCCACCAGGGCCGCGTAGTCGCGCGAAGAACCGTACAGGGTCTCGAGCCGCCCCCAGTCGAAGGCCTCCTGGTGCGCGAGGTTGCCGCACAGGCCCGGGCCTTTCGTGCTCGTGAAGTACGTCGCGGTCGGCACCTCGACGTGCGGCGTGCGGACGCCTCCCACCGCGTTGCCGGACTGGTCGAGCCGGACGCGCGCCTGCGGCGTGCCGCCGTTCTCGACGGCCACGCGCTCCGCGCGCGGCGCCGGCACGCCGTCGCGCACCCAGCGCGTCAGGTTGGCGAACGCCGCGTCGAGCGCGTAGGTCATGATCGGCACCCGCAGCAGCTCCATGGCGGGCTCGCACTGATAGGCAAACGGCCACGAGGCCAGAAACGCGTCGAAGCCGGTCTTCTTCTGGTCCTCGATGGTCGGGATGTACGGATAGAACGACCAGTCCGCGTGCGGCGCGCCGGCAATCTCGTAGAGCCGGTAGCGGTCGCCCGGCGCGTCGCTGTCGTCGCGGCGGCGCGCGTAGGTGCCCGGCACGTCGGTCTGCGACACGATGCGGATGACGGGCACGTCCACGTTGCGAAGCACCTGGCGCGGGTCCGAGGCCGGCGGCGCCGTGCCGCACTGATGCATGCGCGTGAGATTGGTGTGGCGATGCAGGATGTAGCCGTCGTACACCTTCGCGCGTGGATGGATCGCGGCGATGTAGGTGGGCAGCTCACCGCCGTGCGACGTCGCGAAGACGCGCTGGACGTTGAACCCCGCGAGCGGGCCGCCCGCGCGGGGCGCCTTCAACAGCGCCCCCACCTGGCTGAACATGTCCCACCGCAGTCCCTCCTCCATGGTCGTGGAGCACTTCTCGGTGCTTGGCGCCGGGTTGGCCATCGAGAGCGGCGCGTACCGCGCGGGGTCGAACTTCTTCAGCGCCGTGATGTTCTCCGGCGCGTAGGTGACCATCGCCCACGCGTCGCCGCTCTCCATGAAGTGGTCGTGCGACACGCCCCAGGTGAACGACAGGTCGTAGCCGCGCCCGACGTTGCTGATCTCGAGGATGACGTTGCCGCTGAAGCGGCGCGGATCCGCGGGGCGCCGCAGCAGGATGCGCGTGGTGTAGGGTGCCTCCGGCGCGCGGACCGTCAGCGCGCTGTCGGCGGACCAGTCGTACACGTTCGCGCGGCCGCTGACGAAGAATTCCTCCTCGACGTAACCGGCCTTCGCCAGGTCCACCACCGTCTGCAGCTTCGCCGAGGCCATCAGCGGGTACGACTCCGCCGAGACGGGCACCGGGCCGACGACAACGATCTGGGCGACGAGCAGCATCCAGTTCATGGCGTGTCCTCTGCTATCAGAAATCCGCGTTCGTCACGGGACAGCCGGGCACCGAGAAGTTCGCGGCGGCGGCCTTCTCGCAGAACGCCTTCGCGTTGGCCGCCTGCCGGCGCAGGTGGCCGATCGCGTCGCGATACGTGTTGATCCGGCCGTGCACGGCGAGGTCCCGCTCGACGTCCAGCTTCCAGAAGTTCACCGTCTCGGGATAGCTGTTGCCCCAGTAGACGAGGTCCCAGTTCTCGTCCACGAGATCGCCCTGCGACACCGTCTTCGCGCCGGGGGCGTAGGCGATGACGGCGTTGGCCATGTGGCTGTTGTTCAACGTCCGGTAGATCTGCACCTCCATCACGGCGTCCTTCAGCACGAGCGTCTCGTCCACCGGCAGGAGGCGAATGGGCCGCGGGCTCCTGCCGAGCGCGTCGGGGAACGTCTTCGCCGGACGTCCCGCCATCTCCCGGAAGATCTCGACGTTGCCGCGGTGCGTGATGATCTCGAGCCCCTCGGCGACCGCCGCGCGCAGTCCGCCGCTGTGATCGAAGTGATGGTGCGAGACGATCGCCCTGGTCACCGGCTTGCCGGGCACGAGCGTCCGCGCCTTCTCGATGATCGCCCTGGCGTTGGCCTCGCTGGCGTACACCTCGTAGAGCACGATGTGGTCGCTGAACTCGAACGCCGTCGAGTTGCCCTGGCCGCGGAGGTACCAGATGCCCTTCGCGACGTTCTCGACCTGGATCGTTGGCGCGGCGGGAGGCGGCGCGGGCACGCGGACAGCGGCAGGCGCCGTCAGGTCGTCGGTCGGCGCGTCCACGAGCACGCGGTCGACGTAGAAGCGCCACGTCACCGTGTTGCGCCAGTCGATGACGCTCGTGTAGCCGAACGGCACCTGGACGCCGTTCTCCGCCTGGTAGGCGGTGTAGTAGGTGCGCAGCGTCACCTCGCCGAGGTTCGTGTCCGGCTGCACCCAGCTGACCCACGCCGGAAGCCTGGTCCGCGTGTCGAAGCCGATGGTCAGCTGGTCGCCCTTCGCCGTGGTCACGTCGATCGCCTGCGCGCCGCTGGCACGGTCGGTGCGCAGGTTCGAGAGCGTCGCCGCCGGGTCGAGCGCCGCGCGGACGAGCGCGATCGGGTTGTTCAGCATGTCGAGCCGGCGCGCGCGTGACGCGGCGTCGCCGACGCGCTGCGGCGCGCCGTTGGCCCCGATGTTCCAGGCGATGTCGCCGTCGAGGCGCACGTCGGAGCGGATGCCCCGCATGTTGCGCTCGTAGGCGAACACGAAGTCCTGCGTCGCCGTCTGCACCAGACGCATCCGCCCGTTCTGCAGATCGATCGTGCGCGTCGAGCCGCCGACGTTGGTCCACTTCTGCGGCGCGTAGGGATGCGGATCGATGTTGCCGCCGCCGTTCTGCTGGCCGATCTGGCCGTAGCCGACGATCGTCAGCGTGCGCAGCGACTGGATGCGGCTCCTGCCGCCGAGCGCCTCGGC
>VFYY01000075.1 GCA_016871375.1 Acidimicrobiia bacterium
CGGGTCGAGCACCTCCAGCAGGGCCGCGGCCGGGTCGCCCTGGTAGCCGGCCGCGATCTTGTCGATCTCGTCCAGCATGAACACCGGGTTCATCGACGCCGCCTGCTTCAGTCCCTGGACGATGCGCCCGGGGATCGAGCCGATGTAGGTGCGGCGGTGGCCGCGGATCTCGGCCTCGTCGCGCACGCCGCCAAGCGAGATGCGCACGAAATTGCGCGACATCGCCTTGGCAATCGACTGCCCCAGCGACGTCTTCCCGACGCCGGGCGGCCCGACGAAGCACAGGATCGGGCCCTTCATGTCGCCCTTCAGCTTCCGGACGGCGAGGTGCTCGACGATGCGCTCCTTCACCTTGTCGAGGTCGTAATGGTCGTCGTCGAGGACCTTGCGCGCTTCGACCGGGTCGATGCGGTCCGTGGTCGTCTTCGACCAGGGCACGTCGAGCAGCCAGTCGATGTAGGTCCGGAGCATCTGGTACTCGGGCGAGGCGGCGCTCATGCGCTCCAGGCGGTCCACTTCGCGCATGGCGACGGTGTTGATCGCCTCGGGGAGCTTCGCGTCCTCGATGCGCTTCCGCAGCTCCGCCAGCTCGTTGCCTTCGCCTTCGCCAAGCTCCGACTGGATCGCTTTGAGCTGCTGCCGCAGGTAGTACTGACGCTGCGCGTCGGTCATCTCCTGCTGCGCCTGCGACTCGATCTTGCCCTTCAGCTCGAGCAGCGAGATTTCCCTCGTCAGCGCCGAGACAATCGTCTGGAGCTTCTTGAGGAGGTCGTTCTCCTCGAGCAGCTCCTGCTTCTCGGCCGGCTTCATGTCGATGAGCGTCGCCAGCACGTAGGCGAGGCGCAGCGGGTCGTCGATGTTCATGACGACCGCGCGCAACTCCTCGGAGAGGCCGGTGGCGAGGGAGAGCGCCTTCTCGATGAGGTCGTGGATGCGGCGGACGTGCGCCTCGACCTCGATGCTGCGGTCGAAGGTTTCGCCGAGCGGCGTGATCTGGGCGCGCATCGACGTGCCGGTGCGGGTGACGGCGTCCGCGCGCACGCGCGCGAGCCCTTCGACGATGATGTTGATGCCGTTGCCGACCTTGGCCATCTGGCGCACGACGCCGACGGTGCCGACGCGGCGGACGTCGTCCGGTCCCGGGTCGTCCTCGTCGTTTTCCTGCAGCACCATCAGCAGCAGGCGGTCGGCGGCAAGGGCGCGGTTGACCGACTCAACCGACACGGGCCGGTTGACCGCCAGCGGCTGCAAGGTCAGCGGGAACGCGACGGTGCGGCGGAGCGGCAGGACGGGGAGTTCCGACGGGAGGGTCGGCGGGGTGGCGTCGGCCATGCGCTGCGGCCAGTTTATAAGAGAATGAAGCCGTGGACGAACGGCAGTTTTTTACGGAGAAGCCCGAGCAGCGCCCCGCACGGTTCCAGTGCCCCCGCTGCCGGCGCACCAACGACTACACCATCCGGTGGATGCGGCGCACGAAGAAGGCGCAGATCCCCTCCGGCGCCGACGCGCGCGACCGTGCGCTGTTCGACAAGTCGAAGGACCACCTGATTCGCGTGGACGACGACGTGACGTGCAAGTCGTGTGGAAAACGGTTCGAGATCCCTTCGCACCGCGCGCTCGTGTTCCTCGAGGAGCTCGAAGGCCTTCCGCAAGAGGATTACGACGAGTAATCAATACACGCCGGGCAGAAGCTTCCAGCGGACCCGCTGCATATAGCGGTCGTACGCCCCCGGCGGAGCGGCGCGCATCGATCGCTCCTCGAACTGAATCCCGATCAGCAGGTACGCACAGCTGACCGCCGCAAACACCAGCCGCGTCATGGTCATCGGCGAGACCGCGAAGACCAGCAGGAACCAGCCGGTGTAGATCGGATGGCGGACCCATCCATAGGGGCCGACGGAACGATATTCGGTGGGGCGGGTGTGGCTGGTGGGGCGGGTGAGTCCTGCGAGCTCGCGGATGTCGAGGATCGCCGCGCTGCGCAGCGTCAGCCACAGTCCAGAGAGCCACAGAATCCGCAGTGCCCAGCGGGCGAGGCCGTCCACCTGCCACGCGACGCCCGGAACGGGCTGCCAGAACAGCACGACCGCGAGGAAGACGACGCTCGCGACCCAGACATACACCGAGCGCTCGAGCTCAGCGGGCACGATGCGCGCGACCGCGGCGCGCACGCGTTCGCGCGCGAAGACGCTGTGATGGATTGCGAACAGCGTAAACAGCAGGACGTTCCACGTCATGGCGCGCGCGGCATCGCCGGATGGCGCGGGCATGCCGAAGCGGAAGACATAGTGGAACAGGAAGACCGCGGTCGAGAGCGCGAAGAGGAGAGCGCCGCTCCACGCGAACACCTGCGCCACGGCTCGGTATTATAGTGACGTCGTTCGGGTCGTTCGGGCCGTTCGGGTCGTTCGGCCCGAACGGCCCGAACGACCCGAACGATCCGAACGATGCATAACGGCTATCCCGGCGTGGTGATCACGGGCATTGGCGCCGTCTCGCCATTCGGCGTCGGCCGGGAGCGCTACTGGGACTGCCTGCGCCGCGGCGTCAGCGGCACCAGAGCCATCACGCAGTTCGACGTCTCGACGTATCCGTGCCGCGTGGCGGCGTGGGTGCCACCCGTGTCGATCGACGATGCGCTCGCGCTCGACGGAGACCACGGCGAGGACACGCGCGCGGATCCGAAGCGCTACTCCCGCGCGGCGCTCTTCGGCGTCATCGCGGCGCGTGAGGCCTGGCGCGACGCCGGCCTGACCGCGGGCGAGCGCGGCGCCGGCGTGCTGATCGGCAGCGGCGGCGGCGGCATCGATGTCGGCGAGAAGCAGTACGAGGATTTCTTCACGAGCGGCGGGCGCCACGTCACGCCGTATGCGATTGCGGTCGGCATCTGCGGGATGGTGTCGAGCGAGATCTCCATCTCGCTTGGCCTGCGCGGCCAGAGCCACGTCCTGTCGTGCGGCTGCACCAGCTCGACCGACGCCCTCGGCTACGCGGCATCGCTGATTCGCGGGGGCGAGTACGACGTGATGCTCTCGGGCGGCACCGACGGGTGCGTGCTGCCCGGGATGATCTTCGGCTTCTCGCGGATGCGCGCCGTGTCCACGCACTACAACGATCGCCCGGCGCAGGCGTCGCGGCCGTTCGACAAGGGGCGCGACGGGTTCGTGCTCGGCGAGGGGGCGTGGATGTTCACGCTGGAGCGCGAGGACCGCGCGAAGGCGCGCGGCGCCACCTGCTACGCCCGCATCGAGGGCTACGCCTCCACGTGCGACGCCTACCACCGCGTGCAGATGGATCCGGACGGGGCAGAGATCGTCCGCTGCATCGAGACCGCGCTGCGGAAGGCGCACCGGCGCCCCGGCGACATCGGCTACGTGAACTACCACGGCACGTCGACCCAGTTGAACGACGCGATCGAGTCGCGGTGCGTGCGGCGCGTGTTCGGATGCCACGCGGACCGGGTGCCGGGCTCCTCGACGAAATCGATGATCGGCCACCCGCAGGGCGCGAGCGGCGCGGCCGGAGTGGCGGCGACGGCGCTGGCGATCACGCATGGGATGCTGCCGCCGACGATCAACCTCGACGAGCCGGATCCGGCCTGCGACATGGACTTCATCCCGAACGAGGCGCGGCCCGCCGAGATCAACGCGGCGCTCTGCAACTGCCTCGGATTCGGATCCAAGAACAGCGCGCTGGTCCTTGGCCGCGTATGACGTGCTCGTGGTCGGCGCCGGCCCCGCGGGATCGATCGCCGCGCTGGTGCTGGCGCGCGCGGGCGTGCGCGTCGGCGTCGTAGACCGGTCCGCATTCCCTCGCGACAAGCTGTGCGGCGACACGCTGAACCCGGGCGCGCTGTCGATTCTCGACCGGCTGGGTATCGGCGCTGCCGTGCGCCAGCAGGCGCTGCCGATCATTGGTATGACGGTTACCGGACCACGGCATGCCGCCGTTACTGGGAGCTACCCGGAAGATCTCAACGGACTCGCTATTCTCCGAAGAGATTTCGATGGGCTATTGCTCGACGCCGCGATCGCCGCGGGTGCAGAATTGTCGTGCGGCGTTCGTGTGCGAGCTCCTGTAACCGAGTGCGGACGTGTAGTTGGGGTGGAAACGGACGAAGGACCAGTCCGTGCGCGGGTCGTCATCGCCGCCGACGGACGACGCTCCACGCTGGCGTTCGCGCTCGGCCTCGCGGCGTTCGCGCGCGCGCCGCGCCGCTGGGCCTTCGGTACGTACTTCGAAGGCGTGGACGGCCTCACCTCGCGCGGCGAGATGCACATCCGCTCCGACGGCTACATCGGGGTCGCGCCGCTCCCGGGCGGTGTGACGAACGTCTGCGTCGTGCGTGGCAGGGGCGCGCCATGGCGCGCCCGCACACCTGCATCAATCGTTGATGACGCAATCGGCGCCGACCCGGACCTGCGCGAGCGCTTCAGGCGCGCCCGCCAGGTTGCGCCGCTGGCGACGCTCGGCCCGCTCGCCGTGGACGCGCGCGCCGCTGGTTGCCCGGGCCTGCTCCTGGCCGGCGACGCCGCCGGCTTCGTCGATCCCATGACCGGCGACGGCCTCCGCTTCGCGCTGCGCGGCGGCGAGCTGGCGGCCGCGGCCGCGCTGGAGGAGATCGCGTCCGGCACCGCGGCGTTCGCCGCGCTGCAGTCCGCGCGCGTCCGCGAGTTCTCGCGCAAGTGGCGCATCAACCGCGCGCTGCGCTCGCTCGTCGGCTCGCCCGCGGGCATCTCGCTCGCCGCCACCGTCGCCGCGCGCTGGGGCGCGCCGGTCGAATATCTCATCGGCGTCGCCGGCGACTGCGACGTTGCGCGCGCATGACCGCCCTCGTCGTGCTCGTCGTCGTCGCCGCGATGATGCTCGTCGAGCAGCGTGTGTCGCTGACGAACGAGCGCTGGCTGCGCCTGCAGGGCGCGGTGGAGCCGCGGGGCGACGTCTTCGCGACAATGCGCTGGGCGTATCCGTCGGCGTTTGTCGCCATGGTGATCGAAGGGCTCGTCTCGGGTGAGCCGGGGGGCGAATGGGTCCTGGCCGGCGCGGCCGTCTTCACGATTGCCAAGCTCCTGAAGGTCTGGGCGATCACGTCGCTCGGACGCCGCTGGACGTTCCGGGTGCTGGTGCTGCCGGGCGCGCCGCTGGTGACCACCGGACCGTATGCGTTCGTGCGCCACCCGAACTACGTCGCGGTTATCGGGGAGCTCATCGGCGTGGCGCTGCTCGTCGGCGCGCGTGTCACGGGACCGCTCGCCACCATCCTGTTCGCCCTGCTCGTGCGTGCGCGAATCAGGGTGGAAGAGAAGGCTTTGCGGCACCCGTCTTGCACCTGAGCGGGCGCACGGCTGACATATACTTACGCGTATCGATGACCGATGACGCAGCCCGCCACGATAGGCCGATCCGCCTCCTGACTCTGCAGCGGATGGTGGCGGTGTGCGCCGCGCTGCTCATCGCGATTACCACCTCGTCCTCGGCGCAGACGCCGCCCAGCTCCCAGGAAGATCCGGCCACGCGCGCCTTCAACCTCGGCCAGTACGACGAGGTCGCGACCCTGCTGGGCCCAAAGACCGACGCGGCCTCCGTGGTCCTGCGCGCGCGCGCCGACATCGCGCGCGGCCGCTATGCCGGGGCGGAGAAGCTGCTCACGCCCCTCGCGACGTCGAGTCCCGGCAGCGACGCCGCGCTCGAGCTCGGGCTGCTGCAGCTGTATCTGGGCCGCCGGCAGGACGGCCAGCGCACGCTGCAGGGCGTGCTCAACCGCAGCGACGATGACGATGCGGACGATCTGCTGCGGCTCGCGGAGGCGTCGCGCGCGCTGGGCGAGTTCCGGCAGGCCAACGACTACTACCGCGAGGCAAGCCGCCAGTCGCCCGGCAACGCGGAGGTGGAAACCGGGTGGGGCGAGCTGTTCGTCGAGAAGTACGACCCGGCGAACGCGATGCAGTCGTTCCAGGCGGCGCTCAAGGCCAACCAGAGCTACGCGCCCGCGCTGCTCGGGATGGCGCGCGCCACCGTGGACAACAACCCGGCGGCCTCGAAGCAGCTCGCCGAGAAGGCGCTGGCGATCAACAACAACTACGTGCCCGCGCACCTGCTGGTCGCCGAGCTGGCGCTCGACGAGCGCAATCGCGACGAGGCGAAGGCGGCGATCACGCGGGCGCTCGCGGTGAACCCCAACAGCCTCGAGGCGCGCTCGCTCGAGGCGGCGATCGCCGTGCTCGAGGACCGCAAGGCGGACTTCGAGACGGCCGCGGCGGGCGTGCTGACGATCAACCCGGCCTACGGCGAGATCTACCGCATCGCGGGCGATCATCTCGGACGCAACTACCGCTTCGACGAAGCGGTCGTCCTGACGCAGCGGGCCATCCAGCTCGACGGGCGAAACGCGCGCGCCTACGCGAATCTCGGCTCCCACCTGCTGCGCACCGGCGACGAGCCCGGCGCGCGCCGCGCGCTCGAGACGGCGTTCAAGGCCGATCCGTTCGACATCCTGACGTTCAACCTGCTGGCGATGATGGACAAGCTCGACAAGTTCGAGACCATCCGCGCCGGCGACCTCGTCGTGCGGCTCGCCCCCGAGGAGTCGGCGGTGATGCGCGAGCTCGTGCCGCAGCTGGCGCAGCAGGCGCTCGACGCGCTGTCGACGCGGTATCAGTTCTCGCCCGTGGGGCCGATCCTCGTCGAGATGTTCCCGGTGCACGACGACTTCGCGGTGCGCACGATCGGCCTGCCCGGCTTCATCGGCGCGCTCGGCGCCTGCTTCGGCCGGGTGGTCACGCTCGACTCGCCGCGCGCCCGCCCGCCGGGCCAGTTCAACTGGCAGACGACGCTGTGGCACGAGATGGCGCACGTCATCACGCTGCAGATGTCCAACAACCGGCTGCCGCGGTGGTTGTCGGAGGGCATCTCGATGTACGAGGAACGCCGCGCGCGTCCGGAGTGGGGACGCGAGACCGAGCTCTCGTACGCGCAGGCGCTCGAGGCGGGGCGCCTCTTGAAGCTGCGGGATCTCAACGACGGCTTCAGCGACCCGCGCCTGATCAACCTGACGTACTACCAGGCGTCGCTCGTCGTCGAGCACCTCATCGACACCTACGGCGAGCCGGCGCTCCACCGCTTCATCCGCGCCTACGGCGAGGGCATGGAGACGGACCAGGCGATCACGGCCGCGTTCAACACCTCCATCGACACGATCCAGACCGCCTTCGACGCGAAGATGGAGAAGGACTACGCGGCGCTGCGCCGCGCGCTGCGCGACGTGAAGATCGAGGCGAACCCGACGCTCGATCAGCTGAAGACGCTCGCCGAGTCGAATCCCGACAGCTTCAAGGTGCAGATGGAGCTGGCGCAGGCGCAGCATGAGGCCGGCGACCTCGACGGCGCCATTGCCACGCTCGAGCGCGCGGCGACGCTGGTGCCCGGCGCCACCGGCCAGGAGAACCCGCACGCGCTCATCGCGCTGATTGCCTCGGAGAAGAAGGACACGCAGCGCGCGATCCAGGCGCTGGAGGAAGTGATCAAGGCCGATTCCACCGACGTCGAGAGCGCGCGCCGCCTCGCCGCGCTGCTCGCGGCGCAGAAGGCCGACGCCGCCAAGGTGGCCGCGGCGCACACGCGCGTGGCCGAGCTCGATCCGTTCGATGCAAACGCCTCGACGTTCGTCGGCCGCCACGCGATGCAGCAGAAAAACACGGCGCTCGCGATTCAGTCGTTCAAGGTGGCGCTGGCGGCCGGTGCGGCCGACAAGGCCGGAGCGCACATCGACCTCGCCGAAGCGCACTTCGCTGCCGGCCAGCTCGGCGACGCGAAGCGCGAGGCGCTCGCGGCGCTGGAGATTGCGCCGACGTTCGAGCGCGCGCAGGATCTGCTCCTCAAACTTGTCTCCGCGCCGGGAGGCGCGCAATGAAGCGGGGAGCCGGACTCGTGCTCACGGCGGTCCTGGCCGGACTGCTGATGGTCGAGCCGGCGCGCCTCTCCCAGGCGCTCGCGCAGATCCCGGTGCTGCAGGACGACCGCTTTGCGGGACTGCAGTGGACCTTCGTCCGCATCCGCTATTTCGCCTTCACCGTCGACAGCCGCTATCGCCTCGACTACTGGGGAGAGCCGTGGGCGATCGACGCGCCCGCGGCGGAACAGAATCTCTCACGCCGCCTGCGGACGGCGACCGCGATCCAGGTCAACGATCCGATCGTCCTGACGCTCGACGATCCGAAGCTCTGGGACCACGGGTGGATCTACATCGTCGAGCCGGGCAACCTGCGGTTGCGCGATCACGAGGTCTCGATAGTCCGCGAGTTCCTGCTGCGGGGCGGCACGGCCACCTTCGATGACTTTCACGGCCCGTACGAGTGGGACAACTTCGAGAAAGAGATGAAGCGGGTGTTCCCGGATCGCCAGCTCGTCGATCTGGAGCCGCCGCACCCCATTTATTCCGTCTTTTACAACCTCAACGCCTATCCGCAGGTGGCGGGTCTCGGTTCGTTCTTTGCAGGCCGGACGTGGGAGAAAGGCGGGTTCGTCGCGCGGCTGCGCGCCATCCTCGACGACCACGGGCGCCCGATGGTCCTGGCGAACTGGAACACCGACATGGGCGACGGCGTCGAGTGGTCGAACGCGGAGGAATATCCCGGCTATATCAAGTTCACCGCCGACGCCTACCGCATGTTCATCAACGAGATCATTTACAGCCTTACGCATTAGGAAATGGGGTCGGGAGTCATTTTTCGAGGACAGTGTTTCTCGAGCATGATCCCGCCCAACACTGTCCTCGAAAAATGACTCCCGACCCCGTTTTGACTGCCGCGCCGAATTACGCCGAACGCGTCCAACACGGGCGTGAGCGCATCCTCGCCGAGCTCCGCAAGGTCATCGTCGGGCAGGACGAGGTGGTGGACCAGGTCCTCATGGCGCTCTTCACCGGCGGCCACTGCCTGATCACCGGCGTCCCCGGCCTCGCCAAGACGCTGCTCATCAAGACGCTGGCGCAGATCCTGGATCTGTCGTTCAAGCGCATTCAGTTCACGCCGGACCTGATGCCGTCCGACATCACCGGCACGGAGATCCTCGAGGAGCACCACGGCGAGCGCTCGCTGCGCTTCGTGCACGGACCGATCTTCGCGCAGATCATCCTCGCCGACGAGATCAACCGCACGCCGCCGAAGACGCAGGCGGCGCTGCTCGAGGCGATGCAGGAGTACCACGTCACCGCGGCCGGGCGGACGTACCAGCTCGAACGGCCGTTCTTCGTGCTCGCCACGCAGAACCCGATCGAGCTCGAGGGCACCTACCCGCTGCCCGAAGCGCAGCTCGACCGCTTCATGTTCAACGTCGTCATGAAGTACCTCGGCGAGGACGACGAGGTGCGCGTGGTGACCGAGACGACCGGCGCGCAGGAGCCGCAGGTGGCGCGCGTGCTCGCGGGCGCCGACATCCTCGAGTTCCAGCACGTCGTGCGGCAGGTGATCGTCAGTGACGAGGTGTCGCGGTACGCCGTGCGGCTGGCCGCCGCGTCGAGGCCCGGGCAGCAGGGCACGCCGGAGTTCATCGACACGTACGTCAAGTGGGGCGCCGGACTTCGCGCCTCGCAGGGCATGATTCTCGGGGGCAAGGCGCGCGCGCTGATGAACGGGCGCCACCACGTGTCGGTGCGCGACATCCAGGCGCTCGCGGCGCCGATCCTCCGCCACCGCATCGTCACCAACTTCTACGCCGAGTCCGAGCGCATCAACGCGGACGGGATCGTCGAGCGGCTCCTCCAGGCCGTGCCGGTTCCGAAAAGCGGGTTGGCGATATGAACGAGCCCGGGCGCCGTAGCCCTGGCGAAGGCGCCAATGAGCTGCGCTTCCTCGATCCCGCTGTCCTCGCGCGCCTTGGAACCCTGGAACTGAAGGCACGGACCGTCGTCGAAGGGTTCCTCTCGGGCCTGCACCGCAGCCCGTTCAAGGGCTTCAGCGTCGAGTTCGCCGAGTACCGGCAGTACATCCCCGGCGACGACCTCTCGAGCATCGACTGGAAGGTCTACGCGCGCAGCGACCGCTACTACGTCAAGAAGTTCGAGGAAGAGACCAACCTCGACTGCTACATCCTGCTGGATGTCAGCGCGTCGATGGGCTACAGGTCGGTAGGGGCGACGCCTGCGTCGCCCGTCACCAAGCTCGAATACGGGTCGATGCTGGCCGCGTCGCTCGCGTACCTGATGAACAGGCAGCGCGACGCGGTGTCGCTGACCACGTTCGACGAGGCGATCGTGAAGATGCTGCCGCCGAGCGCGCGGCCGAGCCACCTGCGGTCGATCCTCGTCACGCTCGGCCAGACGACGCTCGGGAGGCGGACGGACGTGTCCACGCCGCTGCACGCGCTGGCCGACGGCCTCGGCAAGCGCGGCCTCGTCGTCGTCATTTCCGACCTGCTGGACGAGCCGCAGCGCGTCGTGGACGGCCTGCGGCACTTCCGGTTCCGCGGCACCGACGTCATCGTGTTCCACGTGATGGATCACGACGAGCTGACGTTCCCCTTCGAGCGCGCGGCGCGGTTCCGCGATCTCGAGGGCGACGAGGAGCTGATGGCGGTGCCGTCGGTGGTCCGCGCGCAGTACCTCGAGTCGCTGAACGAAACGGTCGAGAGCTACAAGCGGGAGCTCGGCTCGGCCGGCATCGATTACCGGCTGCTCGACACCTCGGAGCCGCTCGACTTCGCGCTCATGTCGTACCTGTCCACGCGGGGGAGGGCGCGGTAGTGCTGTCGTTCCTCTCGCCGCTGTTCCTGGCGGGCGCGGCGGCGATTGCCATCCCGATCGCCATCCACCTGTTCTACCGGAACACGGAGCCGGTGATCCGGTTCTCGGCGATGCGCTTCCTGCGGCGGGCGCCGGTGGAGCAGTCGCAGCGCCGCCGCCTGCGCGAGATGATCCTGCTGGCGCTGCGCGTGGCCGCGCTGCTGCTGCTGGCCTTCGCCTTCGCGCGGCCGTACCTGACCGAATCGGCCGCCGCGCTGAGCGCGCCGGCGACGATGGTGATGATCGACACGTCGGCGAGCGTGTCGGCGCCGGCGACGTTCGCGCGTGTGCGCGCCAGGGCGGCCGAGATCATCCGCACCGCGCCTGCCGCCGACGCCGTCGGCGCGGTGGCGTTCGCGCACGGCGCGGACGTGATTGCGCCGCTGTCGAGCGACCGGGCGGGTACGCTGGCCGCCATCGGGCAGCTCGAGCCTGGCGCGGGGGCCACGCGCTACCGCGCGGCGCTGCGCCGGACCGCCGAGCAGTTCGGCGAGCGTCCCGGCCGCATCGTCGTCATCACCGACCTGCAGCAGAGCGGATGGGATGCCGAGGAGGGCGGCGTCCCCGAACGCATCGCCGTCGATGTCGAGGACGCGGGCGCGGCGCCGGCGAACCTCGCGCTGACGTCGCTGCGCGTGGACGGGATGGACGCGGTCGCGTCGGTGCAGAACTTCTCCGGCCGTGCAGGGATCGAGCAGGTCGTCTTCACCCTCGCCGGCACGCGCATTGGCGCCGTGCCCGTGTCGCTGTCGCCCGGAGGCGCGGCGGAGGCCCGCGTGACGCTGACCGCCGGCGCGTCCGGGGCCTTGTCCGCGTCGATCGTGGATCGTGAGGGCTACGCGGCGGACAACGTCCGCTACGCGGTCGTCAGCGCCAGCGACGCACCGGCGGTCCTCGCGGTCACCGCGTCAGGGCACCCGTCGGAAGCGCTGTATCTGGAGCGCGCGGTCTCCGTCGCCGAAGGCGCCGGCGGCTTCCGGTTCCGCGCCATCAGCGGGCGCGAATTCTCCGACGGCGCGGACGCGGTAGGGGCGACGCACGCGTCGCCCGCGAGCGTGATCGTCATTCTCGGGACGCGCGGCCTCGAGCAGCGCGGACGTGAGCGGCTGGCGGCGTTCGTCCGCGCGGGTGGAGGTCTCCTCGTCACGGCCGGCCCGGATGTCGATCCGGCTGTCCTGAAGGAGGCGCTCGACGGCGTCGTGCGCACGTCGTGGCGGCGCCGTGACGCGCAGGCGCTCAGCTTTGCGCCCGACGACAGCCGTCATCCCGTCTTCCGGTTGTTCGGCGGCGTCGGCACGCTGGGCAACATCAGCTTCTCGCGCGCGGCGCTGGTGGACGTGCCCGAGGGCGCCGACGTGATCGCGCGCTATTCGGACGGCAGTGCCGCGCTGGTCGAGGAGCGCACCGATCGCGGCCGCACGCTGGTCTTCGCCTCCGACGTCAACAACGGCTGGAACGATTTCCCGCTGCAGCTGGCGTTCGTGCCCTTCGTCCACGAGACGCTGCGCTATCTGGCTTCCGCGCGCGCCGCGCAGACCGAGTATCTCGTCGGCGACCTGGCCGGTCCGCAGGGGACGAGGCCGGGCGTCGTGTCCGTGGCACGGACCCCGCCGAAGCCGGGCGAAGGCGGGTCAGGTCCGCGTGGCGAGCGGCTGGTGGCTGTGAACGTCGATCCGCGCGAGTCGGACCCGGCGCGCATGACCGCGGAGGAGTTCAAAGCCGGCGTGGCGCGGCTGAAGGCCGCCGCCGCGCGCCAGGAAGGCGTGGCCGCGCGCGAGGACGAAGATCGCCAGCGGCTCTGGCAATATGCGCTCCTGCTGATGGTGGTGAGCCTCGCGGCGGAAGGCATCCTCGGACGGAGGCTGGGCTGATGCAGGAGCATTTCAGCCAGCTCTCCGCGCTCGTGCACGAGGTGCGCCGCCGCTGGCGGACCGCCACCGCGCTGCGTGCGTGGTCGCTGGCGGCGACAGGCGCCGGCGTCGCGATTGCCCTGGCGCTGCTCACGGATCGGCTGCTGCAACCCGAAGGGCCGGCGCTCATCGCGCTGTGGGCTGTCGCGGCCGGCGTCGCGCTGGTGTCCATCGCATCCGTCATCCGGCCGCTCCGGCAGTCGCCGCGCAATCTGCAGGTCGCGCGCCTCATCGAGGAGTGCTGTCCGGAGCTCGAGGACTCGCTCGTGACCGCCGTCGCCGAGTTCGAGGCCACCGGGCACAGGGCGATGACGGCGGCCGTCGTCTCCGACGCGGCGGCACGGATCCGCGGCATCGACATCGACCGGATCGTCAGCCGCCGGGCTGTGCGCACGATCGGCATCCGCGCCGCAGCGGCGACCGCCGTACTGGCGGTGCTCGCCGGCGTTGCACTGGCCCCGATGAGCCGGGCGGCGGCCGTTGCCGCGCTGTATCTGTTCCCGGAACGCCTGCTGTTCGAAGTGACGCCGGGCGACGTGACGCTTCGCGCCGGGGCGCCCCTCCGCATCGTCGCGCGCATCCCGGGCCTTGCGGGCGTGACTCCTGTTCTCCGCACCAGTGACACCGAGTCGCCAATGGAAGCCGATGGCGACGGCTTCGTGGCCGCCTTCGACCGCGTGGACGACAGCTTCAGCTACGTCGTCGCCGCGGGCGGCGCGGCATCGCGGGAGTTCAGCGTCACCGTCGTGCGGCCGCCGCGCGTGGAGCGGATCGATCTCCGCTACCAATACCCGCCCGCGTTCGGGATGCAGGCGCGCGAGGAGGAGGACGGGGGCGACATCTACGGGCCCGCGGGCACGCGCGTGCGCGTCACCGTCTACACCGACAAGCCAGTCACGCAGGCGTCGCTGAATGTGACCGGCGGCAAACCGGTGCCGCTTTCCGCGCGTGTCGGAACGCCCGACGGTGTAGGGGCGACGCACGCGTCGCCCGTCCATGGTGAGATCACGATTTCCGACGACGGGTCCTACCGGGTGGCGCTCGCGGATGCGGACGGCCTGTCGAATCCCGGCGACACGGAGTACTTCATCCGCACGCTCGAGGATCGTCCGCCGGACGTGCGCATCGTCCGGCCGGCGACCGACCGCAAGGTGACGCCGATCGAAGAGGTCCCGATCGAAGCGCGCGCCGACGACGACTTCGGCATCGCGTCGCTCGAGCTGGTGTACGCGGTGCGCGGCGGCGAGGAGAAAGCGGTCCCGTTCCAGCGTGAGGGCACCGGGATTGCGGTCACCGGCCGGCGGATCGTGTACCTCGAAGACCTCGACGTGAAGCCGGGCGACTTCGTCACGTATTACGCGCGTGCCCGCGACGTGAGCCGCGGCAAGCGGTCCAGCGAAGCCCGCAGCGACATTTTCTTCCTCGAGGTCACGCCGTTCGAAGAGGAGTTCGTCGCCTCGCAGAGCCAGGGGGCCGGCAGCGGCGAGGAGCAGGGCCTGGAAGAGATGGTCCAGGCGCAGAAGGACATCATCACCGCGACATGGAGGCTCGATCGCCGCTCCCGCGACGCCGGGGGCCGCTCCGAGGACGACATCAGGACGGTCGGCCGGGCGCAGCGCGAGCTGCGCGCCCGCGCGATGACGATGCTGACGCAGATGTCGCGGGCGGCGGATCTCAGGCGCCGGCGCCAGACGGGCGGGGGCGGGCGCGCGGGACAGGCGGCTGCGGCGGATCCGTCCACCGACGCGATCCGGAAGGCGAGCGAGGCGATGGCCCGCGCGACGCAGGCACTGGAAGCGCTCCAGACCGGCGGGGCACTGCCGCACGAGATGACCGCGCTCAACGAGCTGCTGCGCGCGCAGGCCGAGGTGCGGCGGCGCGAGATTCAGCAGCAGCAGGCGCAGGGGAACGGACGCGGGCAGAACCGCCAGACGCAGGACCTGTCGTCGCTCTTCGACCGCGAGCTCGCGCGCCAGCAGCAGACGAACTACGAGACGCCCAACAGCCGCGAAACGCGCCAGCAGCAGAACGGCGAGAACGACCAGACCGCCGACCGCCTCCGCGAGCTCGCGCGCCGGCAGGAGGCGCTCAACAAGGAGCAGCAGTCGCTGGCGGAGAGCGACGGCAGGAACCAGGAGGAGATGCGGCGTGAGCTGGAGCGGCTGACGCGCGAGCAGACCGAGCTGCGGCGCCAAGCCGAGGACCTGGCGCGGCAGATCCAGCAGCAGCGGCAGCCGGGCGGGCGCGGCCAGCAACAGCAGCCGGGCGGCAACGGTCAGCAGCAGCAGGCGGGCCGCGACCTCGAGCGCATTGCCGAAGACATGCAGGGCGCCGCCAGCGAGCTGCGCCGCGACAACCCCGGGCAGGCGAGTCAGCGTGGCAGCCGCGCGGCTGAAGGGCTGCGCGATCTCGAGCAGCGGATGCGGAGCGACCAGCCGGACAACCGGCGCCGCGCGCTGGGCGAGCTGCAGCTCGAGTCCCGTCAGCTCGCGGACGGGCAGCGCCGGCTGGGCAACGAGCGCAGTCAGCCGAACGACGCGGAGGCGTCGCGCCGCCGGGCCGGTGAACAGGAGCGTCTCGCCGACCGCGCGGAACGCCTCGAGGAATCCGTCCGGCAGATGGCGGGCGGTCCGCAGCGCGGCGAGGAGCGCGAGCGCAACGCGCTGGGCGAGGCTGCCCGCCAGCTCGAACGCCAGAACATTCCCGAACGGATGCGCGAGGCCGCCAGGGCCGACCAGCCGTCCGCACGGCGTCAGGGTGAGGAGATCGCGAAGAATCTCGATCAGCTCGCCGCCAGCCTCGGCGCCGCCGCGGGCCAGAGCGACGAGTCGCAGCGCCTGAGCGACGAGCTGTCGCGCCTGCGCGAGATGCGCGAGCAGGTCGCCGAGCTCGATCGCGAGCTGGCGCAGCTCCGGCAGCAGCAGGAAGGCGGGCAGCGCGGCCAGAACGGCCGCCAGAACCAGAACGGGCGGGGCGCCCGCGAGGGTGGCGCCCATGAAGGAGGCAGGGCCCGGCAGCAGGGCCAGCGCGACGCGCCGTGGGAGGGCGCGCGCGACCTGCTCGAGCAGCTCCGCCAGGAGAACGGCGTCGACATCGACTCGCCGGAGGCCGAGGGCTTCAACCCCGGACGCTCGGCACCGGGTACCGAAGCCTGGAAACAGGACTTCGCCGCCTGGGACACGCTGAAGGTGCAGATCGCCGCCGCGCTGGAGCGGGCCGAGCGCGAGACCGCGGCGCGCCTCCGCGGGCAGCAGGCGAGCGACCGGCTCAACGCAGGCACGACGCAGCGCGTGCCCGACCAGTACAAGCAGCTGATCGAGAAGTACTACCGCGCGCTCGCGAAGTGATGCAGTTCGCCGTTGCGCTCCCCTGGTGGACCCTGCTCCTGCTCGTCGCGCCGATCGTGGCGGTCGGCGTGGCGTCGTACGCGGGTGCCATCGTGCCGCTGTCGCCCGGCCGCCGCGCGGCCCTCTCCACCATTCGCACCGTCACGCTGCTGGTCCTCGTGCTCGCGCTGCTGCGTCCGGTCCGCGTCATGCCTCCGGAGACGGCCACCGATGCGGTCGTGCCCGTGCTGGTGGACATCTCGCGCAGCATGAGCCTGGAAGACGTCGGCCCCTCGACCGGGCCCGGGGCAGGCGGACAGGCGCGCGTCGAGGCCGCGAGCGGCGTGCTCGAGCGCGACATTCGTCCCGCGCTCGCCGCCCGCTTCCAGACCGACGTCCTGACGTTCGGCGGCGCGCTGGCGCCGATGGGCGAGGGCGCGCTGTCCGCGAACCAGTCGCAGAGCGACCTCTCCGGCGCGCTCCGCGCCGTGCGCGAGCGCTACCGCGACCGCCGCGTCGCGGCCGTCGTCGTCCTGTCCGACGGCGGCGAGACCGGCCGCGACGAGGCGGCGGCGAGCGTGGACGACGGCACGGTGCCGGTCTACACCATTGGCGTGGGGGCGCCGCGCATCGAGTCCGACTTCGAAGTGCTCGACGTCTCCGCGGGCG
Organism: Acidimicrobiia bacterium; assembly: GCA_016871375.1. Classification (GTDB taxonomy): domain Bacteria; phylum Acidobacteriota; class Vicinamibacteria; order Vicinamibacterales; family UBA2999; genus VFYY01. The sequence continues at coordinate 16,683 of VFYY01000075.1, forward strand.
AGACCGCGCTGGCCGATGCGTCGGTGGATCTCACGGTGACCGCGGTCAACCGCGGACGGAGCGGCGCCTTCGACCTCCGCGTGCTGGAGAACGGTCGTCCTGTCGATCTGCGCCACGTGACCCCGGCCGCCGACGGCAGCCCCGTACGGGCAGTGTTCACGGTCTCGCCGCGCGAGACCGCGACCCTCTACACGGTCGAGATTCCCTCCGCGGCGGGGGAGCTGGTCCTCGAGAACAACCGCCGCAGCGTGCTCGTGGAGCCGCCCGGCCGGCGCCGCGCCGTGCTGATCGTCGAAGGCGCGCCGGGGTTCGAGCACACGTTCTTGAAGAGGGCGCTCGTGGCCGATCCGGGACTCGAGATCGACTCGGTGGTCCGCAAGGGCCGCGATGCCGGCGGCGATCCGACGTATTTCGTCCAGGCGAGCGAAGAGCGCGCGCCGCAGCTCACGTCGGGGTTCCCGGAGGACCGCCGGGCCCTCTATCAGTACGACGCGGTCATCCTGGCGAACGTGGACACCGACAGCCTGTCGCGCGCGCAGATCGAGACCATGCACCAGTTCGTGGGGGAGCGCGGCGGCGGCCTGCTCGTGCTCGGGGCGAAATCCTTCGAGCAGCAGGCGCTGGTGCGCACGGCCGTCGAGGAAGTGCTGCCCGTCGGGCTGACCGACCGCGGCAGCGGCGTCGTGCGCGCGTCGCAGTCGGGCGCCACGCCGTATACGGTCACGCTCACCGACGACGGCGCCGCGCATCCCGTGATGCGCATCGGCGCGACCGCCGAGGACACCGCGAAGCGGTGGCGCGAGATTCCCGCGCTCGCGGCCGCGTCGGCGCTCGGCGCCCCGCGGCCGGGCGCCCAGGTGCTGGCGCTCGTCCGCGCCCCCGACGGCCCGCGTCCGCTCGTCGCGGTGCAGCGCTACGGCCGGGGGCGCGCCATGGTGTTCACCGGCGAAGCGTCATGGCGCTGGCGGATGCAGCGGCCGTCGGAGGACAGGTCCTACGAGCTGTTCTGGCGGCAGGCGGTGCGCTGGCTGTCCAGCGGCGCGCCGGACCCCGTCTCGATCCTGCCCATGGCGCCGGAGACGGGAAGCGCCGGCGCGATCGCGCTGGACGTGCGCGACGACTCGTTCGCGCCGGTCAGCGACGCGCAGGTGACGCTGCGCGTCACGCTGCCTGGCGGCGACGTGCAGGAGATGCGCACCGCGCTGAGCGACCCGCGCACCGGCCGCTACTCCGCCGACATGCGCTTCGATCAGCCGGGCATCTACCGCGTGCACGCCGACGCGCGGAAGGGCGCGACGGACCTCGGGTCGTCGGACCGGTGGGTGCTCGTCGGCGGCGTGGACCGTGAGATGGCGGAGCCGCGGCTGAACGAGGACGTGCTGCGCCGGATCGCGGCCGCGAGCGGCGGCGCCTACCTGCCGGCCAGCGACGCGTCGCGGCTGTCGTCGCTGCTCGGCGAGGCCGCGCTGCAGCCGGCCGCGCCGCAGCTGCAGGAGCTGTGGCACACGCCGTGGGTCTTCGCCGCGCTCGTCCTGCTGCTGGCGGCTGAATGGATGCTCAGGCGGCGATGGGGGCTGCGGTGACGAAACGCCCAACTGCCAACGCCCGACTGCCAAGGCGCCTCGTTGCCGCGTTGCTGTTGCTGCTGTTGCCCGCGACGGCCTCCGCCGCCGAGCGCTATGCGGTGATCATTTCGGGCGCGGCCGGCGGCGAGAAGTACGCCGAGCAGCAGCAGGCCTGGCGCGCGCAGCTCGCGACGGCGCTCAGCACCCGCTTCGCCTTCCCCTCCGACAACATCGTCCTGCTGGACGAGGAGAGCACCGGCAGCTCGCGGTCCGACGCCGTCAACGTCCGCCGCGTGCTCGGCGACCTGCGGCGGCGGCTGACGCGCGACGACACGCTGCTCATCGTGCTGCTCGGCCACGGCACCTTCGACGGCGCGGACGCGAAGTTCAATCTCGCCGGGCCCGACCTCAGCGCGGGGGAGTGGAAGGCCATGCTCGACGGCATCCCGGGCCGGCTCGTGCTCGTCAACACCACCGAGTCGAGCTTTCCGTTCATCGAGGAGCTCTCGCAGCGCGGCCGCGTGATCATCACCGCCACCGACTCCGTCGCCCAGCGGTTCGCCACGGTGTTTCCGGAGCACTTCGTCCGCGTCCTCTCGGAGCCCGCCGCCGATCTCGACAAGAACGGACGCCTGTCGATCTGGGAGGCGTTCACCGCGGCCAGCGCCGGCGTGAAGGCGTACTACGAGCAGCGCGGCCAGCTCTCGACCGAGCGTCCGTTGCTCGACGACGATGGGGACAGGAAGGGGCGGGAAGCCGAAGCGCCCGGCGAGGACGGCACGCTGGCGCGGTCGCTCTACCTCGACGAGCCCGCCGCGCCCGCGGTCACCGGCGGCGCCGCGCGCGCCGCGCTCGAGCAGGAGCGCGCGTCACTCGAGGCGCAGCTCGAGGCGCTGAAGTCGCGCAAGGACGCGATGCCCGAGGCCGAATACCAGGCCGAGCTCGAGCAGCTGCTCGTCCAGCTCGCCAAGGTCACTCGACAGATTCGACAGGGATCCTGATATCGTTCGGGTCGTTCGACGTTCGGACCGTTCGAACGCCCAACGATCCGAACGATCCGAACGATCCGAACGACCCGAACGTCCGAACGACCCGAACGTCCGAACGACCCGAACGTCCGAACGACCCGAACGATCCGAACGACCCGAACGTCCGAACGACCCGAACGATCCGAACGACCCGAACGATCCGA
>VFYY01000076.1 GCA_016871375.1 Acidimicrobiia bacterium
GGCCGGCTCCGTCGCGCAGCTCGCGCGCGCCGATCTCGATCGCGGCGTCGAGCCCGTCGAAGCGCCGCGCGTAGGCGAGCAGGGCACGGTCGCCGCCGCGGCGGACGCCGCCGACGATCTTCGCCACCGTCCGATCCGTGGCGGCATCGCGCACGCGCTCGGGCGCGAGCAGCGCCCGCACGGCCCTCCGATTGGTCGAGGCGACGATGCGCATCAGACGACGATCTTGTTGAGGGGATATTCGACGATCCCCTGGCCGCCGGCCGCCTTCACTCTCGGGATGAGATCGCGCACGGTGCGCTCCTCGATGATCGTGTTGACCGCCACCCACTCCTCGTCGCTGAGCGAGGAGATCGTCGGCCGCTGCAGCGCGGGCAGCAGCGCGAGGACCTTGTCCAGATCGCTGCGCCGCACGTTGAGCATCAGGCCGACGCGGCCCTGCGCCTCGATGGCCGCGCGCAGCAGCAGCGCGATGTTCTCGATCTTCGTCCGCTTCCACGCGTCGGCCAGCGCGGCGTCGTTGGCGATGAGCTGCGTGTTCGACTCCATGACCGTGTCGAGAACGCGGAGGCGGTTCGCGCGCAGGCTCGAGCCGGTCTCGGTGACCTCGACGATCCCGTCGGCGAGCACCGGCGGCTTGACCTCGGTGGCGCCCCACGAGAACTCGACGTGCACCGCCACCTTCAGCGTGTCGAAATACGCCCTGGTGACGCGCACCAGCTCGGTCGCGATCGTGGCGCCGGCGAAGTCCTGCGGGGTCGTGAAGCGCGAGTCCTCGGGCGCCGCGAGCACCCAGCGCACCTTGCCGAAGCTCTGCTTCGCGTAGATCAGGTCGGTGATCGGCGTCAGCGAGTGCTTCGTGTCGCCGCCGAGCTTGTGCTCGGCGATCCAGTCCTGCCCGGTGAGCCCCGCGTCGAGCACGCCGTCGCAGACGTAGCGCGCCATCTCCTGCGCGCGGATCAGCATGCACTCGATGTCCGGGTCGTCGATGCCGGGGAAGTACGAGCGGCTGTTGACGTAGATGTTGAAGCCCGCCCGCGCGAAGAGCTGGATCGTCGCGTCCTGCAGCGATCCCTTCGGAATGCCGAGCTTCAGCGTCATGGGATGGTCACTCCTTCGACGGGCCGGAAGAAGCACGTGCGCACGCCCGTGTGGCAGACGTTGCCGTCGCCGAGGCACTCGGCCTTCACGAGCAGGGTGTCCTGATCGCAGTCGATGAGGACCTCGCGGACGGCCAGCTTGTTGCCCGACGTCTCGCCCTTGGTCCACAGCGTGTGGCGCGTGCGGCTGAAGAACGTCACGTAGCCGGTCGTGCGCGTGACGTCCCACGCCTCCTCGTTCATGAAGCCGACCATGAGCACCTCGCCGGTGGCGTGGTCCTGCACCACGGCCGGGATGAGCCCGTCCAATTTTGAAAAATCCATCGTCCTGCCTGCTGCCGGCTGCCCGCTGCCGGCGTACAACAAAAAACCCCGCCACGTGTTCCGGCGGGGTTGCAGCGCTTCGTTGGTTCCTGGTTCCTGGTTCCGTCGTCCTAGCGCGCGCGCAATCCTGCCGGGCGGCCGGCGTGGCCGTGGCGGTGGTGGTGATGATGCGCGCGGTTCAGAACCATGGAAGTGCGCAGGGTACCACGGAACATCCGGCCCGCGCAATCCGCAGGGGTCGGGCGGTTCCGTCACCGCGCACATCGACCCCGCCGTGGCTCTCTCGTTGGATGCGTCCCGTGTCTCCGTGACTCTGTGGCCCGTCGCGCGGGCGGTGGTATCGTAGCCCCGCCGATGCAGAGGGTTCTGGCACTCGCGTGCGCGGCGCTTGCGGTCGCCGTCCAGGCGTCCGGGCGCGAGTGGCCGCAGTTCCTCGGTCCCGAACGCAACGGCATCTATCGCGGTCCGGCGCTCTCGGACACCTGGGGGCCGCAGGGCCCGCGCGTCGTGTGGCGCAAGCAGGTCGGCCAGGGCTTCAGCGGCCCGGTCGTCGCGCAGGGGCGCGTCATCCTCTTTCACCGCGTCTCCAGCCAGGAAGTCGTCGAGTCGCTCGATCCCCGGACGGGGATGACGCAGTGGCGCTACGCGTACGCGACGACGTACCGCGACGACTTCGGCTTCGACGAGGGCCCGCGCGCGGTCCCGGTGGTCGCCGACGGCGTCGTCTACACGTTCGGCGCGGAAGGGCAGCTGCACGCGATCGATCTCGCGAAGGGCACGAAGCTCTGGAGCGAGGACACGATGCGCCGCTTCACGGTGGCGAAGGGATTCTTCGGCGCGGCGGGCTCGCCCATCGTCGAGGAGGGCCGCGTGATTGCGAACGTCGGCGGCGCCGGGGCCGGCATCGTCGCATTCGACGCGAAGACGGGCAAGGCGCTGTGGGCGGCGACCAATCACCAGGCGAGCTACTCGTCTGCCGTGAGCGCGACGTTCGGCGGCCTGCGCGTCGCCGTGTTTCTCACGCGCGCAGGGCTCGTGGCCCTCGATCCCGCGTCGGGGCGCGTCGTCTTCGAGCGGCCGCATCGCGCGCGCATGGCGGCCTCCGTCAACGCGGCGACCCCGCTCGTCGTCGGTGACCTCCTGTTCGTGTCGGCGGAGTACGGACCGGGCGCCGCGCTGCTTCGCGTGAACGGTTCCAGCACCCTGGTGCAGGTGTGGGCGTCGGACGAGGTGCTCACCAACCACTACGCGACGAGCGTGCATCACGACGGATTTCTCTACGGTTACCACGGGCGGCAGGAGTTCAACCCGAGCTTTCGCGCGGTGGAGCTGCGCACCGGCAAGGTGCGCTGGAGCGAGGACCGCTTCCGCGCCGGGAGCGTGACGCTGGCCGGCGATCGCCTGCTCATCGTCCGCGAGACGGGCGAGATGGTCCTCGCCGCCGCGTCGCCGGATGCCTTCACGCCGATCGCGCGCGCCCAGGTGCTGCCCGCGACGGTCCGCGCGTTCCCGGCGATCTCCGACGGGTTCGTCTACCTGCGCGACGAGAACACGATGATCGCGCTGGATCTCCGCAAGTGAGACGCGCCACAGAGTCACAGAGGCACAGAGTCGTGTTGGGTGTCTGTCTCTGTGTCTCTGTGACTCTGTGGCCCGTCTCAGCGCAGGATCGCGCGCAGCCGCAGCGGCTCCTCGACCGCGCGATCGAGGACTTCGAGAACGGCCGCATCACGGAATCGGTGGCCGGGTTCGATCAGCTCGTGAAGGTGCTGCCCGCGTTCGCGCCGCAGCTCTGGCAGCGCGGCATCGCGCTCTATTACGCGGGGCGCTATGCCGATTGCCGTGCCCAATTCGAGTCGCATCGCACGGTCAACCCGAACGACGTGGAGAACGCGGCGTGGCACTACCTGTGCGTGGCGCGGGCCGAGTCGCCGGCGAAGGCGCGCGCCGCGCTGCTGCCGGTCGGCCCCGACGGGCGCGTACCGATGCGTCAGATCTACGACCTCTTCCGCGGCGCGCTGAGGCCGGAGGAGGTGCTGGCGGCCGCGGGCGATTCCACGAGCGGCCAGTTCTACGCGCGGCTCTACCTGGGTCTCTATTACGAAGCGCAGGGCGACGCGCGCCGCGCCCTCGAGCACATGACCATCGCCGCCGCGAGCCGGTTCGCGGATGCCGGCGGCTACATGCACACCGTCGCGCGCATCCATCTGCAGGCGCGGAAGTAGCCGCGGTCGTCTTGACAAGTCCGCACAGCTGCGGCACGCTCAACCCCATGAAACCACCGGTCCTGTTCGCCGTCTGCGTTACCGCGCTGTCGATGAGTGCGTGCCGCCAAGCAGACGGTCCCGTCCCTTCGCCGGACACGAACGCGCTGGCGGAGCTGGTCGACGTCACGCGCGACCTCGAGAACGTCGCGAACAACAACCCGGACGGGCCCGAGGAGCTGGCGCACGACCTGCGCAAATACGTCAGCGACCAGCGTCCGAACGCGGTCCCGGCAGTCGACGAGCTGTCGCGGCGCACCGCGCAGGTGCTGCCGAAGTCCAAGCTGAGCCCGCAGTCCGCGCAGCAGCTCGCGCACAACCTCTGGGTGACGGTCAGCGCGCGCGAGCTGAGCGAACGACAGGTCGAATCGCTGCAGAACGACGTGCAGTCGCTGCTGATGTCGGTCGGGGTGGCGGAGCCGAACGCGCAGCAGGTGGCCGCGCAGGTAGGGGACGTGCAGCGGGCGGTCGGCGACCGCGCGCGGCGTTGGTACGAGCTCTTCTAAGGCGTGAACGCTGTGCGCTAGCGCGGTTTCGACTTCTTCGTCGTGTCCGGCTTGAGCCGGACCACACACGGCGGTGCCGATCAACTTGGTCCGGCTCAAGCCGGACACTACGACGTTTCAGAAACCGCTCTAGCGCGCGACCGCCGCGGCCTTCTCGACCGTCTCCCACGGGAGGCCCGTGCGGCCGAAGTGACCGTAGTTGGTCGTGTTGCGGTAGATCGGGCGCAGCAGATCGAGGCGCTCGACGATCGCGCGCGGGCGGAAGTCGAACGCGTTCATGACGAACTCCGCCGCCGCGCGCTCGTCGCCGCTCCCGAACGTCTCCACCTTCACCGACACCGGCCTCGCCATCCCGATCGCGTAGCCGACCTGGATTTCGGCGCGCTTGGCCAGGCCTGACGCCACCACCTGCTTGGCGACGAAGCGGCAGAAGTACGCGCTGCTGCGATCCACCTTCGACGGGTCCTTGCCGCTGAAGGCGCCGCCGCCGTGACGGCCCATGCCGCCGTAGCTGTCGACGATGATCTTGCGGCCGGTGACCCCCGCGTCCGCGGCCGGGCCGCCGAGGCTGAAGTCGCCGGTCGGGTTCACGTGCAGCTGCAGCGTGTTGTTCCACCACGAGCCGAGGGTCCGCGGCCCGAGCACCTCGCGCACGTATTCCGTGATCGTCTTCTGGTCGGCGGCGGTGGTGTGCTGGGTGGAGACGACGACGGCCGTGACTTCCTTCGGCTCGTTGCCTTCGTAGAGGACGGAGACCTGCGACTTGCTGTCGGGGCGCAGCCAGTTGACCGTGCCGGCCTTGCGATCGTCGGTCAGGCCCTTGGTCAGCTTGTGCGCGAGGAGGATCGGCAGCGGCATCATCTCGGGCGACTCGTCGGTCGCATAGCCGAACATGATCCCCTGGTCGCCGGCGCCCTGGTCGCCGCTCTGGCTCGTGGCGGCGGTCACGCCCTGCGAGATCTGCGGCGATTGCTTCGTGATGAGCGAGAGCAGCTTCAGCGTGGTGTCGCAGAACGGCTCCGACGTCTCGGTGTAGCCGATCTCCTTCACCGCCTGCCGCACGATCGTGTCGTAGTCGAGGGTTGCCTTCGTGGTGATCTCGCCGGCGAGCACCACATGGTCGCTCTTGCACAGCGTCTCGCACGCGACGCGGCTCTGCGGATCCTGTTCGAGACAGGCGTCCAGGATCGAGTCGGAGATGTAATCGCAGACCTTGTCGGGGTGCCCCTCGGACACCGATTCGGACGTGAACGTATAGCGAGACATGGTGCTCCTTCAGCCGGAAACAAAAAGGCCCGCGCGTCGCGGGCCATCGTTCGCGACTTAGATAGTATTGGTTGCCAACGATGGCTTCGCGCGGCCCATCAAGTCGTGAAATCGCCGCGCGCACGAAACGGGCCAGTATACCACCTTGCCGGTCTGCCTTGTCCACCACGGCGACGCCGTCCCGAGCGACGTCGATGCCATGCGGCCGCTTTCGACGGCGGGGCGTGAGGCCACCGTGCGCGTGGCGCAGGAGGCCGCTGCCCGCGGCCTGAAGCCGGACGTCGTGTGGCACAGCGGCAAGCTGCGCGCCCGCCAGACGGCGGAGATCTACTGGCGCGCGTGCAATCCGCTGGCGCAGGTCTCGGCCGCGCGCGGCCTGCAGCCGGACGATCCGTCGCGCTGGATGCGCGATCAGCTCTTCGGCGAGACGCGGTCCATCATGGTCGTCGGACACATGCCGCATCTGCCTGGACTGCTGCACGCGCTCACCGGCGCAACAGACCCGTCGGCGTACAGCTTTCCGCTGCACGGATGCGTCGCGCTCGAGGCGGAGGGGGATCGCTGGAAGGAAGCGTGGAGAATCGGACCGTGACTTACCAGCGCAACGTGACGCCGACCGACGCGCTCCAGAAATCGAAGTCGGCGAGGTCGATGTCGAACTCGTTGTCCTCCTCGGGATCGCCCAGCGCGCGGAAGTAGCCAACGACGCCATCCTCGAATGTCCGACCGAAGTGCGCCGCACGCGACATTCCGGGACAGCCCTCGTCGAGCTGAGCCACGTGGTTGAAAGGATGGCAGTGACGTGGACGTTACGCCGTCGCCGCCGCGCCCGCGTGCGCCCGGAGCAGCTCCCACGCGCGGCTGACGTGGGCGTCGGTCGTGCGCAGGTGGCCGATGGCCAGGCGGATGGCGAAGGCGCCGTTGATGCGGGTATGCGAGAGAAACACGTCGCCGCTGGCGTTCACGCCGTCGAGCAGGCGCGCGTTGAGCTCGTCGAGATCCGCGCTCGATCCGGTGAAGCCGCGCGGCCGCGCGCGAAAGCAGACCACGCTGAACGGCACAGGTGCGAGGCGCTCGAAATCCGGATCCGCATCGACACGATCCGCAAACTGCCGAGCGAGACGGATGTGCTCGGAGAGCACCGCGCGCACCCCATCGGCGCCAAAATGCCGAAGGATGATCCACAGTTTCAGCGCGCGAAACCGGCGGCCGAGCTGAATGCCGGTATCCATGAGGTCGCGCACGCCTCGCGATCCCTCCGCCGTCCTGAGGTACTCGGGCACCAGCGAGAACGTCTGGCGCACCATGTCCATGCGGCGCGAATAGAACGCGCTGAGATCCACCGGCGTGAACAGCCACTTGTGCGGGTTGACGACGATCGAGTCGGCGTCCTCCCAGCCGGCAAAGTGCGCGCGGAACTCTGGGAGGATCGCGGCCGGCCCCGCGTACGCCGCGTCCACGTGCAGCCAGACGCTTTCGCTGCGGCAGATGTCGAGCACCTCGCGCACGGGATCCACGCTCGTCATCGACGTCGTGCCGACCGTGGCGACCACCGCGATCGGCGTCACGCCGTTGGCGCGATCGGCGGCGATGGCGTCTCGAAGGGCGCCGGCACGCATGCGGAACCGGTCATCGGCCGGGATGCGCATCAGCGCGCGCTGGCCGAGTCCGAGCAGCATGACGGCCTTGTCCACCGACGAATGCGCATGCTCGGAGCAGTAGACGCGTACCTGGCCGAGACCCGCGCGGCCGGGGAGGCCGAACTCGCGCACGCCCGGAATCGCCGCCTCGCGCGCCGCCGCGAGCCCGTGCAGCGTGGACACCGAGGCGGTGTCGTAGATCACGCCCTCGAACGCGTCGGGCAGCCCCAGCAGCCGCCGCAGCCACGCGAGCGACACCTCCTCGAGTTCGGTGGCGGCCGGCGAGGTGCGCCACAGCATCGCCTGCTGATTGAGCGCCGCGGCGAGGAACTCGGCGAGCACGCCCGGCGCGCTGCCGCTCGTGGCGAAATAGGCGAAGAATCCGGGATGGTTCCAGTGCGTCAGCGCGGGGACGATGACGCGCTCGAAGTCGGCGAAGATGGCGTCGAAGCTCTCGCCCCGCTCGGGCGCGTCGGCGGGAAGCGCCGCGCGCACGTCTCCGGGCGAGACGCGCGGCAGCACCGGGTAGCGTTCGGACCCCGCCAGGTACTCCGCGATCCAGTCCACGAGCGCGTGGCCGTGGCGGCGGAACTCCGCTGGATCCATGTCAAATCCCAAATCCCAAATCCCAAATCCCAAAAACCCGACGTTGGGATCTGGGATCTGGGATTTGGGATTTGCAGTCTACCGATGGCTGTTGATGTACTCGGTGGCGAACGCGACGAGCGGCGCGCTGTTGAGGCCGATCGCCTCACCCTCGGCGCGTGCCTTCTCGACGGGCCACTTGTCCTGCAGCGCGCGCTTGATCATCCACATGCCGCCCACGCGGTTCGCCGAGCCGCAGTGGATGAACACGGGCTGGTTGCTCGTGTCGGCCACGGCCGCCAGGAAGCTGTCGACCACCTTCGAATCCGGCTTCGCGACGTTGAACGGCAGGTGGATGTACTTCAGCCCCGCCGCCTGCGCCGCCGCGCGGCCCGCCTCCACGTCCGCGCCGGGCTCTCCCGCTTCGCGCAGGTTGATCACAGACACGAAGCCTTCCTTGCGGAGGCTCGCCATCGCGGCCGGATCCACCTGTCCGCCGCAGCCGACCGTGGCGTCGACGCGCGAGTAGTTGCGCACGCCGGGCATTTCCTTCTTCTGCACCTGGGCGATCGCGGGAATCGCGATCAACGCGGAGAGGGCCGCGCCAAGCAGCGCACGCATCGTCATAGACGTACTCCTTGGCGCGGATCTTATTACTTTTCGACCGTGACCGTCGTCGGCTGGGTGACGCGCACCGTGACCGGCGTGCCGCCGGGCAGCGTGGCCGGGTTGCGGCCGCCGGCCATCACGGCCGCCGTGCCGCCGCCGGCGCCCACGGCGCCGCCGATCGCCGCGCCTTTCGCGCCGCCCAGGATGCCGCCGATGATGGCGCCGCCGATCGCGCCGCCGCCGATCCTGGCCGCGCTCTCGCCGCCGGGCGCGGCACCTTCGCGGTAGATCGTCTCGGTCTCGAGCGGCACGCGCGTGCCGTCCGCCAGGACCACGGAGGTGAACCGGATGCCGAGGCGCGCGCGGTCCTTGAGGCGGCCTCCCCGCTCCACGAGCGTGACCTCGCCGTAGGCCTTCGAGCCCGCCGGAATCGCCACGCGGTCGCCAACGCGCACGTCGCGCGTCACGCGCGCCACGATCTCGTCCTCGACGCGCGCCTGTTCGCTCGTCACGGTCGTTTCCACCTGCAGCCCGACCACGGAGTCCGCCTCGACGACGAGCTCCTCGAACTGGGGGGCGGGCGGTTCGGCCGGCCGCGGCGGCTCGGGGTCGCTCACACGCGCAGCCTCGAGGGCCGGCGGCGAGATCACCCGCTGCTCCTGTGGCGCGGGCGCGGGATCGTCAACCGGGATCGCCTGAGGCGTGGGGCGCCCGGTCTTCCACTGCGGCTCACGCGCGGTACGGGCCGCGGCGCGAGGTGCCGCCGCACGCGCGCGCTCAACCGAGGCGGGCGCGATCGTCTCGCGCGCGGCTGCGTCGGTGACGATCGCCTCCGACTGCTCGACGGTGGCCGCCGCCGGATCCGGGCTGATCGCCAGCGGCTCCGCTGCGGCGACGGACGCGGCGTCGGTCGATGGGCGGCTGGCGAGATACGCGCCGCTGGCGCCCGCGGCCACGCAGAGCGCCGCCGCGACTCCGAGCACCGCCTTGCTGATTTCCATCGGGTGAACTCCTGACACGCGGTCCAGGCAAGGGGCGTGCCCCCTGCAACGTCACGAATTCACGCGAGAATCGCGGGGTGCCGGTGGGCCGTGTCCTCATGCGCAGTCCGCGGCGGAGGTCGGTTGCGACCGCAAGTCATTTGGCTGCGGCTGAGCTTACGCCATATGTTCGTCAGCGTATACTCGCCTGATGCCCCGTCTCCCCGCGCCGCGCGGAAAGGTTTCACGGTCGCGCCCCGCCGCGGCGCGCGGGGCCCCGCGGATCCCGTCGAGCTCGTCAACGACAAATCGGTGACAGGGGCAACACGGTCCGGCGGCCGGACGTAAGTAGAGGCACAGAGGACAGATGAAGGTGTTGGTGGCCGTTCTGGCCGCAATCGCGTTGACTCCGGCGGCCTGGGCGCAGGATGCGGCGAAAGGGGCGGCGCTCCTTTCCGAGGCACGGAAAGCGCTCGGCGGCGCGGAGCGGCTTCTTGCCGTCAAAACGCTCGACGTCCGCGGCGAGTTCAAGCGGGTGGCCGGGCGCAACACAGTCGAAGGCGACCTGCAGATCCGCCTCGAGCGCCCCGACAAGCTGCGGCGCGACGAGGATACCAGCCTGCCGGGCGGCGGCCCCGCGATCGTCCGGACGGAAGTCCTCAACGGAACGACCGTGTGGGAGGAAAACACCGCCGGCCAGGGGTTCCGTGGATTCGGTGGCGGTGGACGGGACGGCGGCGGACGGGACGGCGGCTTTGGGCGCGGCGGCGGCGGTCAAGGCGGTGGCGACATTCCCGCGCCGGGCCGTGGCGGACCCTTCGACGCAGCTCAGGGCAGGCGAGCCGCACTGGATCCCGCGCAGATCGAGGAGGCGCAGCGCCGCGCCCGCCAGGCGGATCTCACCCGGCTGATGCTCGCCTGGCTGCTGGCGACCGACGCGCCGGTGACCTGGATTGGCACCGCCGAGGCGCCCGACGGCAAAGCGGACGTGCTCGAAATCATGCCTGCCAATCAGCCGGCCATCCGCCTCTTTCTCGACGTCAGCTCCCACGTGCCGCTGATGCTGACGTGGCAGGGTCCCGCGGCGGCCGGCCGCCGCGGAGGAGGAGCGGCGCCGCCCACGCTGCAGATGACGCTCTCCGACTACAAGGCCGTGAACGGGGTCAGGTTTCCGCACCTGATCACGCGCGGCACGAGCGACCAGACGGTGGAGGAGTGGACGATCGAGAGCTACCGTGTCAACCCGTCGTTCCGGTCGAACGTCTTTACACAGTGATGCGATTCATCGCCGTCGCGCTCGTGTTGCTGGCGTCGGTTGCGGCCGTGCCGGCGGCGTTTGCCCAGGCCGCGCAGCAGGCGCAGCTCCGGCTGACGGTCATCGACCAGACGGGCGCGTCCATTCCGGGCGCGCAGATTCGCCTCGAGCGCGCCGGCTCCGAACCGGTGACCGTCGTCGCCGACCGGCGCGGGCAGGTGACGGTGAACGCGCTCGCCGTCGGTCAGGTCACCCTGCACGTCGAGTTCGGCGGCTTCAACCCGTTCGGCGGCGATGTCACGCTGCGCCGCGGCGCCAACAACCAGACCATCACGCTGACGGTCGCGGGCCTGCAGGAAGAGATCGTCGTCAACGACATCCAGTCCGGCGACACGCGCGGCAACTCGCAGACGACGACGCTCGAGGAGGACGAGATTGCGGAGCTGTCGGACGATCCCGACGAGCTGCGCGCGCAGCTCGAGGCGCTGACCGGCGGCGCCGGCGCCGTCTTCCAGGTCAACGGCTTCCGCGGCGGCCGGCTGCCGAACCGCGACGAGATCCGCCAGATTCGCTTCCGCACGAACTCGTTCTCCGCCGACAACCACGACGCCGGCCGCGTGCAGGTCGAGATCATCACGCGGCCCGGGCTGACGCAGTGGAACGGCAACGCGAACGTCGGCCTGCGCACCGACGTGCTCAACGCGCGCAACGCGTTCGCGCAGGCGCAGACGCCGGAGCAGTTCCGCCGCTTCACCGCCGGGCTGCGCGGTCCGCTCGTCCGCAGCCGCACGTCGCTGCGCTTCAACGTGGACGGCAACCGATCGTTCGACTCGGGGACGATCGTCGCGCTGGCGCCCGAGGGCCCGATTGCCGACGTCGTGCGCCGCCCCTTCGAGCAGACCAACGTCACCGTCGGCCTCGAGCACGCGATGACCAGGAACCAGTCGCTGCGCGTCGAGTTCCGCAACAGCGAGGACGCGCGCCGCAACCTCGGCGTCGGCGACTTCAACCTCGCCGAGCGCGCCTACACGCGTGCGTCCGACGAGCAGCAGCTCCGCTTCTCCACGCAGAGCATCTTCGGGCGGTCGACGCTCAACGAGTTCCGCGTCCAGTTCAACGCGCAGGACAGCGTGTCCGAGTCGTTCTCCTCCGCGCCCGCGATCGTCGTCATCGACGCGTTCGGCCGCGGCGGCGCCGGCGTGTCGAGCAACGGCACCACGAAGACGCTGGAGCTCGCCGACAACTTCGACTTCGCCGTCGGCAGGCACGCCATGCGCGTCGGCCTGCTGCTCGAGACCGAGATCTTCACCAACACCGACGCGCGCAACGCCGCCGGCACGTTCACCTTCAGCACGCTCGAGGCGTTCTTCGCCGGCACGCCGGCGACGTTCACGCAGCGCCTCGGCGAGCTGCGCACGTCGGTCTCGCAGTACCAGCTCGGGATGTACTGGCAGGACGACGTGCGGCTGGCGCGGAGCCTGTCGGTCAGCTACGGCGTGCGGCAGGAGATGCAGAACCACGTCGGCGACACGGTGAACCTGATGCCGCGCCTCGGCTTCACGTTCAACCCGTCGCGCACGACGACGATCCGCGGCGGCTACGGGATGTTCCACGACTGGTACGGGTCGAACCTCTACGACCAGACGCAGCGCGTGACGGGCGGGCCCGGCGGGCAGCGCGACCTCCTCATCCTGAATCCCGGCTACCCGGACCCGGCAGGCGGCGTGGCCGCGGAAGTGTTCGGCAGCGGACGCGTGCAGGCGGACCCGGCGCTGAGGCTGCCGTACGTGCACCAGGCGTCGATCGGCATCGAGCGCCCGCTGCTGCCGTCGCTCAACTTCCAGGCGTCGTTCATGATCATCCGCGGGCGCAGCCAGCTCCGCTCGCGCAACGTGAACGCGCCGAACGGGCTGGGCGTGCGCCCGGAGCCGGACGTCGGCACCGTGACGCAGGTCGAGTCCACGGGCCGCTCGGCGACCGACCGCCTGAACGTCAACCTGAACTACCGGCTGCCCGGGCGGCGGATGTTCTTCAACACGAACTACACGCTGTCGAGCGTGCGCAACCACGCCGACAACGCGACGTCGCTGCCCGCCAACAGCCTCGACCCCGACGCCGAGTGGGGTCCCTCGTCGCAGGACGTGCGCCACCGCTTCAACGCGATGTTCAACTTCGGGCTGCCGTTCAACGTCCGCGCGAACATCGGCGGCAACGCCTCGTCCGCCGCGCCGTACAACATCGTCACCGGCCGCGACGACAACCGCGACGGCGTCGTCAACGATCGGCCGGCGGGCGTGGCGCGCAACGCCGGCCGCGGCGCGGCGCGGTGGGAGATGAACATGCGGCTCACCAAGGCGTTCGGCTTCGGCCCGCCGCGCGGGGGCCAGGGCGGTCCCGAGGGCGGCCAGGGCGGCGGCAGCAATAACCAGCGGTTCTCGATGGAGGTCTACGCGCAGGCGTTCAACCTGATGAACCGCGTCAATTACGGCAGCTTCAGTGGCAGCATGCTGTCGCCGTTCTTCGGCAGGCCCACGTCGGCCGGCCAGGCCCGGCGCGTCGAGGTCGGCCTGCAGTTCAGGTTCTAAATAGAATCACCATGTGAACGTGATTGTCGCCGGCGCGGGCATCATCGGCTGCGCCGTCGCCTACGAGCTTGCCTCGCGCGGCGCCCGCGTCCGCGTGATCGATCCTCGCGGCCCCGGACAGGGCGCGACGCGCGCCTCCGCTGGAGTCCTCGCCCCCTACATCGAAGGCCATTCCGACGCGTTGCTGAAGCTCGGCGCGTGCAGTCTCGGGTACTACGACAGCTTCGTCGCGCGCGTTGCCGCGGACGCGGGCCGCCCGGTCGAGTACCGCCGCGCGGGCACGCTGGAGGTCGCGTGCAGCGACGCCGAAGCGAGCGAGCTCGCGCGGGCGGCCGAACGTCTGTCGCGCGCGGGCGTGGCGCATTCGCTGCTGGACGGCGACGCCGCGCGCCGGCTGGAGCCGGCGCTCTCGCGCGCGGTGTCGGCGGGACTCCTGGTGCCGCAGCACGGCTACGTGGCTGCCACGGCGTTCACGTCCGCGCTCGTGGCCGCCGCAGAACGGCGCGGCGTCGTCTTTGCGGCGGACAGCCTCGCGCGGGTGGCGCAGTCCGCCGATCCGGTGGTCATCGCCGCCGGGAGCTGGTCGAGTCGGATCGCGCCGTCGCCTGCGCCCGTGCGGCCGATCCGCGGTCAACTGCTGCACCTGGTCTTCGACCATCCGCCGCTCACCCGCGTCGTCTGGGGAAGCCGGGCCTATCTCGTGCCGTGGGAAGACGGCAGCGTGCTGGTCGGCGCCACGTCCGAGGACGTCGGTTTCGACGAGCGCGCCACCGAGGAAGGGGTGACCGACCTGCTCGCGCGCGCGACCGCGGTGGCGCCGGCGGTGGCCGGCGCCCCGCTGCGGGAGGTGCGGGTCGGGCTGCGGCCGGCCACGTCGGACGAGTTGCCCATCATCGGGGCTTCGTCCACAATGCGCGGCGTGTACTACGCAACCGGGCATTACCGGAACGGCGTACTGCTGGCGCCGCTGACCGCGCTCATGGTGGCCGACCTCGTGCTCGACGGGCGCGAGCGCGCGGAGCTGGCGCTCGCCCGTCCGGACCGCTTCGGTCTCTGACGCGTGAGGCTCAAGAAGCACTACTCGTCGCGCGAGGTCGCCGGCATGACCGGGCTCAGCGCCCGGCAGCTCCAGTGGTGGGACTCGCGGCGCCTCTTCAAGCCCGCCGTCGCGCCCCAGCGGACCGACGCCGGCGGCTTCACCGAGCGCCGCTATACGCCGCTCGACGTCCTCGAGCTGCAGGTGCTCGCCGACCTGCGTCATCGGGGCTTCTCGATTCCACGCCTGCGCCGCCTGCTGACCACGCTGCGCGAGACGTTCGGCATCCGGCTCTACGAGGCCATCGGCGACGGCGGGCCGATGACGCTGTTCATCGGCGGCGACCAGCTCTACGCGCGCACGCAGGACGGCCGGATCTTCAACATCGATCAGCCGACGCAGGCGCTGTTGATGGTGGGAGAGGAGATTGCGATGCGCCCGCTCACCGCGCGCGCGCGCAAGAAGCGCCGCCGCGGGTTGAGACAGGCCCGGTAGGGGCGACGCATGCGTCGCCCGTAAACCGGCGCGAATCCTCACGGGCCATGCATGCATGGCCCCTACCGCGGCCGTGGCCCGTTTACGTAATCGGGAAGATCTTCTCGAGGTCGTCGGCGGGGCGCGCGATCACGTGCACGCCGATGAGCTCGCCGACGCGCCGCGCGGCCGCGGCGCCGGCGTCGGTCGCGGCCTTCACCGACCCGACGTCGCCGCGGATCAGCGCGGTGACGAGACCGGCGTCCACCTTCTGCCAGCTCACGAGCTCGACGTTCGCGGTTTTCAGCATCGCGTCGGCGGCCTCGATCATGCCGATGAGGCCGCGCGTCTCGATCATGCCGAGCGCGTCGCCGACGTCGCGCTTCACGTTGGGCACTTCAGGCACCTTGGGCACTCCAGGCACTTTAGGCACTCAAGTCTACCAGCGTTCGCGCACCCGCAGCGACGCAATGTGCGCCACGTGGTGGCGCGAGTGCCACGCGTACGACTGCAGTTGTGTGTCGAGCGACATCCGGCCGATCTCGGGATGGACGAATGCGCGCGCGAAGTCCGCCGGGCTGAGCCCGAGCCACACGGCGGCCCAGCGGGCGTGCACACCCTCGAGGATGCCGAGCGATACGGCGACGGGCAACCGCATGTCCGCATGAGTCGCCCAGACGTTCTCGTCGTACGGCTTGATGGTCGGCGTGTCTTCGCTCAGCGCGAGCTTGGTCCGGATCAGGCCGTTCATGTGGCTGTCGGCGACGTGGTGCACGACCTGGCGGACGGTCCACCCGCCGGGCCGATACGGCGTGTCGAGCTGTGCGTCCGAGAGGCCGGCCACCGCCTCGCGCATCTTCGCGGGAAGCTGCGCGATGTCCTCGATCGCCGGCGCGCGCCGCGCCGGATCCACCGGCGCGGTCGGATCGAAGCGGCCGACCGGATAGCGGAGATCGACGGTCGTCGACATCCGTCAGTTCGTGGCGACGGTGACGCGGCCCAGTCCCTCGGTCAGCTCGATGTAGGTGCCCCAGGGATCGGTGATGTACGCGATGGCGGTGTTGAGCGCCGGCACCTTGCGGTACTCGCTGGTGATCTTCACGCCGCTCGCGGCGAGCTTCTTCAGGAACGCCTCGAGGTCGCGCACCTCGAAGCCGATGTGATCGATCGCGCGGTCCTTCGTGCCGACGACCGGCGTCTGCGACGGCGAGAAATTCAGCGACACCGCGGGCAGCACGACAGACGGGAAGTTGGCGCCCTGCCTCGCCTCACCGCCAAACGTCTTCGCGTACCACGCCTGCATCTCGTTGTTCTGCTGGCCGAAGAAGTGCACGTGGTGCAGCGCGACCGGCGCCGCCTGCTGCGGCGTCTCCACCAGCTCCACCTTCAGGTCGTCCGGTCCCATCGCGAAGGCGATGGAGTTGCCCGTCTGGCCGGCCGGAGGAAAGGCGATGTCGTCCTTCACCACGCGCGGCGGCCCCGTCTCCGTGCTCGTCACCATGCGGAAGCCGGCGGCCTTGACCCGGTCCACGGCCTCGCGCATGTTCCGCACGCCGAAGCCGATGTGATCGACCGTCGTGCCCTTGCTTCCGCCTTTCGGCACGGTCGCGTTCATGAAGACCAGCACGTTCGGGAAGCGGATCACTTCGCGCGCGGGTTCGCCGATGCGGACGGCCGTTCCGCCCAGGCCTTCGACGAGGAACTTCTTCGTCGCGTCCACGTTCGACACGTACAGGTGGTGGTGCCCGTAGACCACGGGGCCGTCCGCGAGAACCTGTGCCGGCGCGGGACGCGCGACGCCGAGAACACAGAGAGCGGCAACGACGATCAGCGGCTGTTTCATAGACCCTTCTTTTATCGCTGGAGGAGCTTCAGTTCAACGGCTTTCGCTTCGCCGTCGGCAAGCGCGACGCGCGTGCCGCTGTTCTTCGCGGCGGCGAGGAATTCGGGGTCGTTCGCCTCGCCTTCTTCGAGGTAATCGACGGCCACCGCGAGGTAGCGGCCGTTGGGTGGAAGCGCGCGAATCCGGAACAGCCCCTGCTGGTCCGGGCGCGCGCTGCGGACGAAGCGCGACGGCGCCGTCCATTTCGTCTCGTCCTCCGGGAAGATGACGACGGTGTAGTCGCGCACCGGCGTGCCGTCGCGGCCGGAGACCGTGCCGGAGACGTCGGTCACGCGGTTGGTCACCGTAATCTGCGCGCCGCGAATCTCCTCGTCGGCGCGGAACTCGATGGCCGTGTCCGTCACGTCCACGCCCCCCACCACGACGGACTGCAGCGTCCAGTCCTGCGGCAGGCCGCCGACCCTGACGAGTCCCTGTCCGAACAGGTTGCTGAGCGCGAAGGTGCCGTCCGCAGCGAGCCGCGCCGGCCGCGAGGGCAGCCCGCGGCCTGGCCGCACCTGCTGCACGGCCACCTGCACCGATTCAGGCAGCGTTGCGCCGCCGCCAGCCGGCGTCACGACGCGGCCCGAGAGCGTCGTGCCCCTGCTGGCGATGAGCGCGATGCCGGAGAGGTCTTCGCCGCCGGCGAAGAGCGGCATCGACGCGATCTCGACATCCTCGCCGCGCGCGGGCCGCGCGGTGGCCATCAAGGTGTAGTTGCCGGGGGGCACGTTGGCGATCGTGAAGCGTCCGTCGGCGCCGACGCGATTGCCCCCGCCGCCGAGGCCGGGAACGCGGACGACGCCGTCGGACGGCAGCAGCGCCACGACGCCGCCGGCGAGCGGTGCGCCCGAGGAATCGGTGGCCGTGCCCGTGATGCGGATGGCGCGCACGGGCAGCAGCCCGAAGTTGATGTTGCCCTGCTCCTGGCCGAGGCCGATCGTGATGCGCTGTGCGTCGGCCACCGCGCCGGTGCCGGGGAAGTAGGTTGGGGCGTAGGTGGCGTCGTCGTTCGGATCGTCGAGCGCGCGCAGCAGCGCGCTGACGTAGTAGTCGCCCGGCATGAGGCCGTAGACGCGGAATGCGCCGGTATCGTCGCTGATGGCGGTATTGGCCGTCGGCATCAGCTGCCGCTCGCCCTGCACGAGCTGATAGCGCAGCACCTGCACGCGCGCGCCCGCCACGGGATCGCCGAACTCGTCGAACACGCGGCCGGTGATCGCGGCGCCGCGCGGCAGCGCGATGTCCACGCCCTCGAGCTTCTGGCCCGTCGCCAGCTCGAGGGGCCGTCCCGCCTCGAACGGCCGGCGCTGGCCGTAGCGCAGCGTGACGAAGCCGGCCTTGGCGGCCGACAGCTCCCAGCGCCCCGCCGGCAGATCTCTCAGCTCGAACCGTCCTTCGCTGTCGGTGGTCACCAGACGGGCGCCGCGCCCGCCGCCCGCCGTCGTGGCGCGCACCTGCGCGCGGCGGATCGGCGTCGAGGTGTCGGCGGCAACGATGCGGCCGCGGATGACGGCCGTGCCGGTGGGCTGGGGCTGGTTCTGGAAGTCGCGCGGCGGCGCACCACGCCTGCCCTGAGCCGCGTCGAAGGGCTGTCCCATGAACACCAGGACCACGAGCGGGAGAAGAGCCAGCCGCTTCATTGCCGGATCGATTATCTGACGATTTCCCGTGCCGCGAGTCTGCCGCTGCCGCCGGTCATGAAGCCGCCGGGATGGGTGCCCGCGCCGCACAAGTGCAGCCCGCGAATCGGCGTGGCATAGCGCCCGTAGCCGAGGAGTGGCCGCATGGTGAAGAGCTGATCGAGCGCGAGCTCGCCGTGGAACGGGTGGCCGCCGAAGAACCCGTATTCGCGTTCGAGGTCGGCGGGCGTGATCGTCTGCGCGGCGACGACCAGCGGCCGGATGCCGGGCGCATGGCGCTCCAGCACCGTGAGCACCCGCTCGAGGAGCGTCGCTCGTGCCGTGTCCCACCCGCCCTCGCGCAGGCGATACGGCGCGTAGTGAACGTAGATCGACATCACGTGCGCGCCTGGTGGCGCGAGCTCCGGTTCGAGGACCGACGGAATCGTGATCTCGAGCCAGGGTTCGGCGGACATGTCGCCGTATTTCGCGTGATCGAACGCGCGCTCGAGGTAATCGAGCTCCGGACCGATATGAATGCGGCCCGAGAGGAGCTCGTCGTGTCCGGCCTGCGCCGGACCAAAACCAGGCAGCGCGGAGAGCGCCAGGTTCACCTTCGCGAGGGTGCCCGCCGCGCGGTAGTTCCGGACCTTCGACATGAAGTCGGGCGTGAGGTCGCCAGGGTCCACCAGCTCGAGCAGCGTCGTCTTCGGATCGACCGCGGACACGACGGTGGTTGCTGGGATCTCGCGTCCGCCGGCGACGACGCCGGCGACGCGTTCGCCGCGAACGACGATGCGCTCGACCGGTGTGCCGGTGCGAATCTCCGCGCCGGCGGCCCGTGCGGCGGCCGCCATGGCGGCGGTCACGGCGCCCGGA
>VFYY01000077.1 GCA_016871375.1 Acidimicrobiia bacterium
GGGCCACTCCATGCACACGCTGCTGTCGCACCGGACGCAGCCGTTCGTGTACGCCGGCTACACGATCTTCGTCGCCGAGGTCCCGTCCACGCTCAACGAGGCGCTGTTCCTCGACCTGATGCTGGAGCGCGCGCGCTCGCGCGAGGAGCGCGCCGTGCTCCTGCAGCACGCCATCGACAGCATCGCGAGCACGTTCTACACGCAGGTGATGTTCGCCGACTTCGAGCTGCAGGCGCACCGCCTCGTCGAGCAGGACCAGCCGGTCACCGCCGAGACGCTCTGCGCGATCTATGCGACGCTGCTGCGCGACTACTACGGCGACGTCATCGACGAGGAGGAGATCTCACGGGTGACCTGGGCGAGGATTTCCCACTTCTTCAACGCGCCGTACTACGTCTACCAGTACGCGACGTGCTTCGCGTCGGCCGCCCGGCTGATGCAGTCGCTCCGCGCCGCGGACCCGGGTGTCCGCGAGGACGGCGTGGACCGCTACCTCTCGCTGCTGCGCGCCGGCGGCAGCGACTACCCGATGACCCTGCTCGCGCGCGCCGGTGTCGACCTGAGTCAGCCCGACACCGTCAAGGCCGTTTCCGCCGAGCTCGACATGCTGGTGGGACGCCTCGAGCAGGAGCTCGGCGCCGCGTGAGGGTCAGGGAACTCATCGCCAGCGCGCTGCTGGCACTCACGCCGTTCGCCGCCGCCGCCGCTCAGGAAAACGGGGCCACGGGCGCCATCGACGTGGAGGCCGTCCGCGCGGCGAAGCGTGTGGCCGCCGTGCGCGTGGACGAGCCGATCGTCGTCGACGGCACCCTCGACGAGCCGATGTGGCGGCAGGCGGCGCCGGCGACGGACTTCCTGCAGCAGATTCCCGACGAGTACCAGCCGGCCAGCGAGCGCACGGAAGTGCGCTTCCTCTACGACGACGAGTCGCTCTACGTCGGCGCGGTGATGTTCGACCCGGACCCGGACAGGCTGGTCGTCAACGAGCTGCGGCGCGACTTCCAGGGCTTCCAGAACGACGTCTTCACGCTCGTGCTCGACACGTTCAGCGACAGGCGGAACTCCTACGGGTTCATGGTCAACGCCGGCGGCGCGCAGCGCGACGTGCAGGCGTTCGAGAACGGGCGGAGCAACGACGCCAACTGGAACGGCGTGTGGTTCGTGCGCACGCAGATCGGCGCCGACCGCTGGACGCTGGAGATGTCGATCCCGTTCAAGACGCTTCGCTTCCCGGACACCGACGTCCAGCAGTGGGGCCTCAACGTCATGCGCATCGTGCGTCGCACCTACGAGTTCTCGACGTGGGCGCCGGTGCCGCGCCAGCTCTCGCACTACGCGGCCGGCTATGCGGGGACGCTGTCGGGCATCAGCGGCGTGCGGCGCGGCCGCGATCTGCGCGTCACCCCGTTTGCCACCGCCGCGTTCAACGGCCGCTCCAGCGGCGCGTGGCGCCGCGACGGCGACGGCGGCGTGGACGTGAAGTGGGGGCTGACCTCGTCGCTTCTGCTCGACGCGAGCCTGCGCACGGACTTCTCGCAGGTCGAGGCGGACGAGCAGCAGATCAACCTGACGCGCTTCAGCCTGTTCTTCCCCGAGAAGCGGCAGTTCTTCCTCGAGAACCCGGCCAACTTCCAGGTCGGGCTCGCGGCGACCGAGGACGAGCGCCGCGACCTGGTGCCGTTCTTCAGCCGGCGCATCGGCCTGTCGTCCACCGGCCAGCCGATACCGGTGATTGGCGGCCTTCGATTGACGGGGCGCGCGGGGCGCAACGCCATCGGCCTGCTGACCGTGCAGACCGACGACTTCGAGGGGACGCCGGGCGCGAACTTCAGCGTGCTGCGCATGACGCGCGACCTCACGCCGACGTCCTCGCTGGGCGCGTTCTATTTTGGTCGTGAAGCCGGCAGCGGGCAGCCGGCAGCTGGCAGTGCCGGCAGTTACAACCGGGTTGGCGGCATCGATTTCCGTCTCACGCCAAGCCGCACGCTCGAGATCGAAGCGTTCGCCATGCGCAGCGAGACGCTCGGGCGCGAGGACGACTGGGCGGGGCGGACCGGCCTGCGCTGGGACGCCAACGCGCATCGCGCGCGCCTCGGCCTCGTGCACATCGGCGACGCCTTCCGCCACGACCTCGGCTTCGTGCGCCGCCGCGGCGTGGGATCCGTCTTCGGCGCCTACGAGCGCGTCCTGCGTCCGGCGCACGCGAGCGCGTTGTTCCGCGAGCACACGCTGCGCGTGGACACCGACCTGACCAGCACCAGTGGCTACGACCGCTTCCTGACGCGCGTCGGCGGCGCCGCCTACGAGCTGTCGTTCCGCGACGGGAGCAGCTTCAACGCGCGCGTCACCCGCACGGCCGAACGGCTGAACGAGCCGTTCATGGTGGCGTCGGGCCTCACGATTGCGCCGGGCAGCTACACCTATGACACCTGGCGGACGTGGTACCAGTCGGACCGCAGCGCGGTGATGTCCGGCGACGCGTCGATCGAAGCGGGGGAGTTCTGGACCGGCACGCAGCGGATCGCGGGCGGCGGCCTGCGCGTGCGGCTCAACGAGCACGTCGCCGCCAGCGCCAGCCTGTCGCGGAACACCATCGACCTCCCGCAGGGCAGCTTCGCCGCCACCCTGGCGCGCCTGCGCCTCGACTGGTCCTTCTCGCCGCGGATGTTCCTCAACGCGTTCGTCCAGTACAACGGCCAGTCCGACTCCTGGCTGACGAACATCCGCTACAACCTCATTCATCGCCCGCTCAGCGACATCTACGTCGTGTGGAACGAGACGCGGCTGCCGGGCGAGACACGCCGGGCGTTGATGCTGAAGTACACGCACCTCATCGCGTTCTGATGCGGTAGGGGCACGGCGGCGCCGTGCCCCTACACGAGCCGCGGCAGCCGGATCAGCATCGCCGTGCCCTCGCCCGGCGTGCTGCTGCAGGTGATGCGGCCGCCGTGGGCGTCCACGATCCACTTCGCGATGGCGAGCCCGAGGCCGGCGCCGCCGGTGTGGCGGTCGCGCGAGGCGTCCGGACGGTAGAAGCGCTCGAAGATGCGCGGCAGGTCGTCGGCGCTGATGCCCAGGCCGGAGTCGGTGACCCGCATGCAGGCGTCCGGCCCCTCGGGCCAGACCTCGATCGTCACGCGCCCGCCGTCGCGGTTGTATTCGACCGCGTTCGAGCAGAGGTTGGTGACGAGCTCCGTCAGCCGCTCGCGGTCGCCTTCGACGGTGGCGGTGCCGATCTTCGTCTCGATGGTGATGCCGCGGCGCGTGGCCAGCGGATGCACCAGCGTCACCGCCTCGCGGACGACGGGCTCGAGCGGGACGGGCGCGCGGTGCAGGCGGATGGCGTCGTGGTCGGCGCGCGCGAGCGTCAGCAGCCGGTCCACGACGCGCCCCATGCGCTCCATCGCGCGCCGGCACGTCTCCAGCGACTCGCGGTACTGGTCCGCGGTGCGCGGCCGCGCGAGCGCCCATTCGGTCTCCGCGGCCATGGTGGCGAGCGGCGTCCGCAATTCGTGGGACGCATCCGTCGTGAAGCGCCGCTGGCTCTCGAGTGCCCGCTGCAGCCGGTCGAAGGCGCCGAGGAACCACCCGCCGCCCACCGCGATCAGCAGCGCCGCCAGCCCGGCGACGACCGCGATCCCGGCGAAGGCCTGCACGGCGTCGCGCGTCTCGGCCAGGTCGCGGCCGACCAGCACGAGCGCGCCGCCCGCCGCGGCCACGGTCAGCTCGCGCCGGCCGTCGCGCGTGCGCGGACCCGGCGCGTCCGGCCGCTCGATCTCGAACGGGACCGCGGAGCGGTCCACGAGGCTCCCCGCGGCGTTCCAGATCGCGTAGTACGGCGGCGACGCCGGGCCCGCGACGTCGGTGGGCTGGTATTCGAGCGGCAGGTCGAGGTCGAAGCCGCCGTCCGCCGCCGGCCGCAGGCCCTGCGCCAGCGAGGCGGCGCTGGCCTGCAGGCGCGCGTCCACGTCCGACACCAGCGACCGCCACAGCAGATAGCCGGCCGTCACCGCGAACGTGGCGATGACCAGCGTCAGGATGAGGCTGTACAGCGCCAGCAGCCGGACGCGCAGCGGGCTATGCATCGATGACGTAGCCCTCGCCCCGCCGCGTGCGGATCAGATCGGCGCCGAGCTTCCGCCGCAGCGCCGCGATGTGGACGTCGATGGCGTTCGACATGACGTCGGTGTCGTCGTCGTAGATGTGGTCGTAGATGGCCGCGCGGCCGACGACGGCGCCGCGCGAGCGCGTCAGGAGCTCGAGGATGGCGAACTCGCGGGCGGTGAGCTCCACGGGCCGGCCGTCGCGCAGCACCTGGCGCGCGGCCATGTCGATGACGAGGCCGCCGATCTCCAGCCGCTGCGCCGCGCTGCCGTAGGACCGCCGGATGATGGCGTGCACCCGCGCAATCAGCTCCGCCACCGCGAACGGCTTCACCAGGTAGTCGTCGGCGCCGAGGTTCAGCCCGCGCACGCGGTCGGTGACCTCGTCGCGCGCGGTCAGCAGCAGGATCGGCGTCCGGATCTGCGCGCCGCGGGCGGCCTCGAGCACGGCCCAGCCGTCCAGCCGCGGCAGCATCACGTCGAGGACGACGGCGTCGTAGTCGATCTCGCGGATGCGGAAGAGCGCGTCTTCGCCGTCGGCGGACACGTCGACGGCGAACCCGGCCTCGGTCAGCGAGCGCGCCACCGCCCGCGCCAGGTCCGGCTCGTCCTCAACGACCAGGAGTCTCACGTCGCCGCCCCTCGGCGTTGGTGTCGGCCGGCTGCACCTGCACGTCGTCGAACCACGTCGTCGCGGCGCCGGCGGACCAGACGCCGGCGCGGCCGCTGTCGGCGATCTCGCGCTCGCGCGCGCGGATGACGCCGATGCCGCCGAGCGCCACGCGGATGCGGCCGTCTTCGTGCTCGACGCGCAGCGAATGCCAGGCGTTCGGATCGAGCTCGAGGTCGTCCTCGCGCTCGAGCCGGATGCGGTTGCCGCGCGCCACCCGGTAGAGCGAGATCTCGAGCATGGCGAGGTCGAGCGACACGGCGTAGAAGTTCTCGGGATTCTGGTAGCGCCAGACGAGGCCGCCGGCGCGCGCGCCCTCGGCCAGCTTGATGCGCGCCGAGAGGCGCAGCTCGGGCGGCGGCGCCGCATCCAGCACGGCGAGCGCGAACCCGTCTCCGGCCGCGGGGTCACTGAAGTGCACCATGTAGCGCTCCGCCGCGTCGGCGCGCACGAGCCACCGGCCGCCGTTGGCGAGGCGCGCGGCGGCGAACGTGAAGCCGCCGGGCGCGGCGCCCACCGCGTCCTGATCGAAGGATCGCAGCACGGCCTGCGCGGACCCCGGCGTCACGGCGAGGCTCAGCGCGACGGCGACGAGCGGCGTGACCCGCACGGCGTAGATGGTAATCCTCTTCCTTCGGACTTCATGCTGCCTTCATGTACGCTCGACTACGCTGTGTCATCCCGTATGGCGTTCCCATCAGTGCGATATCCGGTTCTGGTCCTGGCAGGGGTGCTTGGCAGCGTCGCGGCGGCACTGGCGCAGGCGGCGCCCGACAACGGGCGCAAGCAGGCGCAGGCCGTGCGCGTGGACAACGGCGCCATCCGCGTGGACGGCCGCCTCGATGAGCGGGCGTGGAGCGACGTCACTCCGGTCGTCGACTTCCTGCAGAAGGAGCCGGTCGAAGGCGGTGCGCCGACCGACCGGATGGACGTTCGCTTCGCGTACGACGACAACGCGCTGTACGTGGGCGCGCGCATGTTCTCCTCCGACCCGATTCAGGCGCCCCTCGGTCGCCGGGACGACGGCGATCAGGCCGAGCACTTCCTGGTGTCGCTCGATACGTATCTCGATCGACGGACCTCGTCGTCGTTCGGGGTCACCGCGGCGGGTGTCAGGCTGGACGAGTACTTCGCGCGGGACGAGGAGTGGGCGGGCGAGTCCGGCTACGACCCCGTGTGGCAGGCGCGCACGGCGGTGGACGGCATGGGCTGGACGGCGGAGCTGTGGATTCCCTTCTCGCAGCTGCGCTTCAACGATCGTCCCGCGCAGGTCTGGGGGCTCAACGTGCAACGCTGGGTGCCGACGCGCAACGAAGAGGTCTACTGGTCGCTCGTCCGCCGCACCGAGGAGGGGTGGGCGTCGCGCTTCGGCGATCTGCACGGCATCAGCGGCATCCGTCCGAGCCGCCGGCTGGAGCTGCTGCCGTACGTGGCGAGCGCGTCGCATCTCGTGGGGGAGCGCGATCCGGGCGACCCGTTCAGCGGCGGCGCGAACCTCGAGCGCCGGATCGGGCTCGACGCGAAAGTGGGCCTCGGGTCGAACCTGACGCTCGAAGCCACGGTCAATCCGGACTTCGGCCAGGTCGAAGCGGACCCCGCCGAAGTGAATCTCTCGGCGTTCGAGACGTTCTTCGACGAGCGCCGGCCGTTCTTCACCGAGGGCGCCGAACTCCTGACCGGCAACGAGAACAACTACTTCTACTCGCGGCGCATCGGCGCGCCGCCCGCCGGCGATGCCGACGGCGATTTCGTCGAGAGGCCGCAGACGTCCACGATCCTCGGAGCGGCGAAGCTGACCGGACGCCTGGCCTCGGGCACGTCGATCGGCATGCTCGCGGCTGTCACCGACGACGAGTACGCGCGGACGTTCACCGCGCCGTCGCTGTTCGGCCGCACGCGGGTGGCCCCGACGACGACGTACGGCGTGGCGCGCCTCCAGCAGGAGTTCGGCCCGCCGGGATCGACGATCGGCGTCATGGCGACAGGCGTGCATCGCAACCTCGAAGAGGCGGGTCCGCTGGCGGCGAGGTTGACCCGCAACGCGTTCACCGTCAGCACCGATTCCGTGATGCGGCTGCGGGACGGCGACTACGAGCTGCAGTGGGCCACGGGCATGACGCACCTCAGCGGCGCGGCGGGCGCCATCGATCGTGTCCAGCGAGCGAGCGCACGGTACCTGCAGCGTCCCGACGCCGGCTATGTGACCTACGATCCGCGCCGGACCACGATGACGGGCGGGCGCTCGAGCGCGAGCCTCGAGCGCCGCAACGGACGCCACTGGGGCTGGGAGGTGGCGGCGGTGCTCGAGTCGCCGGAGTTCGAGAGCAACGACGTCGGCCGCCTGACCACCGGCGATGGTCTCCAGTTCGACGGCGAAATCGAGTACCAGGAGACGACGCCTGGCCGCTGGTGGCGGCAGTACGCGGTCACCTTCGGCCTGAACAACGAGTGGAACTGGGGCGGCGTGCGGCAGACCAAGAACGCCGAAGCCGCGTTCGCCGTGACGTGGCCGAACTTCTGGGAGACCACGCTGGGCGCGGTCGTCTTCGGCCGTAGGCAGGACATGCGGCTGACCCGCGGCGGGCCGCTCATGCAGACCCCGCGCGGGTGGCAGACGAGCCTTGAGATCGAAACCGGTGACGGGTCCGCCACCCAGGGCGACTTCTCGACCGAGTACCGGCGCGATGAAGAGGGCGGTCTCGTCTTCAACGTCGAAGGGGGCGTCGAGATGCGGCCCGGGCCGCAGTGGCGGCTCACCATCTCGCCCGGCTACGAGCGTGAGGTCAACGCGCAGCAGTACGTGGCGACGCTGGCCGGCGGCGGGCCGGCGACGTTCGGGGGCCGCTACATCTTCGGCCACATCGATCGGTCCACGTACGCGACCGAGGTGCGCGTCAACTACACGTTCAAGCCCGACCTCACGCTCGACTTCTACGGCGAGCCGTTCGCGGCCAGCGGCACCTACCTGCGCTTGGGCGAGCTCGCCGCGGCCGGCACGCGCACGCTGCTGCCGGTGGACGCGGCCACGCTCCGCAATCGGGACTTCAACGTGCAGTCCTTCCGCAGCAACCTCGTGCTGCGGTGGGAATACCGTCCGGGCAGCACGCTGTACCTGGTCTGGCAGCAGGACCGCGAGACCGAGGAGGCCCTCCGCAGCCGGGTGGGGCTGAGCGACATGTTCAGCTCGTTCGGGGCCACGGGCGACAATTTCTTCGCAATCAAGGCCAGTTTCTGGTTCTCGCCCAACTAGGGTCAGACCCCGGAACAGATCGACTCAGGGGTCAGACCCCGTATACGACTCGTATCAAGGTTGACGGCGCGGCTGATGTAGCCTAATATCCGGATACACGGATAGATGGTCGCCATCCTCGAGCACATGTCGGCGCTCGCCGACCCGACGCGCTGCCGCATGCTGCTCCTGCTCGAACAGCAGGAACTGACCGTGTCGGAGCTCTGTTCGGTGCTCCAGATGCCGCAGTCCAGCGTCAGCCGCCACCTGAAGACGCTGGCGGACGACGGGTGGGTGGCGTCGCGGCGCGACGGCACGAGCCGCTTTTACAGCATGCCGCTCGACGACCTGGACTCGGGCGCGAGCCGGCTGTGGCCGCTCATCCGCGAGCAGGTGGCGACGACCGCCGCCGCCGGCCATGACGAGCGGCGCCTGGGCAGCGTTGTCGCCCGCCGGCGCGCGAAGTCACAGGAGTTCTTCGCGACCGCCGCGGGCGGGTGGGATCGTCTCCGCAGCGGCCTCTTCGGCGACAGCTTCTATCTCTGGGCGGTGCTCGGCCTCATCGATCCGGCGCTCGTCGTCGGCGACCTCGGCTGCGGGACGGGGCAGCTCTCCGAGACGGTGGCGCCGCACGTGACGCGGGTGATCGCGGTGGACAGCTCGAACGACATGCTCGAGGCCGCGCGCGCGCGTCTCGCCGAGCAGCCGAACGTGGACGTGCGCCAGGGCGAGCTCGAGGCGATGCCGATCGAGGACGGCGAGCTCGACGCGGCGATGATGTCGCTCGTCCTGCACTACTCGCCGGATCCGGCGCGCGCGCTCACGGAAGTGGCGCGCGTGCTGCGGCCTGGCGGCCGGCTGCTCATCGTGGACATGCTGCCGCACGACCGCGAGGAGTACCAGCAGCAGATGGGCCACGTGTGGCTCGGATTCTCCGACAAGCAGATTTCACGTTACGCATCAGGCGCCGGG
Organism: Acidimicrobiia bacterium; assembly: GCA_016871375.1. GTDB lineage: Bacteria > Acidobacteriota > Vicinamibacteria > Vicinamibacterales > UBA2999 > VFYY01. The sequence goes on from VFYY01000077.1 coordinate 8,975, forward strand.
TTCGGCGACGTGCGCATCCGCGCGCTGCCCGTCGACCCCGACGCCAGGGGACCGGCACTGTTCGCCGCCGTGGCGACACGGGCCGACTAAAGTCGGCCCCTACGTACGTAGAGGCCGGCTTTAGCCGGCCTGACAAGGAGAGGCAATGGCAACTGTTCTGTCGGCGACACGGGCCGACTAAAGTCGACGCGGGCCGACTAAAGTCGGCCCCTACGTACGTAGAGGCCGGCTTCAGCCGGCCTGACTAGGAGAGGCAATGGCAACTGTTCTGTCGGCGACACGGGCCGACTAAAGCGACACGGGCCGACTAAAGTCGGCCCCTACGTACGTAGAGGCCGGCTTCAGCCGGCCTGACAAGGAGAGGCAATGGCAACTGTTCTGTCGGCGACACGGGCCGACTAAAGTCGACGCGGGCCGACTAAAGTCGGCCCCTACGTACGTAGAGGCCGGCTTCAGCCGGCCTGACTAGGAGAGGCAATGGCAACTGTTCTGTCGGCGACACGGGCCGACTAAAGCGACGCGGGCCGACTAAGTCGGCCCCTACGTACGTAGAGGCCGGCTTTAGCCGGCCTGACTAGGAGAGGCAATGGCAACTGTTCTGACCGACAAGACGCACGCGTTCGAGGCCGCGAAGAAAGCCGGCCGCACTCCGTTCAAAGTCGCGGACCTGCAGCTCGCCGAGTGGGGCCGCAAGGAGATGCGGCTCGCCGAGCACGAGATGCCCGGGCTGATGGCGCTGCGCGCGCGCTACGGCGCGAAGAAGCCGCTCGCCGGCGCGCGCATCATGGGCAGCCTGCACATGACCATCCAGACGGCCGTCCTCATCGAGACGCTGACCGAGCTCGGCGCCGACGTGCGCTGGGTCTCGTGCAACATCTTCTCGACACAGGACCACGCGGCCGCGGCGGTCGTCGTCGGCCGCCCCGAGACCGGCGGCACGGTGAGCGCGCCGAAGGGCACGCCGGTGTTCGCGTGGAAGGGCGAGACGCTCGAGGAGTACTGGTGGTGCACGGTCGAGGCGCTCGTGTGGCCCGACGGCGGCGGGCCGTCGCTCATCGTCGACGACGGCGGCGACGCGACGCTGTTCGTGCACAAGGCCGCCGAGTTCGAGAAGGCGGGCAAGGTGCCCGCGTTCAACCCGGACAAGGATCCCGAGGAGTGGGGCGTCATCCTCGACGCGGTGTCGAAGGAGCTGAAGGCCAACCCGGGCCGCTGGACGAAGCTCGCCGCCGGCATCCGCGGCGTCAGCGAGGAGACGACGACCGGCGTGCACCGGCTCTACCAGATGCAGGAAGCCGGCACGCTGCTGTTCCCCGGCATCAACGTCAACGACTCGGTGACCAAGAGCAAGTTCGACAACATCTACGGCTGCCGCCACTCGCTGCCGGACGGCCTGGCGCGGGCGACCGACGTCATGCTCGGCGGCAAGGTGGCCGTGGTGATGGGCTACGGCGAGGTGGGCAAGGGCTGCGCGCAGGCGCTGCGCGGCCAGGGCTGCCGCGTCATCGTCACCGAGATCGACCCGATCTGCGCGCTGCAGGCGGCGATGGAGGGCTTCGAGGTCAAGACGCTCGAGGACGTCCTCGACCAGGCCGACATCTTCATCACGGCGACGGGCAACTTCAACATCATCACCACCGGGCACATGTCGCGGATGAAGGACAAGGCCATCGTCGGCAACATCGGCCACTTCGACAACGAGATCGACATGGCCGGGCTGAAGAAGGTGAAGGGGATCGAGAAGATCAACATCAAGCCGCAGTACGACGAGTGGCGCTTCCCGGACGGCCACAGCGTGCTGATCCTGGCCGAGGGCCGGCTGCTGAACCTCGGCTGCGCCACCGGCCATCCGAGCTTCGTGATGTCCGCGTCGTTCACCAACCAGGTGCTGGCGCAGCTCGAACTCAACGCCAACGCCGAGAAGTACGGCAAGACGGTGACGATGCTGCCGAAGGCGCTGGACGAGGAGGTGGCGCGGCTGCACCTCGATCACCTCGGGGTGAAGCTGACGGAGCTCTCGAAGGAGCAGGCGGACTACATCGGCGTGCCGGTGGAGGGACCCTACAAGCCGAACCACTATCGGTACTAGTTCCCCACCCGGCGGTAGGCGGTAGGGGCAGGGGGCAGGCGACTCGCGCCAGCCCCCTGCTCACTCGAGCGCGACTCGTATCAGCGCGACGATCACGCTGACGAGGACCCCGAACTGGAAGCTGACCAGCCACATGAACTGGCGCTCTCCCCGCCGATCGAGGCGTTCGAGCCAGCCGTTGACTTCCTGAAAGCGCCGGTCCATATCGCCGAACCGGCGGTCCACATCGCCGAACCGGCGATCGACCTCCCCGAATCGGCGATCGACCTCCCCGAATCGGCGGTCCAGGTCTCGGGTAAGATCTTCCCGAAGCTGGCCGAACTGGCGGGTCATCTCTGCCCGGAGATCGACCAGTGCATCCACCTTCGCTTCGACGGAAGTGAGCCGTTCTTCCACGTTTGCCATGTAAGAGCTCGTGTCCGGGCTCTCGCGCCCGATTCTAGCATCGTCGGTAGAGCACGGAACGTGCCGCTATAATCCGGCAGGCCGTTGATGTCGCTCGCCGTCGGCACGCGCGTCGGTCCGTACGAGATTACTGGCACGCTGGGCGCCGGCGGCATGGGCGAGGTCTACCGCGCCCGCGACCCACGCCTCGGTCGCGACGTCGCGCTGAAGGTCCTGCCGGACGCGTTCGCCGGCGACGCCGAGCGACTGGCCCGGTTTCAGCGCGAGGCGCAGGTGCTCGCCTCCCTCACGCATCCCAACATCGGCGCGATCTACGGACTCGAAGAGACCGGCACGACGCGCGCCCTGATCCTCGAGCTCATCGAGGGAGACACGCTCGCCGACCGCATCGCGCGCGGGCCGATTCCCGTGGATGAGGCGGTGCCCATCGCCAGGCAAATCGCGGAAGCGCTGGAAGCCGCCCACGAGCAGGGCATCGTTCACCGCGACCTCAAGCCGTCGAACATCAAGGTGTCCACCGACGGCGTCGTCAAAGTGCTCGACTTCGGGCTGGCGAAGCTGGCGCAGGCCTCCGGGCCCGGGCTTCAGGCCGCAGACGTCACGGCCTCGCCGACGATCACGTCGCCGGCGGCAATGACCGGCATCGGCATGATTCTCGGCACGGCAGTCTACATGGCGCCCGAGCAGGCGAAGGGGCGGCCCGCCGACAAGCGCAGCGACGTCTGGGCGTTCGGCTGCGTGCTCTACGAGATGCTGGCGGGCACGCGCGCGTTCGAGGGCGAGGACATCGGCGACACGCTCGGCAACGTGATGAAGGTCGAGCCGAACTGGGCGCTGCTGCCTTCGGGCCTCTCCCCCGGTCTCGTCATCTACATCAAGCGGTGTCTGCACAAAGATCCGAAGCAGCGCATCCCTGACATCGCGGCCGTGCGCCTGGCGCTCGAGGGCGCGTTCGAGACGGCGGCGCCGCAGGTGACATCGTCCGCCACCGCATCGTCGCGCGGACGACTGCTCTGGATGGTCGCGACCGGTGCCGCGGTCGTCGGGATGATGGCGCTCGCGCTTCCCGCCGTGCGGCATCTGCGCGAGACGCCACTGCCCGAGACGCGCGTGGACCTCGTCACGCCCGCCACCGACCAGCCCACGGACTTCGCCCTTTCACCCGACGGCCGGCAGATCGTCTTCGTGGCGTCGGGCGACGGCGTCTCCCGCCTCTGGCGGCGCTCGCTGGCGACGACGACGGCGCAGCCGCTGGCGGGTACCGAGGGGGCGCTCTCTCCGTTCTGGTCGCCCGATGGCCGCGCCGTGGGGTTCTTCGCCAATGGCCAACTGAAACGGATCGACCTCGGTGGCGGCGCGCCGCAAACCGTCGCCCCGGCGTCGGTCCCCCGCGGCGGGACCTGGAATGCCGACGGCGTGATCCTGTTCGCGCCAAGCTTCGGGGGCACACTGGTCCGCGTGCCGGCCTCGGGCGGCGCCCCCGTCGCGGTCACCACCCTCGCCGGCCAGACCAGCCACCGGTGGCCGTCGTTTCTGCCCGATGGCCGGCACTTCCTCTTCTACGCGATAGGGACGCCGGACACCGGGGGGATCTACCTGGGGACGCTCGACGCGTCCGACACGCACCGGCTGACGGCGGCCGACGCGGCGGGCGTCTACCGGGCGTTGCCGTCGGCCCCCGCGGACGGGTGGCTGTTGTGGGTGCGCGCGGGGACGCTCGTGGCCCAGCGCCTGGACGTGGCGCGCGCGGCGCTCACCGGGGACCCGGTGACGCTGGCCGATGCGGTGGCGGTCGATCCGACACTCAGTGGCGCCGCGGTGTCGGTGTCGACGAGCGGGCTGGTCGCGTATCGGACGGGCGGAGGCAGCCGGCGGCAACTCACCTGGGTGGACCGGTCGGGGAAGGCGCTCGGCCCGCTGGGCGCACCCGATGAGAATGGTCTGCTCGCCCCCAGCGTGTCGCCCGATGGGCAGCGGGTGGCGGTGGTCCGCACGGTGCAGGGCAACAGGGACCTCTGGCTGCTGGACGGCGCCCGCACGAGCCGGTTCACGTTCGACGCGGCGCTGGATCGCTTCCCCATCTGGTCCCCCGACGGCACGCGGATCGCGTTCGACTCGAATCGGACGGGGCCCCGTCACCTCTACGTGAAGGCGGCCGGCGGCGCGGGCGTGGAGGAGGTGCTCGTGACGTCCCCGCAGGCCACGGTCGCCACCGACTGGTCCGCGGACGGCCGGTTCCTGCTCTATTTCAGCATCGACCCGCAGACGAACTCGGACCTCTGGGTGCTCCCGCTGGAGGGCGATCGCACGCCGCGGGTGTTCCTGAAGACCCCCTTCGAGGAACGCCACGGCACGTTCTCGCCGGACGGACGCTGGGTGGCCTATCAGTCGAACGAATCGGGACGCGAGGAGATCTACATCCGGCCGTTCGCGGGGCCTGCCGTGGCTGGCGCGAGCGCCGCCGCGGCGGGTGGGCAGTGGCAGGTGTCGACGGCGGGCGGCACCTTTCCGCGCTGGCGGCGCGACGGCCGGGAACTCTACTACCTCGCGCCCACTGGCGCGTTGATGGCGGCGCCGATCGCGGTCACCGGGGCCACGCTCGCGCCGGGCGCGCCGGTGGCGCTCTTTCCCACGCGGATCGTGGGCGGCGGCGCGGACACCGGCCTGGGCCGGCAATACGACGTGACCCGCGACGGGCGCTTCCTGATCAACACGGTGCTGGACGACGCCGCGGCGCCGATCACGTTGCTGATGCACTGGGCGCCTGACGCGACGCCGTAGCGGCGCGTGGCGGATTGGTCCTCGTCGGTCGCAGCGTCGAGCGATTCGGCGGGAACCTCCGGCGCGTACGCGGGCCGCCCCGTATAATCACGCCGGTTCTCCCGCATGGCCCTCATTCCCGGCACGCGGCTCGGCGTCTACGAAGTCACCGCCCAGATCGGGGAGGGCGGGATGGGCGCGGTCTTCCGGGCGCGCGACACGAAGCTCGATCGTGACGTCGCCATCAAGGTGCTGCCCGAGGCGTTCGCGCACGACGCGGACCGCCTGGCGCGCTTCACGCGCGAAGCCAAGACGCTCGCCGCGCTGAATCACCCGCACATCGCCCAGATCCACGGCCTCGAAGAAAGCGCGGGCATCACCGCCCTGGTGATGGAATTGGTCGAGGGCGACGATCTGTCGCAGCGGATCGCGAAGGGCGCGATTCCCCTCGACGAAGCCTTGCCGATCGCGACGCAGATCGCCGAGGCGCTCGAGGCGGCGCACGAGCAAGGCATCATTCATCGCGATCTCAAACCGGCCAACATCAAAGTCCGTCCCGACGGCACGGTGAAGGTGCTGGACTTCGGGCTCGCGAAGGCGATGGAGCCTGCGGGCGCGATGCCGGCGGGCCACTCGATGATGCCGACCATCACCTCGCCGGCCATGACGCAGGCGGGGATGATCCTCGGCACCGCGGCCTACATGGCGCCCGAGCAGGCGCGCGGCAAACCGGTGGACAAGCGCGCCGACATCTGGGCGTTTGGCGCGGTGCTGTTCGAGATGCTCTCGGGCCGGCGCGCGTTCGCGGGCGAGGACGTGGGGCAGACGCTCGCACGCGTCGTCGAGCGCGAGCCCGACTTCGCCGCGCTGCCGGCGACGGTGCCCGCGCATGTCGGTCAGGCGATCCGCGTGTGCTTGCGCAAGGATCCGAAGCAGCGCGCGCAGGCCATCGGTGACGTGCGCCTGGCGCTCGAGGGCGCGTTCGAGACGGCGGCGCCGCGGACGACGCCGTCCGCCACCGCATCGTCGCGCGGACGACTGCTCTGGATGGTCGCGACCGCCGCGGTCGCGGCGTCGGCCGCTCTGGCGGCGGTGGCGGGGTGGTGGCTCAAGCCCTCCGCCGCGCCACGTGTTGAGCGGTTTGCCGTGACTCTTCCGCCCGGCGGCGAGTTCGGGCCGGGGACACGCCGTCTCGTCGCCATCTCGCCCGACGGCATGCGCATCGTCTATGCCGCAAACAATCGCCTGAATCTGCGGACGCTCGACACGCTCGTCGCGGTGCCGGTTCCGGGAACCGACGGAACAGGCACGAACCCGGCGATGCAGCCATTCTTTTCGCCCGACGGGCAGTGGGTTGCCTACTGGCACAACGGCCAGCTGCGCAAAGTGGCGGCCACCGGCGGCGCCCCGATCGCCCTTGCTACGGTCACAGGAATCTTCAGCGGGAGCTGGGGACCGGACGACAGCATCGTCTACAGCTCGGGCTCCGACATCTGGAAGATACCGGGTGCGGGAGGGACGCCGGAACAGATCGTGAAGGTCGCGGCAGGCGAGGTGGTGCAGGGTCCGCAGATGCTGCCGGGAGGGCAGCACGTCCTGTTCACCGTCAGCAAGGGGGGATCGAACTGGGACGCGGCGCAGATTGTTGCGCATTCGCTGCGCGACGGGACGCGAACCGTGCTCGTCGACGGCGGGCGCGATGGACGGTACGTGCGCACCGGCCATCTGATTTATGCGTCCCGCGGCACGCTGTTCGGCGTACCGTTCGACCGCAACACGATGCAACGCTCCGGCGGCCCCGTCTCACTCGAGGACGGCGTCGCCGACGCCGGACCTGCCAGCGGCGCTGCGCACTTCGCCGTCTCCGATGAGGGAACGCTGACGTATGTGCCCGGTGGCTCCGCGAACGCCCTTCGCGCGCTGACGTGGGTGGACCGCCAGGGTCGCGAGGAGCCGATTGCGGCGCCGCTGCGGCCGTACGCGTACGCGCGCCTCTCTCCCGACGGTACCAGAATCGGCCTCGACATCCGCGATGACACGAGCGGCATCTGGACCTGGGACATCGCGCGGCAGACGCTGACGCGCCTGACGTTCGATGCCGGCCTCAATCGGGGCGTGGTGTGGTCGCCCGACGGACGCCGCATTGCGTTTTCGGCGCAGCCTGAGGGCCGCGAGAACGTCTTCTGGCAGGCGGCGGACGGCGCGGGGATGGTTGAACAGCTGACGCGCGAAGACCGGGGCACGTTTCCTGTCTCCTTCACTCCCGACGGCAAACGCCTCGTCGTCATCCAGCCGTCGGGCGCCCCGCCACGCGACCTGGCGGTCGTATCGCTCGACGGCGATCGCAAGGTGCAGCCACTCTTGAACGGCGAGTTCGACGAAACCAACGGCGAAATATCGCCAGATGGCCGCTGGCTCGCCTACGAATCGCTCGAGTCCGGCCGCCAGGAGGTGTACGTGCGGCCGTTTCCCGCTGTCGAATCGGGCCGTTGGCAGGTGTCCTCCGACGGCGGGTCGCGGCCCGTCTGGGGGCGCAACGGCCGCGAGCTGTTCTACTGGGTCGATGATGGCACCGTGATGGCGGCGGACCTTCAGGCGGGTCCAACCTTCGTGGCCGGCACCCCGCGGCGCGTGATCAGCGGCCGGTACGTCGCGCCGCTGAACGGGCGCCCGTTCGACGTCACGCGGGACGGCCGCCGTTTCCTGATGATCAAGACACCCGACACCACGAGCGACACGGCCGAACGGCCGCGCGTCGTCGTCGTCCAGGGCTGGTTCGAAGAGCTGAAGCGCCGCGTACCGGTTCCGTGAACGACATCGCCCGCATCGAGCCGCTGGACGAATTCGACCGGCGGCTGCTCTCCCACGTCCGGCCGCCTGACTGGCGGAATCCCGCACCGAAACCGAAGTACGACCTCGTCGTCATTGGCGGCGGCACCGCCGGCCTCGTGAGCGCGACAGGCGCCGCGGGGCTGGGGGCGCGCGTCGCGCTCGTCGAGCGTGCGCTGCTCGGCGGCGACTGCCTGAACACCGGCTGCGTGCCGTCGAAGGCGCTGCTGCGTTCCGCCCGCGCGGTGCACGAGGCGCGCGAGGCGACGGCGGTCGGCGTGTGCACGACCACGGAGGTGGACTTCGGCGCGGTGATGGCGCGCGTGCGAGCACGCCGCGCCGACATCGCGCACCACGACTCGGCGGCGCGGTTGACCTCGAGCGGCGTGGACGTGTTTCTCGGCCAGGCGTCGTTCTGCGCGCCGGACGCGGTCATGGTGGACGGGCGGACGCTGCACTTCCGCCGCGCGGTGATCGCCACCGGTGGGCGGCCCACGGTGCCGGAGTTCCTGGCGGGCCGTCACGACCCGCCCTGCGAGAGCGGTGCGCGCGCGCCGTTCCTCACCAGCGAGACGATCTTCTCGCTCACCGAGCAGCCACGCGAGCTGATCGTGCTCGGCGCGGGCCCGATCGGCTGCGAGATGGCGCAGGCGTTCGCGCTGCTCGGCACGCGCGTGACGCTCATCGACGGCGCGCCCCGCATCCTCCCCAACGAGGACGCCGACGCCTCCGCGATCCTCGCGCGCCGCCTCGACGTCGAAGGCATCCGCATCGTCACCGGCGAGGAGATCAAAGAGGTCACGACGACGCCGTCGGGCCGCATCGCCATCAACCTGGCGCGTCGGGATGCCACCGGCGACGTGCTGCTCGTGGCGATTGGGCGCACGCCGAACGTGGACGGCCTGAACCTCGCGGCTGCCGGCGTGGCGCATGGTCCGCAGGGCGTGCAGGTCACCGATCGCCTGCAGACGACGAACCGGCGCGTCTACGCAGCGGGCGACGTCTGCTCGCGGTTCAAGTTCACGCACGCCGCGGACGCCATGGCACGGCTCGTCATTCAGAACGCGCTGTTTTTCTGCCGCCGCCGCGCAAGCGCGCTCGTCATCCCGTGGTGTACGTACACGTTCCCGGAGGTCGCCCACGTCGGCGTGACGGCCGACGAGGCGCGCGGCCACGCCACCACGATCACCGTCACGCTCGGGGACGTCGATCGCGCCGTCGTCGACGAGGAGACCGACGGCTTCCTCCGCGTGCATCACCGGAACGGCACCGTCGTCGCGGCAACGATGGTGGCGCCGCATGCGGGCGAGGTGATCGGGCAGATCGCGTCCGTGATGCGGCGCGGGGCGCGGCTCGACGAGCTGTCGTCGGACATCTTTCCGTATCCGACCGTGGCCGAAGCGCTGCGCAAGGCCGGCGACGCCTATCGCCGCACGCGCGTGACGCCGGGCGTTCGCTCCGCGCTTGGTCGATATTTCAGGTTCTTCCGATGATCCTCACGCTCCTGATCGTGCTCGCGCAGACGGCAGCCGACGTCGAGGCGATTTACACGAAGGGCCTCGCCGATGCGCGCGCGGCGTTCGAGAAGGGCGCCCCGCCCGAATCCCTCGTGCCGGTCCGTGAGGCGATCGCCGCACTGTTGAAGATCTCGGGGGAACGTCCCGCACAGGCCGAGATTGCGCGGCTGACGCTGCAGGCCGCGGCCGCCGGCGCGCAGAGCGAGCGCGACGAGATGACGCTCTACCTGGACCAGGCGACGCGCATGGAGATTCTGCAGCTCGAGGCGAAACAGCCTGGCGCGCCGGGCGTGAGCGCGCTCGAGGTCGCCGGCGACCTCTGGCTGCAGGTGTTCCGCTACGACGAGGCGATCGAGGCCTACGCGCGCGCGGCACAATACCTCGGCGAGACGCCGCGCATCCGTGAG
>VFYY01000078.1 GCA_016871375.1 Acidimicrobiia bacterium
CACCAACTAGCTAATCAGGCGCGGGCCCCTCTTCAAACGCCAGGTCTTGCGATCCCCGGCTTTGATCTCCACCTGTTCAAAGGCAGGATGTTATGCGGTATTAGCGTCCCTTTCGGGACGTTATCCCCCACTCGAAGGTAGGTCACCCACGTGTTACTCACCCGTTCGCCACTCTACTCAGGGCCGAAGCCCCTTTCGCGTTCGACTTGCATGTGTTAGGCACGCCGCCAGCGTTGATTCTGAGCCAGGATCAAACTCTCATGTTAAAGGCGCTGTTTCTTACCTTGCGGTAAGAAGCAACTTATTAACGCGAGCGCTGATTTGACTAGCTCCTGCGTTATTCGTACTTCGTTGAGTCTTGGTGGATGGGTGTAAACCATCCGCTGACACTCGACGGGTTCCACCATGCCTCCGCAGCGTCGCCGCCGCCTCGGCCAGATGGAAACTGGCTATATGCACGCACTATCTAGTTTTCAAAGAACCGGACCCGACTCACCGCGTCGCCTTGGGCTTCTCGGCGCGTCGACCCATTCCCCGTGGCGATTTAACCGCGCTTAGGGGAACCTTCTGAGGTTACTACCGTCGCCCGTGTCCGTCAAGCCCTTTTTAATCAGGCGGTTCGGAGGGTTCCGAGTAGGGCGTTCACCTGCGCTCAGGGGCCGTCTCGTTGACCGACTTGCCCCTGCCGGACTGGCGTCCGTCAGGCGAACCTTCCAAGAATACGGGCTCCCGGCTGGGCCTGTCAACCCCTCACGATATTGACGAGGAAGTTGTCCTTCTTCCCCTTGCGCACGACGAACACCTGGCCCTCGATCGCCTGATCGGGCCTCAGCCGTTCCCTCTCATCCGTGACGCGCCGGTCGTTCACATAGATCCCGCCGCCGCGGATGAGCCGCGTGGCCTCTCCCTTCGACGCCGTGACCCCAGCCGCAGCCAGCAGCTCGACGAGCGGCCACTCAGCCGCCCACGCAATCGTCACGGACGGGACGTTGGCCAGCGTGCCCCGAATCTGCTCGAGCGTCAGGGCGTCGACCGTCTGGTTGAACAGCGCCGCCGCGGCCGCTTCGGCGTCGCGCACCGCGGCCGCGCCGTGCACCAGCATCGTCACCTCGCGCGCGAGCGCCCGCTGCGCATGCCGGCGCTCGGGCTCCTGCGCCGTCACCGCCTCGAGCTCGCGGATGCGGTCCTTCGCGAGGAACGTGAAGAACTTCAGATACTTCACCGCGTCGCGATCGTCGGTGTTCAGCCAGAACTGATAGAACTCGTACGGCGTCGTCAGCCGCGGATCCAGCCAGATCGTTCCCCCCTCCGTCTTCCCGAACTTCGTGCCCGACGAGGTCGTGATGAGAGGCATCACGAGGCCGTGGGTCTTGACGCCGCGCACGCGACGGATGAGATCCATGCCCGCCGTGATGTTGCCCCACTGATCGCTGCCGCCCATCTGGAACGTGCAGTTGAAGCGATCGTGGAGCTCGAGGAAGTCGTAGGCCTGCAGCAGCGAGTAGCTGAACTCCGTATACGTGATGCCCGTGTCGCTCTCGATGCGGCGCCTCACCGACTCCTTTGCCAGCATCGCGTTGACCGTGAAGTGCTTCCCCACGTCGCGCATGAAGCCGATGGCGCTGAGCTTCGTCAGCCATTCGGCGTTGTTGACGAGGCGCGCCGGCGCGGCGGTCGTCTCGAAGTCGAGAAACCGCGCGAGCTGGGCGCGGATGCCCGCGACGTTCTGCTCCACCTGCTCCGCCGTGAGCAGCGTGCGCTCGGCGGTCTTGCCGCTGGGGTCGCCGATGAGGCCCGTGCCACCGCCGACGAGCGCGATTGGCGAATGCCCGTGCCGCTGCATGTGGGCGAGCGCGACCATGACGAGCAGGCTGCCGACGTGGAGACTCGCGGCGGTGGGATCGAAGCCGATGTACCCCGTCAGGCGCTCGCGCGCGAGCACGTCGCGAAGCCCTTCCGTGGCGTCGTAGACGAGTCCGCGCCACTCAAGCTCGCCATAGAGGTCCATCCACCGCTACTATACAACCGGGCTATGCTCCTCAGCCGACGCGCCGTGCTCAAGGGCGTGCTTGCCACGACGGTCGGCGCGGTGACGGGCGCGGCCGCGTACGGCGTCGGGTACGAGCGCCATCAGATCGGCGTCACGCACGCGGCGCTTCCCGTCAGCGGACTGCCCCCGGCGCTGGACGGACTCCGTATCGCGCTGCTCACCGACATTCATCACAGCCGCACCGTCCCCGCCGACGACGTCACGCAAGCGGTGAACCTCGCGATGGCGCAGCGCCCGGATCTGATCGTCCTCGGCGGCGACTACGTGACGTTCGGCGATCGCGCATACGTCGGACCAGTCGCCGAGCTGCTCTCGCCGCTGCGCGCGCCGCACGGCGTCTTCGCCATCCTCGGCAACCACGACGACGACCGCGACATGCCGGCCGCGCTGTCGAAGCGTCACATCGCGGTGCTGAGGGACGCGCGTACGCGTCTCGAGATTCGAGGAGAACCCCTGGAGCTGGCGGGACTGCGCTTCTGGACGCGGGGCGCCTCGGATCTCGCCCGGGTGCTGCGCAAGGCGACCGACACCGTACTGCTCCTCGCGCACGACCCGCGTCGGCTCACGCAGGCAGCAGAGCTGAACGTGCCGGCCGTGCTCTCGGGGCACACGCATGGAGGCCAGGTGGTGGTGCCGGGCGTCGGCGCGGTGGCGCGGCGCCGCTTCCCGGTCCTCGCCGGCCTCGGCGCGCGCGAGAACACGACGATCTTCGTCAGCCGTGGGATTGGAACGGTGTACGTGCCGGTCCGGATCAACTGCCCGCCGGAAGTGGCGATGGTTACGTTGAAGCGGCGTTCGCAGATCTGAGAAACGTCCGCCCTTCGATCCGCCAGCCCCCGTCGAGCACCAGCCGCACGGCCTCGGGATAGGCCTTGTGTTCCTCGACGAGGATCCGCCGCGCGAGCGTCTCGCCGGTATCCGTGTTGAGCACCGGCACCGTGCGTTGCAGGATGATCGGTCCGCCGTCGAGCTCCGCGGTGACGAAATGGACGGTCACACCGCTGACCTTCACGCCGTGCGCCACCGCCTGATGTTGCGCGTTGATCCCTGGAAACGCCGGCAGCAGCGACGGGTGAATGTTGACGATGGCGTTGGGAAACGCATCGAGCAGCGGGGGGCCGACGAGCCTCATATACCCGGCGAGACACACCAGCCCGACGTCGCGCGCCTTCAGCTCCTTCGCGAGCGCGCGGTCGTACTCGTCGCGTGAGGGCCACCCTCGATGGCTGACGGTCAGCGCCTCAATGCCGGCGCGCCGCGCGCGCTCGAGGCCCCCGGCTTCGGCGTTGTTCGAGATGACGACGGCAATCGACGCGTCGACACGGCCATCACGGGTGGCGTCGATGAGCGCCTGCAGGTTGCTGCCCCGGCCGGAAATGAGCACCCCGAGGCGGCGATTAATGGGGTCGGGAGTCATTTTTCGAGGACAGTGGTTTGAAACGACGTTGCGGCACGCGCGTTGCCATTCCCGATCGCCGTATGCCGCGACGCTGGCGTGACCATACCGCGGGTCTTATTTTTCACGTCGTCAATCGGGGTGCGAAAAGATTGCCGCTTTTCGAGTGCGACGACGATTATGAGGCGTTTCTGCGCCTGCTTCCGCATGCAGCGGAGCGGGAGAACGTGGCAGTTTTTGCGTACTGCCTGATGCCGAACCATTGGCATCTCGTAATGTCGCCGATCGTCGACGGTGCGCTCTCGCGAGCGATGCATTGGCTGACGACCACGCACGCTCGCCGGTGGCAGGTTCACCGCGGCACTGAAGGACAGGGAGCAGTCTATCAAGGCCGCTTCAAGGCAATACCAGTGAAGGACGACTCGCACTTTCTGTGGGTCTGCCGATATGTCGAGCGAAACGCGCTGCGAGCCTCTCTTGTCGCGCGGGCTGAAGATTGGCGCTGGTCCAGTCTTTGGCAGCGCCGCGCGGGTCGGACCACCGTTCCACTCGCGAAGTGGCCGCTCGACGAACCGCCGGATTGGGTGACGCAGGTCAATTCGCCCCAGACGGTTGCGGAATTGGAGCAGTTCCGAACGGCAATGACGGCGGGCGTGCCCTTCGGTGACCCCGAGTGGCAAAAACTGCTACGTCCAACATTGGGTCTCACGCCAAGTCGTCAGCGAGGCCGGCCACGCCGAGTACCACTGTCCTCGAAAAATGACTCCCGACCCCCTTACAAATTTGCGTAGCTGACGGAGGGCGGTTCTCCGGGGACGACCTCGCCGATGACGCGCGCATCCCGGCCGCCGCGCGCGGCCAGCTCCTCGATGAGCGGCTCGGAGCCGTCGCGGGTGGTGACGATGATGAGGCCGATGCCCATGTTGAACGTGCGCATCATGTCCTCCACTGGGACGCCGCCGCCGCGCTGCAGCCAGCGGAAGAGCGGCGGGACCTCCCACGCCGACGCGTCGACGACCGCCGCCGTCCCGTGCGGCAGCACGCGCGGCAGGTTGTCGGTGATGCCACCGCCCGTGATGTGTGCCATCGCCTTGATGCGGCCGCCGTCGAGCAGCGGCCGAATCATGCCGAGGTACGACCGGTGCGGCTCCAGCAGCGCGTCGCCGACCGAGCGTCCGAGCTCCGGCACGCGGCTGTCCACCTGCAGCTTCAACTGGTCGAACACGATCTTCCGCGCCAGCGAATACCCGTTGGTATGGAGGCCGCTCGACGGCACGCCGACGAGCACGTCGCCGACGGCGATCGCCCGGCCGTTGATCAAGCTCTTCCGATCGACGGCTCCGACGATGAAGCCGGCGAGGTCGTACTCGCCGTCGTTGTAGAACCCGGGCATCTCCGCCGTCTCGCCGCCGAGCAGCGCGCAGCCGTTGTCGCGGCAGGCGCTGGCGATGCCGTCGATGATCTGCTGCGCCACATCCGGCGAGAGCCGGCCGGTGGCGAGATAGTCCAGGAAGAAGAGCGGCTCGGCGCCCTGGACGAGGATGTCGTTGACACAGTGGTTGACGAGGTCGATGCCGACCGTGTTGTGGCGGTTGGTGAGGAACGCCAGCTTCAGCTTGGTGCCGACACCGTCGGCGCTGGACACGAGCACGGGCTCGCGGAAGCGGCCCTGCTCGAGCTGGAAGAGCCCGCCGAACGATCCGATGTCGGAGATGACGCCGGGCGTGAACGTGGACCGCGCCAGCGCCCGGATGCGGCGGACGGTTTCGTTGCCCGCGTCGATGTCAACTCCGGACGCCTTGTAGTCCACGTTAGAACTCCAGCCGGTCGATGAGCGCCGCGGTGATGGTGCGGGTCGGAGACGACTCCGGCGCGCCCCAGTATGCCGCACGGAGCGTCGCATAGAACTGCTCCTCCGCGAAATCCTCTTCGAGCAGCTCGAACCCGGCGCGCAGCAGCTCCGCCGCGGCAGCGCGCCTGTCCGCGGACGCGTCAATCCACGTCACGGTGGTCTCCGGGGCGCTGATCGCCGCCGAGGCGAACGCCGCGGCAACCTCGTCGCGGATCCGGCCGGACGTCTGGCCCGAGAGCGTCAGCAGCGCCGCGAGCGCCGAATCATGGCCTTCCTCGGCGATGGCGCCGAGTGCCATCGCGGCGGCGCGTGTGACGGCCGGTGCCGCGTTCGCGTTCCTGAGCGTCGCGGACAGCGCAATGATCTGCGCGGGGCAATCGTCGTCCAGGAGGCACAGCGCGGCGTGGCGCGCCGGAACGGCATCCGCCGCCAGCATCAGCTCCTTGATCAACGGCACCCACTGCCGGGCGCCGATGCGCGCCAGCGCCAGCACGGCATCGTCCTGAGTCGGTCCGTCGACGGCGGCGAGACGCGCGATCGCATCCACCGCGTACATGGCCTTGTGCTCGCCCAGCGTCTCGACGACCGCGCTGCGGAAGAAGTCCAGCCCGCGCGCGGTCTCGGCGAGGAGCGCCCGCTGCACGGCTGCGTTGTCGTCATGCGCCGCGAGTGCGCGGACGAGCGCAGGGCGCACGAACTCGGCCTGCTCGGTCTCCAGCGCGGCCAGCAGTCCCGGCACCGATCGGGGATCCGGATGCTGCTCGTACCACCGGTAGACCACCTCGCGCACGCGATCGTTGCGATCGCGGATGAGCGACTGCATCAGTTGCGGCGTTCCCGGATCGCGGAACCCCGTGAGCAGCACCAGCGTGCGGTAGCGGACGAACTGATCCGCGTGGCTGCGGGCCGCCTCGGTGAGCGCGGGTACGACTTCCGGCCCGGGCAGGCGCCGCAGCGTGCGCGCAGCGTCCATGCGCGTCGCGTAGTCGAAGGCGGACAGACGGCTGAGGATTGTCTTGATGTCCTGCGCCGCGGCGGAAGATGCCGCGACCAGGACCGTCAGGACGGCGAACGCCAGTCGTGACGTCACGGCGTCAGCTCGCGACGGAGTCCTTCTCGAGGACAGGAAGGGGGAAGACGAGCGGCTCCGCCGCGGCATCGCCCTTCGGCGCCTCGTCGCTGCCATTCAGCTTGAGGGCCAGCTGCAGATACGCGGCTTCGTCGCGCGGGAACGCGATCGGATAGGCGCCCGTGTAGCACGACGTGCAGTAGCGCGACTTCCCGCCGTTCACGCTCGAGGTGAGACCCTCGAGGCTCAGGTAGCCCAGGCTGTCGGCGTCGAGATACTTGCGGATCTCCTCGAGCGTGTGCGTGGCCGCGATCAGCTCGGACCGGCGCGGCGTGTCCACGCCGTAGAAGCACGGCGAGATCGTCGGCGGGCAGCTGATGCGCATGTGCACCTCGCGCGCGCCCGCGCTCCGGACCATGCGCACGATCTTGCGGCTGGTCGTTCCGCGCACGATCGAGTCGTCCACGAGCACCACGCGCTTGCCCTCGATGATGCTGCGCACCGGGTTCAGCTTCACCTTCACGCCGAAGTGGCGGATCGACTGCTGCGGCTGGATGAACGTGCGGCCCACGTAGTGATTGCGGATGAGCCCCATCCGCATCGGCACTCCCGAGGCCTCCGCGAACCCGACGGCCGCGCACACCCCGGAGTCGGGAATCGGCACGACGACGTCGGCGCCGACCGGGGACTCCTGCGCAAGGCGGCGGCCGAGATCGGTCCGCACCTCGTTCACGCTCTCGCCGAACACGTAACTGTCGGGACGCGCGAAGTAGACGTGCTCGAACACGCACTGCGAGTGCGGCGCCTGCACAAACGGCTTGATCGCCTTCAGGCCGGCCGCGCTCGCCACGACGATCTCGCCGGGCTCGACGTCGCGCACGTAGGTGGCGCCGATGAGGTCGAGGGCGCACGTCTCCGAGCAGACGACCCACGCGTCGCCGAGGCGGCCGATCGCGAGCGGACGGAAGCCGTTCGGATCGCGCACGCCGATGACGCGGTCCTTCGTCATCATGACGAACGAGAAGGCGCCCCGCACCTGCGAGATCGCGTCGACGATCGCGCCGTCCGTCGTCTCCTCGCGCGATCGGGCGAACAGGTGGACGACGACTTCCGTGTCGCTGTTGGTCTGGAAGATGGCGCCGTCGCGGACCAGCTGGTCCCTGACCTCGCCGGCGTTGACGAGGTTGCCGTTGTGGCCGATCGCGAACTGGCCGTGGATGCTGTCCACGACGATCGGCTGCGCGTTGGACACCCTGCTCTCGCCCGCGGTGGAGTAGCGGACGTGGCCGATGGCGAGCGTGCCGGGGAGCTTCGCGAGCGCGTCCGCGTCGAACGCCTCGTTCACGTACCCCATCGCCTTGCGGTGGCGGATCTGCGCGCCGTCCGACGCGGCGATCCCGGCGCTCTCCTGCCCTCGATGCTGCAGCGCGTACAGCCCCAGGTAGGTCAGGTTGGCCGCCTCGGGGTGACCGAAGATGCCGAAGACACCGCATTCCTCGCGGAACTTGTCGAACATCGGGGTCCCCTTAGTGTACGGCCTTATGCAATGGCCCGCCGCGATTCGAAGTGAGCGTCGATCGCGGTGGACCAGATCCGCTCCGCCTCGGCCAGCGGCGTGTCGATCACGCTGCGGCCGCCGATGGAGATTCGAATGCGATCGCCGCCGACGAGCCCGATCGCGGTGGCCGTGATGCCGTGGGCGTTCGCGAGTGCCACCAGCTCAGCCGTGCGTGCGGCGCCGACCGACACGATGACGCGCGACGCCGATTCGCCGAAGAGCGTCGCGATGTCGCCAAAGGCCGGCGCCGCCGTCTCGACCGCCGCCACATCGACCTCCGCGCCCAGGCCGGTGTCGAAGCAGCTCTCCGCAAGCGTGACCGCAAACCCGCCTTCGGCGCAGTCGTGGGCGGACCGGATCAGCCCGTTCGCGATCCCCCGCACGAGCAGCGTCTGGAGCGCGCCCTCGCGTGCGAGATCGAGCGCCGGCGGCTTCCCGCGCACCAGGCCATGCATCACCGTGAGGTACTCGCTGCCGCCGAGCTCGTCGTGGTTTTCGCCGAGCAGCACGATCGCGTCGCCGCGCGTCCGGAAGGCGCGGCCCGCGACCGTGGCGGCGTCTTCGATGAGGCCGACGATTCCGATCGTCGGCGTCGGCAGCACGGCGCGGCCGTCGGTCTCGTTGTAGAGGCTCACGTTGCCGCCGGTGATGGGAATCGCGAGCGCCCGGCACGCGGCCCCCATGCCCTTCACCGCCTCCCCGAACTGCCACATGATCTCGGGCCGCTCGGGGTTGCCGAAGTTGAGGCAGTTGGTGGCGCCGATCGGCTGGCCGCCCGCGCATGCGACGTTGCGCGCCGCTTCGGCGACCGCGAGCTGCGCGCCCAGGTGCGGGTCGAGATACACGAACCGCGCGTTGCAGTCCACCGACAGCGCCAGCGCGCGCGTCGTCTCTTTCACGCGCACGACGCCAGCGCCCATCCCGGGACACACCAGCGTGTTGGTGCGCACCATGTGGTCGTACTGCCGGTAGACCCAGCGCTTGCTGGCGATCGACGGCGACGCGAGCAGCCGCTGAAAGACCTGGCCGGGCGCCGCTGGCGCGCCCAGCGAGGCAAGGTCCAACCTCTGCGCCTCGGCGATGTACGCCGGCTCGGCCATCGGGCGCCTGTAAACGGGCGCTTCGTCGGTGAGGGCGGTATTGGGGATGTCTGCCACGACGTCGCCGTGGTTCTTCACCCGCATCCGCCCGTCGGTCGTCACATGACCGATACACACCGCGTGCAGATCCCACTTGTCGAAGATCCGCTCGACCTCGGCCTCGCGTCCGCGTTTCACGACGAGCAGCATGCGCTCCTGCGATTCGGACAGCATGATCTCGTAGGGCGTCATGCCCGTTTCGCGCTGCGGCACGAGGGAGACGTCGATCTCCACGCCGGCCCCGCCGCGCGAGCCCATCTCGCAGGTCGAGCACGTCAGCCCCGCGGCGCCCATGTCCTGGATGCCGACGAGCGCGTCCGTCTTCATCACCTCGAGACACGCCTCGAGGAGCAGCTTCTCCATGAACGGATCGCCCACCTGCACCGCCGGCCGCTTCTCCGCGGACGTGTCGTCGAATTCCGCCGACGCCATCGTCGCGCCGTGGATGCCGTCGCGTCCGGTCTTCGCGCCGACGTAATAGACAGGATTGCCGGCGCCGGAGGCGGTGCCCTTGATGATCTCGTCCGCGCGGGCGATGCCGAGGCAGAACACGTTCACGAGCGGATTGCCGGTGTAGCTCTCGTCGAAGCCGATCTCGCCGCCCACCGTCGGGATGCCGATGCTGTTGCCGTAGCCGGCAATGCCCGCGACGACGCCGGCGAACGTGCGGCGGACGAGCGGATCCTCGAGCGGGCCGAAGCGCAGCGAGTTGAGCAGCGCGATCGGCCGCGCGCCCATCGTGAAGATGTCGCGGATGATGCCGCCAACGCCGGTGGCGGCGCCCTGATACGGCTCGATGAACGACGGATGGTTGTGGGATTCGATCTTGAAGACGGCGGCGAAGCCATCGCCGATGTCCACGGCGCCGGCGTTCTCACCCGGCCCCTGCAGCACGCGCGTGCCGGTCGTCGGCAGCGTCCTGAGGTGGACGCGCGAGCTCTTGTAGCTGCAGTGCTCGGACCACATCACCGAGAAGATGCCGAGCTCGGTGATCGTCGGCTCGCGGCCGAGCATCTCGAGGATGCGCTGGTATTCCTCCTGCGAGAGGCCGTGTGCAAGAGGGTCGGGAGTCATTTCTGGAGGACAGTCTCAGCGAGGGGGTGGTCTTCTCGAGACTGTCCTCGAAAAATGACTCCCGACCCCATTACGAATTTCGTCACCGATTCGAACAGGACCAGTCCGTCCTTGCTGCCGACCGCCAGCTCGCACGCGCGCTCCGGATGCGGCATCAGGCCGACGACGTTCCGCGCGTCGTTGCAGAGGCCCGCGATGTTGCGCACGGAGCCGTTCGGGTTCGCCTCGTCGGTCGCCTCGCCGCTCGCGGTCGTGTAGCGGAACACCACCTGGCGGTTCTTCTCGAGGCGATCGACCACGTCGGGCTCCGCGTAGTAGTTGCCCTCGCCGTGCGCGATCGGGATGCGGAGGATCTGTCCGCGGCGGCAGCCCACTGTAAACGGCGTGTCGGTCTGCTCGACGGAAATGTGGACGTGCTCGCACTGGAACTTCACGCTGCGGTTGCGCAGCATCGCGCCGGGCAGCATCCCCGCCTCCAGCAGCACCTGGAAGCCATTGCAGATGCCGAGGACGGGGCCGCCTTCCTCGGCGAAGCGCTTCACCGCCGCCATGATGGGGGAGAACCGCGCGATGGCACCGGTGCGCAGGTAGTCGCCGTGCGCGAACCCGCCGGGCAGGATCACGGCATCCGCCCCGCCGAGGCTCGTCTCCTTGTGCCACACGAACTCGGCGTCCTGCCCGAGCACGTGCTTGGCGGCGTGATAGGCGTCGTGGTCGCAGTTCGAACCGGGGAAGACGACTACCGCGAACTTCATGACGTGGCCACCTCGATGCGATAACTCTCGATCACCGGATTCGCCAGCAGCTTGTCCGCCGCCTCCGATGCCAGCTTCCGCGCCTCGTCCGCGCTCGTGGCGTCGATGTCGAGCTCGAAGTACTTGCCCTGCCGGACGTCCTTCACCGCCGCGTACCCGAGCGTGTGGAGGGCTTCCGCCACGGTCGTGCCCTGGGGGTCGAACACCGACGGCTTCAGGGTGACAAAGACTCGCGCTCGCATCGCTAGCTCCCGGGCCGGCTGAAGCCGGCCCCCACGGTCGCGGGTTCAAAGACCCGCTCGAAAATGTGGTCGACGTGCTTCAACTGATCGTCGAGGTCGAAGGCACGCTCGATGACGGCCGGCGGCAGCACGTGGGTGACGTCGCCGTCGGCCAGCAGCAGCCCCTTGAACGGCCGCTTCTCGTGGAACGCGCGCATCGCGTTGCGCTGCACCCATTCGTAGGCCTGCTCGCGCGAAACGCCGCGCCTGGCCAGCTCCAGCAGCACCGTTCCGGAAAACACCACGCCGCCGGACCGATCCAGGTTCTCGCGCATCCGATCCGGGTAGACGACCATCCCCTTCACGATGCGCGTGAAGCGCCGCAGCATGTGATCGAGCACGATGAAGCTGTCAGGGAGGATGACGCGCTCGACCGACGAGTGCGAGATGTCGCGCTCGTGCCAGAGCGCGTTGTTCTCGAAGGCGGCGCCGGCGTTGGCGCGCAGCAGCCGCGCCAGGCCGACGAGCTGCTCGCAGCCGATCGGATTGCGCTTGTGCGGCATCGCCGACGAGCCCTTCTGTCCCTTGCCGAAGGGCTCTTCGACCTCGCCAATCTCGGTCTTCTGCAGGCCGCGAATCTCGAGGGCGAATTTCTCGAGAGACGAACCCGTGATCGCCAGCGCCGACAGCAGCTCCGCGTGGCGGTCCCGCTGGATCACCTGCGAGGCGACGGGCGCCGGCTCGAGGCCGAGCGACCGGCAGACGTCCCCTTCGATCGAGGGCGGCAGGTGCGCGAACGTGCCAACCGCGCCCGACAGCTTGCCCACCGCGATCACCTCGCGCGCGCGGCGGACGCGCGCCGCATCGCGCGCCAGCTCCGCATACCACAGCGCCAGCTTGAGGCCGAACGTCATCGGCTCGGCGTGCACGCCGTGCGTCCGGCCGATCATCGGCGTGCGCCGGTGCTCGTCGGCGCGCTCACGCACCGCCGCCATCAGCCCGTCCAGCAGCTTCAGGATCAGGTCGGCGGCTTCGCGCATCTGGAGCGCCTGCGCGGTGTCGATGACGTCGGAGGAGGTGAGGCCGAAGTGCAGCCACCGGGCAGACTCGCCGGCGTGCTCGGCCACGGCGGTCGTGAAGGCGATGACGTCGTGCTGGGTGACCTGCTCGATCTCCTCGATGCGCGCGACGTCGAACGCCGCCCGCGCGCGCAGATCCCGCGCCGCATCCGCGGGCACGATCCCGGCACGGGCCATCGCGTCGACCGCGGCGAGCTCAACCTGCAGCCAGGTTTCGTACTTCCGCTGGTCGCTCCAGATGCGACCCATGTCGGGATTCGTGTAACGCGCGATCATCAGCCCAGCGATAGTTTCTCTGGTGGAAGTTGCAGGCCGTTGACGGCGCCAAGCACCGTCGCGGCCAGTGCCCCGCTGGTGAACAGGTCCCGCGCCACCCGCTGCACGTCGCCGGTGGTGACGCGCTCCACGCCTTCGAGCGTTTCGTCGAGGCCGAACTGCCGGTCGAAGTAGATCTCCTGCCGCGCGAGGTGCGACATGCGGCTGGACGTGCTCTCGAGGTTCAGCATCAGGCTGCCCTTGAGATGGTCCTTCGCGCGCCGCAGCTCCGATTCCGGCATCGTCTCGTCCTTGACGCGCCGGATCTCGGCGATGACGACGTCGATGAGCTCGCTGACGGCGTCGTTCGCGCAGCCGGCGTAGATCGTCATCGAGCCCGTATCCCGGTACGCGCTGAGACCGCTGAACACCGCATACGCGAGCCCGCGCTTCTCGCGCACGTTCTGGAACAGCCGCGAGCTCATCGATCCGCCGAGCACGGTGTTCAGCACGTAGCTCGCGTAGCGGTCCGCATGATCCTGCTGGTAGCTGCTCGTTCCGAGGCAGACGTGGCTCTGCTCCAGCTCCTTGTTGCGGATGATGACGTTGGGAACGACCTGCGGCGGACGCTCCGACAGCGGCGTGTCGGTGCGCGGCAGCTGCTCGAAGGCGCGGCTCACGAGGTCGCGCACCCGCTGGTGGTCGATGTTGCCGACCGCCGCCACGATCATGTGCGGCGCGCTGTAGGTGCGCGTGAAGTAGCGGCGCAGGCCGTCGGCGTTCAGCGACTCGACGGTCTCCCGCGTGCCGAGAATCGGCCGGCCGAGCGGATGGTTGCGCCAGAAGTGCTCGGTGAAGAGCTCGTGGACGAGGTCGTCGGGGGTGTCCTCGACCATCTTGATCTCTTCGAGGACGACCTTCTTCTCCCGCTCGATGTCCTCGCCGGCAAACGCCGGCCGCATCACGATGTCCGAGAGGACCTCAACCGCCAGCGGCAGGTGCTCGTCGAGCACCTTGATGTAGTAGCTCGCGTACTCCTTGGCCGTGAACGCGTCCATCTGGCCGCCGATCGAGTCGATCGTCTGCGCGATGTCCTCGGCCGAGCGCGTCCCGGTGCCCTTGAACAGCATGTGCTCGACGAAATGCGCGATGCCGCTCTGCTCGCCGGGCTCGTGACGCGAACCTCTGGCCAGCCAGACGCCGATACTTACTGAGCGGACATGCGGCATCCGCTCCGTCAGGAGACGGAGACCGTTGGGAAGGACGTCGCGGGTGATCGCCGGCTGCGCCACTATGTGTTTGGATCCCCGTAAACCGTTGACAGGCAGGGAATTAGAAGAACGTTCACATGATAACACACCGGGCGCGTCTTCTGCATCTGATAGAAAATACGAGGGATAGCCATGAACGCCCAGCGGCCTGATCTCGCGGAGCTCGACCTCCCGGAGCTGGAGGCGGCCCTCGAGGCCCGGGGCCACGAGCGTTTTCACGCCCGCCAGCTCTACCGCTGGATCTACAAGCGCGCGGTCACCGACGTCGACCGCATGACCGACCTGTCCCGGTCGCTGCGCGAGCGGCTCGCCTCAGAATTCACGCTGACCACGCCGGCCGTCGTCGGCGACGAATGCTCCATCGACGGGACCCGCAAGTTCGTGCTGCAGCTCGCGGACAGCCGCCGCATCGAGGCCGTCTTCATCCCCGATACGCCCTCGATGACTTTCTGCATCTCCACCCAGGTCGGCTGCGCGATGGCGTGCGGCTTCTGCCTGACCGGGAAGATGGGCCTGGTCCGCAACCTCACCCCGGGCGAGATTGCCGGCCAGGTCCGCGTGCTCGCGAACGCCACCGGCATGCTCGATCACCCCTTCAACATCGTCCTCATGGGGATGGGCGAGCCGCTGCACAACTACGACAACACGATGAAGGCGCTGCGCATGCTCCACAGCGAGCACGGGCTGGCGGTGTCGCCGCGGCGCGTCACGCTGTCGACGGTCGGCATCGTGCCCGGTCTCGAGCGCCTGGCGCGCGAGCCGCTGATGCCGAACCTCGCGATCTCGCTGCACGCCACGACCGACGAGCAGCGCACGGAGCTCGTGCCGCCGAACCGCAAATATCCGCTCGCCGCGATCCTCGACGCGTGCCGGGGTTTCCCGCTGAAGAAGCGCAGCCGCATCACCTTCGAGTACGTGATGCTCGACGGCGTGAACGACACCCCGGACGATGCGCGCCGCCTGGCGAAGCTGGTGGCGGGGATCAAGTCGAAGGTGAACCTGATTCCGCTCAATCCCGCGCCCGGGATTCCGTACGACCGTCCGTCGGACGAGCGCGTGGACCGCTTCGCGCAGATCCTGGCCGACCGGCACATCACGGTGT
Source organism: Acidimicrobiia bacterium (assembly GCA_016871375.1). GTDB lineage: Bacteria > Acidobacteriota > Vicinamibacteria > Vicinamibacterales > UBA2999 > VFYY01. Next base: position 14,822 of record VFYY01000078.1, read on the forward strand.
CGGTGCGGAAGAGCCGCGGCCGCGACATCCGGGCCGCCTGCGGTCAGTTGATTGTCGAAGGGGGAACGAAGAAGTCCGCCGCGCAGCAGATGGCGTTGCTCATGAGATAGTTGAAGAGATGGTCAGGACGCGATAGTGTGAGACAGGCGAAGCATGCCAGCTCCAATCATTAACCCTCAAGAGGCAGCCGTCCTTCTCAAGATCAACGACGGGTCGACGGTCGTCGATCTTTCCGGCGGCACTCGTCTGCCTCCAACCGTCGTGGAGGAGACCCTTCGTGGCCTCGAAGCCCGAGGTCTCGTAAATCATCCGACTGACCGCACCTGGTCGTTGACCCTTCGGGGTGTCCTTACGCGAAACTTGCTGGCTCAGGGCTCGAGCTCAAACACCTACGTGATCTTGGACGATCGCAGCAGTCCGATCTCCGAAGACGAGAGCAAGCTCGAGGACGCACTCGATAGAGTTCTCGGCCGTCGAACTGTTTAGCTGACACCGACTGGAACCGACACAGGAGAAGCGTCTTGGAGCTCCTGATCGCGTTTGGTACGGCTGGGCTACTGACGCTCTTCGACCTCGATCGAACGTTCTATGTGCCAACAAACGCGCGTCGAAAGTTCGCGCTTTACGTGTGGTGGTGGGGTTTCGTTGTTGCGAACGGCATCGTCTCAGCCGTTGTGTATTCGGCTTTCGGTGATCGGTTGCCAATGGAGTGGCACCCCTACGCTCGCGCATTTGCGATCGGCCTCGCGTTCCTCGCAATCGTGCGACTTAAACTGGCGACCTTTCGAGTCGGTCAACAAGAAGTCCCGTTCGGAATCGAAGCGTTTTATGAAGAGGCCAAGCGCGCAGTATTCAAGCGAATCAATAGGATCGCCAAGGAAGCACGGTACGATGAAACGATGGACCTCGCGAACCGTTTGACGCTTGCCGATCTCGGTCAACGTACAAGACTCTCCATCGATCAGGACTCGCTGCTCTCTCCGGAAGAAAAGCTTACCGCGAAGACTTGGCTGCTTCAGGTCGTAAACGACCACAACGCCACTGAAGGGGATAAGAGGGCGACGTTGGCGAACTATTTGTTGTCAGGCCAGCGATAATCTGCGGCCATTCGCTCGGACATGCGAGCGCACAACTGATAGTTAATCCTCGCTAACCGGTGGACCGCTGACCTTCGCGACATCTTCCTGTTTCACGCGGTCGACGTTGAACCTGTTGGTCGACGCGATCATCTTGTCGATCACCTCGTCGAAGTCGAATTCCGTGCGCGTGGAGAACCGGACCGGGTTGACGCGCGCGATGACGAACGGCTTCAGGTACGGGCTCGTCAGTCCCTTCGCCTTCAGCGACGCGACGACCTTCGCCACCGCATCGTCCAGCTTCAGCACCTTCGCGGCGCGGCGCTCGCGCTCCTTCAGCGCCTCGGTGGACAGTTCAAAACCGACAATTTCTGGACAGGCAAAACCGACATTTTCCGGCGGCCGAGACTCGTGAGTTCTACTTCGAGGTGTCCTCCGTCCGCAAGTCGGGTTGGACTTTGGTGCGCCAGCTTTTGGGGCCGCACTTGAGCACGTGCGCGTGATGTAAGAGCCGATCGAGCAGTGCGGTGACTGTGGCGGTGTCGCCGAGCAGCTTGCCCCAGTCGTCGACGGGGCGGTTGGAGGTCAGGATCGTCGACGCGCGTTCATACCGCCGCATGATCAGTTCCAGGAGATCCTCGGCCGCGGTGTGTGGGAGCTTGCGCATGCCGAGATCGTCGATGATCAGCAGCGGGACGGTCGCCAGATCCGCCAGGAGCGCTTTGCGGGTACCGTCGACCGCAGCCTCCGCGATTTCTTCGAGCAGCGTATGGGCCTCACGATAGGTGACGCGATAGCCCTGTTGGATGACGGCACGGCCGATCGCTTGCGCGAGATGGCTCTTCCCAGTGCCGGGTGGGCCGAGAAAGAGCGCGTCCTCGCGCTGCTGGATGAAGCGCGCGGTCGCGAGGTCGAAGAGGAGCGCGCGGTTCATCTTCTTGTTGAAGTCGAAATCGAAATTCTCCAGCGAGCGGTCGGGATCGCGGAAGCTGGCCAGCTTGAGGCGACGGGCCAAGAGGCGGTCTTCGCGCCGGCGGAGTTCGTCGGACACGAGCGTCGCCATCAGATCGAGCGGCGGCAGGCGCTCGGCCTGGGCGTGGCGTAACCGCGTCTCGAGGACGTCGGCCATGCCGGAGAGTCGCAGTTTGCGAAGCGCGCGATCGAGTTCGACGAGGGTCATGCCGGGCCTCCTGTTTTCTGATCAATGAGATGGCGATAGAGCGTGAGTTGCCGGATGAGCGGATCGACTTGCCGGAGCGTGAGCGGGAGCGGCGGCCGCCGTTCGACGTACTTGCGGAGGAAGCGATACGTGGGCACGCCGACCTCGAGGGCCGTCTTGGCCGCCTCCTCGACGACGGCGACGCCGTGTTTCTTCGCGAGCGCGAGCACGCCGAGGATCTGCCGCACGCTATGCGCGGTGCCCTGCGCGTGAATCTGGCCGCAGACGGTGCCGATCGCGGCGCCGGCCGTGGCCGCGCGCCCGAGCAAGGCCAGCGTCGTGGGCGGCGTGCGCGCCGGGCGATCGCGGTCGTCGATCCGGTGATAGCCCCGCGGCGCGCGGAGATGCTCACGCAGCAGCTGACGCGTCGTCGGATCCAGCAGCCGCACGTGGAGGTCATTCCACTGGACGTGGACGCGCCGGCCGATCCAACCGGGCGGCGCGCCGTAGAAGGCGGCCTCCACCTCGACGCAGCCATCGAGATGCACGGTCCGGTCGCCGAAGCGGTAGTACCGAAACGGTTCGACCGGTAGGGGCCGCAGCGTGGGCCGCTCCTCGGCAAACATCGCAGCGACTTGGCGTTTCGTCGTGCCGTGGATGCGGGTGTCCGCCCAGTGCGTGTCCCAGCGATCGAGATACGCTTGCGCGGCCTCGATCGTCTCGAAGCGCAGCCCCTGCAGCGGCGTCCGCTGCGTGTGGCCAATCCCGGATTCGACTTTGCCTTTCCGATCGGGATCGCCCACGCGACACGGCAGCGCGACCGTGCCGTAGTGCGCGAGCACATCCCGATAGAGCGGGTTGAGCGCCGGATCGTAGATGTCCGGCGTGAGGACGCCTTCCTTGAGATTGTCGAGGACGATGACGGCCGGCACGCCGCCGAGGCGACGGAAGGCCCGCTCGTGCAGCTCGCTCCAGATCTGCGCACTCGATTTCCAGGTCAGGAGCCGCACCGCCTTGCGCGAATGCGCGAGCGTCAGGAGAAACAAGCGCGTGCGGCGGTACTTGCCGGTCTCCGGCCACCGCACCATCGGCCCGTCGCCGTAATCGACTTGGCCTTCTTGGCCAGGCACCGTCGGGATCACGACGTACGCCTCGGGCGTGGTCGCGCCGCGAAGCGTGACGACGAAGCGCCGCACGCTGGCGTACCGGGCCGTGAAGCCGTGGTCCTCGACCAGGTCCTGCCAGATCGCCATCGCATTCCGCCCACGCGTCAGCGCCGTCTCAATCAGCGCGCGATAGGGCTCGCAGGCGCTGGCACTCGGCGCTCGGCTGGGCCGCGTCGCCGGCCCCGAGTCGGGGGACACGTCGCTCGTGGCGGTCGGCTCCGGCACCGAGTCGGTGGACACCTCCGCGGAAATTGTCGGTTTTGGTAGACCTTCGCCTGGCCGACCGCGTCGGCGGATGGGAATCCCCGCCGCGCGCAGGTACTCACCAACCGTGACGCGATGGACGCCCGTCGCGCGCCCGATGCGCGTGAGCGTCCATCCCAGCCGACCGAGCGCGAGGACTTCTTGCTGCTTGTGTGGCTCCAAGACGTTGCTCATGGCCGCGAGGGACTACACGTCCATCGCCGGCGTCAACGTCTCGGCCGTCGTCAGTTAATTGTCGGTTTTGAGGTGTCGATTAATTGTCGGTTTTGGGTGTCCACCGAGG
>VFYY01000079.1 GCA_016871375.1 Acidimicrobiia bacterium
CCAGCCCCACCCGCCCCACCCGCCCTACGGGAGGAGCGGCTGAACGGCTTCGATGAAACGGCGGTGCAACGCCTGCACGGCCTCGTTGGTGCGGTCGCGCGGGATCATCCAGGTAATGCGAAACGATGAGGTGGCGGTGCCGGCGGGCGTGATGCCCGCCGCGGCGAGCGTCTCCGCTCCCGCGCGGACGTTCGCGTAGCTGGCGTTGATGCCGGCGCCGACGACGCTGACGGCGGCAAGGCCGTCCACGAGGCGGGCGCGGCCGCCGAGGCGGCGCTGCATCGCCTCGCGGACGCTGGCTTCGTCGTGCAGGTTCTCGCGCGAGATGACGACGGTCAGCCGATCGCCGAAGACGTGGAGCTGCTTGCCGGCCACGCTGCGCTCGTCGAGCAAGGCCAGCGTGTCCGCGGCGGGCGCCTCGCTCTCGAGGACGATGACGTCCTTCTCGCTGGCGACGCCGACGACGGCGCCGGGCATGCGCGGCGCGGACTTCCGGACCACGGTGCCATCGCTCGAGGGATCGGGACCCGGCAGCGGGCCGGCCGTGGCGCGCGCGTAGATCGCGATCCCCTTGTCCTTCGCGAACTCCACCGCCTGCGCGTTGAGCACCTTCGCGCCGGCTTCCGCCATCTCCTGCGTCTCCTCGTAGGAGAGGACGCCGATGCGCTTCGCCGCCGGCACGACGCGCGGGTCGGCCGAGTAGACGCCGTCCACGTCGGAGCAGATCTCGCAGTACTCGGCATCGAGCGCGGCGGCCATCGCCACCGCGGTCGTATCGCTGCCGCCGCGCCCGAGCGTGGTCACTTCCTTCCGATACGAGACGCCCTGGAAGCCGGCGATGACGACGATCTTCCCGCGCGCAAGCTCGTCCTGCACGCGGAACGGACGCACTTCGATGATGCGCGCGTCCACGTGGCGATCGTTGGTGATGATCCCCGACTGGCTGCCGGTAAAGCTGATCGCGTCGCCGCCCAGCTCGCGGATGGCCATCGAGAGCAGCGCCATCGAGATGCGCTCGCCGGCCGAGAGCAGCATGTCGAGCTCGCGGCGCGAGGGGTTCGGCGAGACCTGCTTGGCGGTGGCGAGGAGGTCGTCGGTGGTGTCGCCCATGGCCGAGACGACCACCACGACGTCGTGGCCGGCCTGGCGGGTGCGCATGACGCGCTCGGCCACCTGCTTCAGCTTGCGCACGTCGGCGACGCTGCTGCCCCCGTATTTCTGGACCACGACCGCCATGGAGACAGCATAGGGCGGGTAAGGCCGGTGGGGCGAGTGGGGAGGCTGGGAACCCCTACCGGCCTTACTTGCCCCACCCGCCACGATATAATCCCGCCGCCAGCATTCCTAAGCCATGAGGAGGCCCATGAGACTTCGTGCTTTCGTCCTGTCGTTTGCGATTCTGGCGGCGCTGGTCGCGCCCTCGTCGGCGCAGCAGCCGGCCCCGCTGCGGTCGCCGGACGTCATCTTCGTGCCCACCCCGCAGGAAGTGGTCGACGCGATGCTCAAGCTCGCGAAGGTGACCAACAGCGACGTCGTGTACGACCTCGGGTCGGGCGATGGACGAATTCCAATCACGGCGGCGCGGACCTACGGCGCGCGCGGGGTCGGCATCGACATCGACCCGCAGCGCATCCGCGAGGCGACGGAAAACCTCAAGGCGTCGGGGCAGGAAAGCCGGGTCCGCTTCCTGAACCAGGACCTGTTCACGACCAACATCAGCGAGGCGACGGTCGTCACCCTCTACCTGCTGCCGTCGCTGAACCTGAAGCTCATCCCCAAGCTCAACGCGGAGCTGAAGCCGGGGACCCGCGTCGTGTCGCACGCGTTCGACATGGGCGACGCCAAGCCGATCTCGACGCAGAACGTGAACGGCCGGACCATCTACTTCTGGACGATTCCAATCAAGTAAGGGCGAGTGGGGCGGGTACGGCGAGTAGGGCGGGTAAGAACGCCCACTGGCCCTACCCGCCTTACCAGCCTCACCCGCCGTGATATATTTGCGACCCGTTCTCATTTTGAAGCGTCGCTTATGTTTCAGGCGTTCGTCATCACTCTCCGGGAAGGGCTCGAAGCCTTCCTGATCGTCGCCATCAGCCTCGCGTACCTCCGCAAGACCGGCCGGGCGCAGCTCGTGCCGGCGGTGCACTGGGGCATCGGCATCTCGATTCTCGTGAGCATCGGCGCGGCCATGCTGTTCCAGCGCGCGTCCAACCAGGCCCTCTGGGAAGGCGTGCTGGCGCTGACTGCCGCGGTCCTGGTGGCCACGCTGATCGTCCACATGTGGCGGCACGCCAGGCGCCTGAAGCGGGAGATCGAGGCGCGCCTCGAGAGCTCCGCGCTGCAGACCGGCGCGAGGGCGTTCCTGGGCGTCTTCCTCTTCACCACGCTGATGATCACGCGCGAGGGGATGGAGACGGCGCTGCTGATGGGGACGCTGCTGTTTCAGGTGCAGGCGACGAACCTGATCGCGGGCGCGGCGCTCGGCACCCTCTGCGCGGCGGTCGTCGCCTGGCTGTGGTCGAAGTACGGCCACCGCGTGAACCTGGCGCTCTTCTTCCAGGTCACGGCGGTCTTCCTCGCGGTGTTCGTCGTGCAGCTCCTGATCTACGGGTTCCACGAGCTGACCGAGGCGAACATCTTTCCGTACAGCGAGCCGCTGCACGTCGCCACCGAGCCGTACGGGCCCGATGGCATCTACGGCATCTACCTCAGTTACGGCCTGGTGGCGTTGCCGCTCGCGTGGCTGATTTTCGCGGGGCTGTTCGGCGGGAAGAAAGGCGGCGGCGCTCCGGTGCAGAGCGCCGCGCGCTAAAACCGGTACTCGACGCCCACGCGAATCGCGCGCGGGTTGCCGGGCGTGAAGTGGATGTCGTCCACGGCGGCCGGCTCGGCCGCGAGGCGGGAAGGGAAGAACGTCTGCGCCTCGCGGTAGCTCGCGTCGAACAGGTTGTCCACCGACACCAGCACATCCCACTTCGGCGACAGCGCCCGCCGCACGTGCATGTCGGCAATCGTGAAGCCCGCGGCGTTCACGGATCCGTCTTCGACGGCCGGGTGATCGCTGACGTGCCGCGCGCGCAGCTGCGCTGACCAGTCCTTCCAGTCGTTGAGCACCAGCGCGGCGTTCATCGTGAAGCGCGGCGCGCGCGCAATCAGCTCGCCGGTCTCGCGGTAGCGCCCGCGCGACGCGGTCACGTCCGCCTCCGCCCACAGCTCGCCGGCGAGCCGCGCACGCGCTTCGACCTCGACGCCGCGCCGGCGCGTGGCGCCGCCGGCCTCGGTGACGCCTTCATCGCCGACCCACGTGAACTCGCTCTCCAGATCGAGCAGCCACCACGCGGCCGAGACTTCTGCGCGCCGCCCGAGTGCCCGCCGCGCGCCCACTTCGTAGCCGTGTGAGGCGGGCAGGACGGGCGCCGTGGGACTGCTGACCGCCGCGCGCGCGTCGTTGCTGTGGAACCCGCGGCCGTAGTTGGCGAAGACCTGCAGGTCGGGGCTGCCGCCGGGTGACACGATCACGCTTGCCTTGGGCCCCGTGACCGACGGGTGCCGCGCGCCCTCCGGGCCGGTGCCCCGCGCGCGGACGTCGAACGCGAACCGGTCGTGGCGAAGGCCGGCGATGGCGCGGACGCGGTGGTTGAAGATCACTTCCTCCTGCGCGTAGAAGCCCAGATCGCGCTCGCGCACGTCGGACCGCGCGACGTCCTCGATGCGCTCGCGCCGCTGCTGATAGGTCAGGCCGACGTCGATCCCGTCGCGCCGCCAGTCCGCGCCGGCCATCGCCACGGCCGGGAACCGGCCGAGCCTGTGCGGCTGGACGCCGGCGACGCGTCCGCCAAGCGCCGTGCGGCGGTCGCGCTGGAGGATGCCGTCGCCGCTCCGCGCATCGCGCGCGAAGAAGGTGAAGTTGGAGAACAGATCGAGCGCGTAGTCCACGACGTAGGTCTGCGCGGAGATCCGCGCATTGCCCAGCCGCCCCTCATAGAGGGTCCAAGCCTGCGCGCGCGTGGTGCGGCCGCCTTCGCTTGGATCGACGGCGTCGAACCGGTCCAGCCGTCCGCTGTCCACCAGACGCGCAGGGATCTGGCCCGACGCGTGCCACTGCCCGCGGTAGCCGGACGCCGCGATCGTGAGCGCGTGGCCGTCGCGCAGCGTCGCCCGCCACTTGCCGGCGAGGTTCGCGCGCGTGAAGTCCTGCGGGTGGCGGAACGGGCCGTCCGTCAGGTGCAGCTCGCCCGCGAGCCACCCGTCGGCCTGCCGCGGTGAGACGCCGAACACAGCCCGCGCGGTCCCGAAGCTGCCCGCCTGCAGGCGCACGAAGGGCCGCTCGAAGCGGCTGCGCGTGGCGAGCTGTACGGCGCCCGCCGTCGCGAGGTTGCCGAACTCCGGGTAGTAGGGCCCCTTGTGGACGTCCACGCGCTCGACAGTTTCAGGAATGACGAAGTGCAGGTCCGCGTACCCCTGGCCGTGCGCGTGGCTGACCATGTTCACGGGCACGCCGTCCACGGCCAGCAGGATGTCCGTGCCGTGGTCCGCATCGAACCCGCGAATGAGGTATTGGTCGGACTTGCCGCCGCCCGCATGCTGCGCAATCACCAGCCCGGGGACGCCGCGCAGGACGTCGGCAGGGGACTCCAGAAAGAGCTGCGAGAACATCCCGCTCCGCAGCGTCATGCTGGAGGCGGCGGTGCGCGGCGCCACGGCGGTGACGTCAACCCTGTAGGCGACGGGATCCTGCGCCCGGGCGGGTACGGTCACAGCCAGGACCATCACGGCGGACAGGCAGAGGCGCATCTGGCCTCTCTACGCAGGCCGTTCGGCGCTGGATGTATTCCGGGCCACAGAGTCACAGAGACACAGAGTTTCTTTTTTTCTCTGTGACTCTGTGTCTCTGTGGCGTGTCTCGGCGAAAATGGCGTCATGACGGCCCCGAAACCGCCCCTGACCGCCGAACTGGTCTGGTCCGACGGGCTCCGGTTCGGCGCCACGAGCGGTCCCAGCGCCATCGTCATCGACGCCGACGGCAAGGACGGGCCCTCGCCCCTGCAGGCGGCGGCGTTCGGCCTCGCCGGCTGCATGGCGGCCGACGTCGTCTCCCTCCTGCAGAAGGGGCGCCACCCGTTGACCGGCCTGCGCACGTCGCTGACCGCGGAGCGGGCGCCCGACCCGCCGCGCCGGTTCGTGCGCGTGGCGCTGCACTTCCACGTGAGCGGCGGCGTGCCGCGCGAAGCCGTGGAGCGCGCCATCCAGCTCTCCCGCGACACCTACTGCTCGGTATGGCACTCGATGCGGCAGGACATCGAGCTCACCACCACGTTCGAGCTGCATCCATGACCCTTCGACTTGCGCTCAGGGTCATCCCGAGCAAGGTCGAGGGATGAGACGCGGCTACCTCGACTGGCTGCGCGGCGTCGCCGTGCTGATCATGATCGAGGCGCACACGCTGGACTCGTGGACGCGCGTCGAGGACCGCGGCCAGTCGGCGTACGGGTGGTCGATGGTGCTCGGCGGGTTCGGCGCGCCGATCTTCCTCTTTCTGGCGGGCGTGGCGATCGCGCTGGCCGGCGGCTCGCGGCTGCGCAAGGGGCAGACCGCCGCGGACGCCGCGGCGGCCCTGCGCCGCCGGGGCTGGGAGATCGTCGGCCTCGCGTTCCTCTTCCGTCTTCAGTCCTGGCTGATCAGCGGCGGCCCCGTCGAAAGAACGATCCTCAAGGTGGACATCCTGAACATCATGGGGCTGTCGATGCTGGCGGCCGCGCTGCTGTGGGCCGCCGGCCGCACGGCGTGGCTACGCGCGCTGCTGCTGACGGTGGCCGCGGTCGCGGTAACCATGCTGACGCCGATCGTCCGCACGACGGATCTGCTGGCCCCGCTGCCGGATCTGATTGAAGCGTATCTGCGTCCGTCACCGGGCCGGACGACGTTCACGCTGTTTCCGTGGGGAGGCTTCCTGCTGGCCGGCGCGGCCGTGGGGCTCTGCATCGACGCGGCGCGAACCGACCGGCAGGAGCGCCGCCTGAACGCCGCGTTTGCGGTCATCGGCGCGGTCATCGCCGCCGGCGGCTACGCGGCGTCCTACCTGCCACCGATCTACGAGCAGACGAACTTCTGGACGAGCTCGCCGACGTTCTTCTTCCTCCGCCTCGGCATCCTCATCGCGCTGCTGCCGCTCGCCTACGCGTGGAACCTGCTGCCGGGACGCTCGCCGCTGCGTGAGTTCGGGCTGTCGTCGCTCTTCGTCTACTGGATTCACGTGGAGATGGTGTACGGCGTCCTGACCGCGCCGATTCACCGGCGGCTGCCGTTCGCGGTCTCCGTGCTGGCCTGCGTGCTCTTCAGCGTGGCGCTCTTCGGCCTCGTGAAGCTGAAGGAGCGTCTCGTCAGAACGCGACGAGATAAGTCATCTTTGCAATCAGCGCCCGCGTGAGCATCTGTCCCGTGCGCTCGTCACGCCGCTCGTTGTAGACCAGGAAGAAGTCGCTCAGCGGGCGGTGGATGATGTTGAACCGCAGGTTCGACGTCCACTGCGCGTTGTCGCTGTTGTACTGCACGAGCGCGTTGAAGAACATCTTGGTGTTGAAGTTGTAGTTCACGCGCGTGGTCAGCAGCTTGGTCACGAACGATCCCGAGGACAGGTCCACGTCGTTGATCTGCACGCTCACCGAGGCGTTGAGGTTCTCGTTGAGGCGGAGGGACGGCCCCGCCGCATAGGAACGGCGGTAGCCGTCGTAGAAGACGCCGGTGGACGCGCGCGTGTACACCGAGACCCGGCGCGCGTTGCTCATGTTGTAGAAGTAGAACCACTCCCCGAACTCGTGCCGTCCGGCATTCACTCTGATGCCGCGCGAGTTGTTGATCGTGAACGGCGCGCGCAGGTCCTCGACGCTGGTGTTCTTCCCGACCTCGAGGTTCGAGCCGTCCTGGAAGTTCACGTTCCAGTGGAACCCCTGGTAGCGCGAGTCCAGCGTGCCGTCGCTCTGGCGCGTGAAGACGTCCACCTCCCAGTGCGGGCGCGTCTGCCGCATCCATTTCGCGAACCGCGCGAAGCGCAGGCGCGGCCCGTAGTTGCCGTCGAGGTAGTTGACGCCCTGCCGCCGCACGAACCCCATCTCGTCGTTGAAGCGCTCCCCGATCGCGCTGAACGACGACTGCAGCTGCCACCCCGGGCTCGAGAACGAGTACGAGGTGCGCGCGCCGACGTCGTTGCCCCGGCGTCCGCTCAGCGCGGCGTCGGGCGAGAACGTCTTCGTGACGAAGCCGTCCACGTTCAGGAAGCCGAAGCGGAAGTTCGCGTCCACGCCCGCGAGCCGGTTGTAGTGCGGCCCGAACTGTTCCTTGTTGAGGACGATGGCCCCGATGTCGGAGTTGGCGAGGATGTCGCGGCGCAGGCGCAGCGCGGCGAAGTTCGTTCCGGGGACCGCGCCCTGCTCGCGCTGCTGGATGTTGAGGACGCCGACCGAATACCGGCCCTGGCGGCCCGTCAGCCGCGTGCCCGCGAGAATCGGGATCGCCTCACCCGCTGCCGACAGCCCGATGCGGCGGCTGAAGAAGATGCGCATGTCGCCGGAGGCGTTCTGGTTCTGGCCGCCGCCCTGGCCCTGGTTGCCGCCCTGGCCGAACTGGAAGATCCCCGAGTTCTCGAGAAAGAAATCGCGCTTCTCGGGGAAGAAGAGGCTGAAGCGCGTGAGGTTGACCTGCTGCTCGTCGGCCTCGGCCTGGGAGAAGTCCGTGTTGACCGTGAAGTCCCACACGAGGCCGGTGGTCACGCCGTACTTCACGTCGATGCCCGCGTCCACATCGCCCTGCGTGGAGAGGCCGCGCACGGTGTTCGAGGTGGTGGCCGCGTACGGCTTGATGCGGATGTTCCGCCCCGGCCGCACGCCGCGCAGGCCCTCGACCGTGCCCGCGAGCGACACGCGGTTCAGATCGTAGATGCGCGGCAGCGGCGACCAGTAGCTGTCCTCGTTGAGGCGGCGGATCTTCCGCTCGAAGTTGACGCCCCATGTCTGCAGGTCGGCCGGCGTGAACTTCAGCGTGCGGAAGGGAATGCGAATCTCCGCGTACCAGCCGGTCTCCGTGATGCGGGTCGCCACGTCCCAGATGCCGTCCCAGTCGGAGTTGTTCTCGCGCTCTTCGTTGGACATCTGCGAGTCCCACTTCGCGCCCGCGGGGTTGGTGGCGAACTGGTACCCGTTCCGCTCGTCGTGAAAGGTGTCGAGGATGATGCGGAAGCCGTCGCTGTTGCCGGTATTGAAGTCCTTCTTGATGTCGTTGACGGTGATCCGCGACGGCTCGTCGTCACGCGCGTAGACGCCGAAGTAGAGCGCGTTGTCGTCGTAGAGCACGCGGACGTCGGTGTCGAAGGTGGCCGGTGTGCCTTCGCGCGGATCGTTCTGAATGAAACGGTTGGCGAGCGGCGCGCGGCTCCACGACGGCTCGTCGAGCGCGCCGTCGAGGCTGATCGCACCGGAGGCACGGGCCGCTTCCAGGCGCCGCTCGAGCCGGGCCGTGGCGTAGTCGATTGGCGCCCGGGTGACAGGGGCCGGGGTGTCGGCCTGAGCCTGCGCGGCGACCGGCTGAGCTTCGGCGCCGAGGAGGACGGCCACGGCCGCGACGGCCGTGGTGAGACGAGCGACCATTTCCATAACTCCTTGCGCCGGTGCCGGATACCGTCACGCAGCGTGACGCCACGCGCAAAATCGTCGAAAAAATGTCGTAAAACGGGTTGAGCAGATGGCCCGCAGATCGCTACAATTCGCCACTTCCGCCCGGCCACGTCTGGCCGCCGGAGAGGACCCTACATGATAAACGTCGCTGCCATCCGGATGCAGCAGTTTGGCGTGCAGTTCTACCAGGCCTCCCTGACCGCGTCGGACATCGACAAGCTGGTCCGGTTCGAGGTCCTGAGCTACGGCGAGTCGGGCCAGCCTGTTCGTGGGGGCAAGAAGAAGGCGCCGTCGAAGGTGAACTGGGACCTGCTGGAGCGCCGCATCGCGTCCAGCGAGAAGGCCTACCAGCGCCAGATCATCAGGCGAAAGATCGACGAAATCGTCCAGTATTACGAGCAGTGCCGCCAGGCGCGGGACCTGCCGTCGATTCCCGGCGCGGTCATCATCTCGTGCGACGAGAAGCTTGGCTTCGAGCCCATCGAGGCCGGCGCCGTCGTGGGCCGCCTCAAGGTGCCGGAGCGCGAGGGCATCCTGCGCGCCATCGACGGCCAGCACCGCCTGCTGGCACTGCACGCGGACATCGACAACATCCGCGACACCGACTTCACGGTGCCGGCGATCATCTTCGACCGCCTCCCCGAAGATCACGTCGTGCAGATGTTCGTCACGATCAACGCCAAGCACACGCGCCTCAACGCGTCGCACCTCGTCACGCTCTCGGGCCGGCAGCTCTATCGCGACGATGCGCTGGCGGCCGCGCACGACGTGGTGCGCGCGCTGAACGACCGCGAGGACTCGCCGCTGCACGGCGAGATCAAGCTGCTCGGCGTCGGCCGCGGCCGGGTGGCGCAGGCGCCGCTCGCGCAGGAGCTGAAGAAGCTGTTTGCCAGCGACGCCTTCGGCGGCCCGAAGAAGTCCGCCGACTTCCGCGAGGACTCGAGGAAGTTCTTCGTCAACTACCTCAAGCAGGTCTCGGTGGTGTTCGGCGCCGCGTGGGGCGGCCGCAAGTACAGCATCAAGTCGGCGACCGCGCTGCGGGCGTTCATCCGCGTCGCGCCGGACGTGGTGCGGCGGCTCGACCAGGAGCACGTGGACCGCACGGACTTTCGGGCGATCGGCCGCGTCATCGCGCCGTGGGGCCGCCGCATCGGCGACCTGCGCTTCGAGACCGACGGCGCGTGGAAGCGCAGCGGGACGACCGTCGACACGCTCGCGCGCGAGCTCAAGCTGGCGCTCGAGTACCCGGAAGGCGCAGGGGTCTAGAGCGGTTTCTGAAACGTCGTAGTGTCCGGCTTTAGCCGGACTGAAACATCGTAGTGTCCGGCTTTAGCCGGACCACGTTGATCGGCACCGCCGTGTGTGGTCCGGCTCAAGCCGGACACTACGAAGAAGTCGAAACCGCGCTAAGGGAAGAAACCCTGCTGACTGCCGACCGCAGACTGCCGACTGCCAAAAAAAACAGGACGGGCGCTTACGCGTCCGTCCTGCCCATGCCGGCCTGGCTCCCCCCAGCATTTACGGCTTTTCTGCCGTAAACCACAGACCGACGCCAGCCTTGATCGGCAACGGCTGTGCCGCTCGAATTTCCGAGCAAAACCGCGATGTCTGGTTGAGGCGCCCCCCAGGAATGTGGGCACAATTACAACTGTGTTCGCGGACCGGGCTCGACCGTGAGAATTGACTTGAACGCCGACGTCGGCGAAGGGACTACGGGCGACCGGGATTTGATGAGGTTCATTACCTCAGCCAATGTCGCGTGCGGGTTCCACGCCGGCGACCCTGGCATCATGCGCGCGACGATCGAGCTGGCGCGGGCCCACGGCGTCGCCGTGGGCGCGCATCCGGGCTTTCCAGACCTCGAGGGCTTCGGCCGCCGCGAGCTGCAGGTCGCCCCTCGCGACGTCGAGGATTTCGTCGTCTACCAGGTCGGGGCGCTCGCCGCGATTGCGGCTGCACAAGGTGTGCGGTTACAGCACGTCAAGCCGCACGGTGCGCTGTTCAACATGGCCGCCCGCGATGCCGCGCTTGCCGAGGCGGTGGCGCGCGCCACGGCCACGATCGACAAGTCGATGATGCTCTTCGGCCTGCCCGGCTCCGAGCTGAACGCGGCCGGTCGCCGGGCGGGACTGCGCACCGCCTGTGAGGCATTTGCGGACCGCGCGTATCAGCCCGACGGCGCGCTCGTCTCGCGCCGGCAGCCTGGCGCGGTCATCCACGATCCGGAGGCGGTCGTGCAGCGCGCGCTGCGGATGGTGCGCGATCAGGCCGTGGAAGCCATCGACGGCAGCACGGTTCCGCTGATCGTGGACACGATCTGCGTGCATGGCGACACGCCGGGCGCGGCGGAGCTGGCCGCCCGCATCCGCACGGCGTTCGAGGACGCCCGAATCGAGGTGAAGGCTATCGGGCTGTAACGCGCGCTTCTGCGACGAGCACGCGCCGCAGCACCTTGCCGATCATCGTCTTCGGCAGGTCGTCGCGGAATTCCACCTTGACCGGGACCTTGTAGGGCGCCAGGCGCTCGCGGCAGAACGCGCGCAGCTCTTCGGCGGTCGCCGAGGCGCCTTCCTTGAGCACGACCCAGGCGTAGGGCACCTCGCCCTTGGCCGCGTCCGGCATGCCGGCCACGCTGGCTTCCTTCACCGCCGGGTGCGCCGCGAGCACTTCCTCGATCTCGCGCGGCCACACCTGGAAGCCGCTGGTCTTCATCATGTCCTTCTTGCGATCGACGAGGAAGATGTAGCCGTCCTGGTCCATGTAGGCGAGGTCGCCCGTGTGCAGCCACGGGTCGCCGGGCCCGTGCTGCCGCAGCGCCTCCGCCGTCTCGCCGGGGTTCTGCCAGTACTCGGAGAGGTGCTGCGGCGCGCGCATGATCAGCTCGCCCACTTCGCCGATCGGCAGCTCGTGATGGCCGTCTTCCGCATCGACGATGCGGACGTCGACGTCGGGGAGCGGCATGCCGATGGAGCCGATCTTGTTGGCGCCCTTCACCGGGTTCACGCAGCACGCCATCATGCCTTCGGTCAGCGAGTAGCCTTCCGCGATCGTCGAGCCGGTGGCCGCCTCGAACTGCTTCTTCGTCTCCGCCATGAGCGCCGCGGCGCCCGAGAAGCACAGCTTGATCGAGCTGAGATCGACCTTCCCGGCGCGCACGTCGGGGTGGTTGAGGATGGCCGTGTACAGCGTCGGGATGCCGTTGAAGAACGCCGGCTTCACCTGGCGGATCGTCTTCAGCAGGTCGGCGATGTCGCGCGGGTTCGGGACGATCGAGAGCGGATTGGGACCGACGAAGGCGAGCGGCTGCACGCCCACGTTCGCGTAGACGTGGAACATCGGCAGCGGCAGCATGATGACGTCGGTCCACCGCTCCTGGGCGCCCTTCGTCCACTCGTAGAGCTGCAGGCCGGCGGCGACGTAGTGGCGGTGCAGGCCGACCACGCCCTTCGGCGTGCCCGTGGTGCCGCCGCTCGACAGGATCACCGCCCTGTCGTCGGGCCCGACGTCAACCGGCGGCCTCGCCGCGCCCCGATGGCCGGTCAGCAGCGTCTGGAACCAGACATCGCCACTGGCGATGGAGATGCGGTGGCCGTCCTTCTTTTCCTTGAAGATCGTGAACAGCAGGCGGAGCAGCGGCGGCAGGTATTCCTTGATCGAGGTGGCGATCACGCGCCGCACCTGCGTGCGCGCCTGGATGTTCTTGATGCGCTGGTAGAACGGCGTCAGCGCGACGACGAGCGTCGCCCCCGTGTTGACGAGCGTTGCCTCGAGCTCCCGCTCGGCGTAGATCGGATTGAGCGGCACCACGATCGCGCCCGCCTTCCATGCGCCGAACTCGGCGATGAAGAACTGCGGGCAGTTGGGGAGGAGCAGCGCGACGCGGTCGCCGTGCTTCACGCCCTGGGCGACGAGGGCCTCGCCGAACGCGTCGCTCTCGGCCTCGAGCTGGCGATAGGTGATGGTGGCGCCCTTGAAGAGCAGCGCGGGCCGATCGCCGTGCTCGCGCGCGAGCGGCGTCAGGTAGTCGAGCAGCGTCTTGTCGGGATAGGGCGCGAGCGAATGCGGGACGCCGGGATCGTAGTTGGCCAGCCAGGGCTTCACGGCGCAATTCTACTCGTTCGAATCGTTCGATCCGTGCGGATCGTTCGGGCCGTTCGTCAACGTTCCGAACGTTCCGAACGTTCCGAACGTTCCGAACGTTCCGAACGTTCCGAACGATCCGAACGCCCCGAACGCCCCGAACGATCCGAACGATCCGAACGATCCGAACGACCCGAACGACCCGAACGCCCCGAACGATCCGAACGACCCGAACGACCCGAACGCCCCGAACGCCCCGAACGACCCGAACGACCCGAACGACTACCGGGCGCCCACCAGCATCAACAGCAGCGCCTTCTGCGTGTGGAGCCGGTTCTCGGCCTGATCGAAGACCACGGACGCGCCCGAGTCGAAGACCTCGGAGGTGACCTCCTCGCCGCGGTGCGCGGGCAGGCAGTGCATGAAGAGCGCGCCCGAGGGCGCGGCAGCCATGAGCTCGCGGTTGACCTGGAACGGCGTGAACGCCGGCGCGCGCTCGGCCGCCTGGTCTTCCTGGCCCATCGACGTCCACACGTCCGTGTAGACCGCGTCCGCGCCGGCCACCGCCTCCCGCGCCGTGCGGAACACGCGGATCGCCGCGCCGTCGCGCGCCACCCGCGTCGCGTCGTCAACCACGCGCGCAGGCAGCTCGAACCCGGCGGGCGAGGCCACGTGCACGTGGACGCCAAGCTGCGGCGCCGCGTGCACGAGCGAGGTGGCGACGTTGTTGCCGTCGCCGACGTACGCCAGTGTCCGGCCGCGCCAGCTCCCGACGTGCTCGCGGAACGTCAGCATGTCCGCCAGCGCCTGGCACGGATGCTCCTGATCGCTGAGGGCGTTGATGACGTGGAGGTTCGGCGCGGCGGCGGCGAGCGTGGCCGCGCGGTCGTGGCCGAACGTCCGGATCACGAGCGCCTTCACCCAGCGCTCCAGGTTCCGCGCCACATCCGGCAGCGGCTCGCGGATGCCCAGCCCGAACTGCCCCGGCACGTCCATCGTCCAGCCGCCCAGCTCGCGGACGGCGATCTCGAACGTGACGCGCGTGCGCAGCGACGGCTTCTCGAAGAGCATCGCGACGTGGAAGCCGGCCAGCGCGTCCGCCGTCGGCGCCTGCCGTCCGAGCGGGCGATCCGCCTTGAGGCGCGCGGCCAGCTCGAGCAGGCGCCCGAGGTCCTCGTGCGAGAGATCGAGGATCGACAGGAAGTCCTTCGCCCGCGCGGCCGGGGCGGTCGGCGGATTCATGTCCGGTACTCGCCGTTGATGCGCACGTACTCGGCGCTGAGGTCGCAGGTCCAGATCGTCGCCGTGGCGCCGCCGCCCGATCCCAGGTTGACGTCGATCTGCACGGACTGCCCCTGCAGGTGCTCCGCCGCTTCCGGGGCGGCATCGTCGTGCGGCAGGCCGTTCTCGAAGAGCAGCACGCCGCCGACGTGGACGGTTGCGCGGTCGACGTCGAAGCGGACGCCGGAGCGTCCGGCCGCGGCCACGATGCGGCCCCAGTTCGGATCCGCGCCGTGCACGGCGGTCTTCACGAGCGGGGAGTTGGCGATCGTCCGCGCCACCTGGCGCGCCTCGGCGCGCGTGCGCGCGTTGCTGACGTTGACGGCAATCAGCTTGGTGGCGCCTTCGCCGCCACGAACGATGCCGATGGCCAGCTCGCGCGACACGGCCAGCAGCCCCTCGAGCAGCGCCGGGTAGCTGTCGTCGTCGATCGCCACGCCGCTGGCGCCGGAGGCGAGCAGGAACAGCGAGTCGTTGGTCGAGCACTCGCCGTCCACCGTGATGGCGTTGAAGGTGTCGGCCGCCGACTCCTGCAGGGCCTTGCGCAGCAGCGCCGGCGGCACCTCGGCATCCGTCGTCAGGAAGCCCAGCATCGTCGCCATGTTCGGCTCGATCATGCCCGAGCCCTTGGCCGTGCCGCCGATCGTGAACGGGCCGCGCGCGGTGCGCACGACGACCGCGTGCTCCTTGGGGAACGGGTCGGTGGTCATGATGGCGCGCGCGGTCTCGCTGCCCTTCCCACGGGCGAGCGCCGCGCCGGCCGTGCGGATGCCGGCGGAGACCTTGTCGATCGGCAGCATGACGCCGATGACGCCGGTGGAGCTGACCAGCACGTCCTGCGGCTGGCAGCCGAGCGCCGCGGCGGTGTCGGCCGCCATCCGGGATGCGTGCGTGTAGCCCTCGACGCCCGTGCAGGCGTTCGCGCAGCCGCTGTTGACCACCACCGCGCGCGCGCGGCCGCCGGTCTTCTCGAGGTGCTGCTTCGACAGCGTCACGGGCGCCGCCTGGGCGAGGTTCACGGTGAACAGTGCCGCCGCCGGACACGTGGCGTCCGCGGCGATCACCGCAAGGTCCAGGGCGCCGCTCTTCGCCTTGATGCCGCAGTGCAGGGCGGACGACGTGAAGCCTGCCGGCGCCGTGACGCCGCCGGCCACCGCTTCGATCGAGACGCCGGTCGTCGATCCGACCACGTCAGCCACGCAGCGAGCGGACGACGGCGTACTGGCCGCAGCGGCGGAACAGCGCGCAGGAATGGCAGTTGGTGAGAATCTTCTCGGGCAGCCACGAGTGCGGCACGATCGAGAACCCGCGGTGGACGAAGTACGCCGGCGCGTGGGTGAACGCGCACAGCGTCTCGAAGCCGTCGATCCTGGCGCGGCGGACCAGCTCGTCGAGGACCTGCGTGCCGAGGCCCGCGTTGCGCCAGCCGCGGCCGACGACGGCGGAGCGGACCTCCGCGACGTCGCGGCTGAGGGGGGCGAGCTCGGCGCAGGCCACCACCTGGCCGTCGTGCACGGCGACGACGAAACGGTGGGCGTGGACGGCGATCTCCTCCAGCTCCCGCGGCAGCAGGTGCCCTTCAGCGAGGTGCTCGACGATGAGCGAGTGGATTGCGCCCGCCTCGGCCACGCTGGCCGTCCGCAGCATCGCGTCGTCTACGGTCGACCCATGGGTCGACCCTACCACGTCGGCGTCGTTGTGCTGCAGGGGCGACGCATGCGTCGCCCGTAGAACGGTCAACGGGCTCATACCTGTACCTCCAACGGGACGCTGGCGAAGACCGCCTCGAGCAGATCGATCCCGCGATCGATCTCGGCCGCCTGGACGTTGAGCGGCGGCAGCAGCCGCACGACCTTCTCGTCGGTGCGGTTGACGAGCAGCCCGCGCTCGCGCGCGGTGTCGATGATCGGCGCCGCGTCGACGGCGAGCTGCAGCCCGCGCATCAGCCCGGCGCCGCGCACCTCGACGATCGCCGGATGCTGCAGCGCGAGCGCGCGGAGCCGGCGCTCGAGATGCGCGCCCACGGCGCGGACGTGTTCGAGCAGCCCGCCGGTGAGCAGCTGTTCCAGGACGAACGCCGCCGCGCGGGTGCCGAGCAGGTTGCCGCCGTAGGTGCTGCCGTGATCGCCGGGAGAGACCGCCTGCGCCACGCGTTCGGAGACGAGCGCCGCGCCCACCGGCAGGCCGCCGCCGAGGGCCTTGCCCACGGAGATCAGGTCCGGCCTCAGGCCGAGCGCCTGGTAGTGGAACGGGTAGCCGGTGCGCCCGAGACCGCTCTGCACTTCGTCGGCGATATAGAGCGTGCCCGTGCGCGCGCAGGCCTCGTTGACCGCGTCCGCGAACGCCGGCGACATCGGACGGATGCCGCCCTCGCCCTGAATGGGCTCGGCGATCACCGCCGCCGTCTTGTCCGTCACCGCCGCGAGCAGCGCCTCGGGCCGTGCGGGATCGACGAAGGTGGCCTCGAGCAGCGGCGCAAACGGCGCGCGGTAGTGCTCGTCGTGCGTGACCGACAGCGCGCCCAGCGTCCGGCCCGAAAACCCGCCTTCCACCGCGACGAACGACGTGCGGCCCGTGATGCCCTGCGTATACCAGTAGCGCCGCGCGAACTTGAGGCACGCCTCCACCGCCTCGGTGCCGCTGTTGCAGAAGAACGCGCGCGGCAGCTTCGAGAGCTGCGCCAGACGCGCTGCCGCCTCCGCCTGGAACGGGTGGAAGTACAGGTTCGACGTGTGTATCAGCGTCGCCGCCTGGTCGGCGATCGCCGCGCTCAGCCCCGGGTGCGCGTGGCCGAGCGACGTCACGCCGATGCCGGACACGAAGTCGAGGTACTCGCGCCCGTCCACGTCGTAGAGGTGAGCACCGCGGCCGCGGACGAACGCCACCGGCTGCCGCCGGTACGTCTGCAGCACGTGCCGCGATTCCCGCGCCTTGATGTCGTCGAGTGTCACGCTCATCTCACCACCTGTGTGGAGCCGGTCACCGGACCCGTGTCCACGAGTCGCTCGAGCCGGACCTCGCGTCCGTTGGCAATCACCACGTTGCCGACGCCGCGGCGCACCGCCGCGCGGCACGCCTCGAGCTTGGCGACCATGCCCTTGTTGGCCGTCCCCGCCTTGATCAGGCGGGCGGCGTCGCGCCCCGTGAGGCGGCCGATCGTCCGGCCGCGTTCGTCCAGCACGCCCGCCGTGCCGCCCGCAATCACCAGCCGCGACGCGCCGAGGTCCGCCGCCAGGTGCGAGGCCAGCGTGTCGGCGTTGACGTTCAGGAGCTGTCCGTCGCGCGTGGCGCCGATGCACGCCACCACCGGCACGTAGCCGCGCGCCAGCAGGTCCGTCAGCAGCCGCGGCGTCCCGTTGCTCGTCGGAGCGCCAACGAGGCCGAGATCCACCTTCGGTCCCGCCACGCTGGTGATCGGCGCCGCGCGTCGAACGGTGACGACGGCCGCGTCCGCACCGGTCAGTCCGACTGGCCGGGCGCCGGCCCGGCGCACCGCCGCAACCAGCCGCGTGTTGATGGCGCCTGCCAGCACGGCGACGACGACCTCGAGCGTGCGTTCGTCCGTGACGCGGAGGCCGTCCACCTGCTGCTTCGGGATGCCCGCCGTCGCCAGCGCCGCGTCGATCTCCTTCCCGCCGCCGTGGACGACGACGAGCGGCGTCTTCCGCGCGAGCGCCGCGATCCCTCTCGCGACCCGCTCGACGTCCTGCGGCTGCTCGAGAAGCTCGCCGCCGAGCTTCAGGACGAAGGGCCGCTTGCCCCGAGCCCCGTCGAGGGGCCTGCGGGCCATCAGCACAGGCCCGTGCGCTCGTCGAGGCCGAGCACGATGTTCAGGTTCTGCACCGCCTGGCCCGCGGCGCCCTTCACCAGGTTGTCGAGCACCGCCACGAGCACGAGCCGCCCCGTTGCCTCGTCCACCTTCCAGCCGATGTCGCAGAAGTTGGTGTAGGCGACGTGCTTGATCTCGGGCAGCGTGGCGCCGGTGAGCCGCACGAACGGCGCCGACGCGTAGGCGCGCTGCAGCGCCTCGCTGACGTCCTGCTCGGTGGTGCCGCGGCGCGCCGAGGCGTAGATCGTCTCGAGGATGCCGCGGTCGAGCGGCACCAGGTGCGGCACGAAGGTCACGGGCCGCTCCAGCTCCTGCTCGATCTCCGCGGTGTGGCGGTGCGAGAAGACGCCGTACGCGGCCACGCTCCCGTGGTTCTCGCAGAAGTGCGTCCGCTCGCTCGGCGTCTTGCCCGCGCCGGAGATGCCCGACTTCGCGTCCACGACGACCGGGCCCTCGAGGAGGCCGGCCTCGGCCAGCGGCTCCAGCGCGAGGAGCGCCGCCGTGGGGTAGCAGCCGGGGCACGAGACGAGCGTTGCGCCGCGGATGGCGTCGGCATGCCGCTCCGGGAGGCCGTAGACGACGCCGGCCGGCAGCGTGGCGGTGGCCGGGTACCAGCGCTGGCGGTCCGCGTCCTTGCGGATGCGGAAGGCGCCCGACAGGTCGATGACGCGGACGCCGCGCGGCAGCAGCGTGGCGCCGATCTCGGCGGCGGCGGCCTCCGGCAGCGCGACGAAGACGATGTCGGCCTCGGCGGCGAGGCGCTCGACGTCGAGCGGCGAGACCGCGCCGTCCCAGATGCGCGCCAGCGCCGGCAGCGGGCGCGGCGCGCTGGTGGCGCCCGAC